>JBKOZZ010000091.1:0-5713 GCA_046726155.1 Acidobacteriota bacterium
CCTCCCGGCTTCTGGTGACGGGGATCACTTGACGGAACAAACGAAAGGCCATGCGACTGCCGGCAAGGAACATGAACATCAGGACTCCGTCGATGATGAAGATGGTTCGTGAGAAGCCTTCAAAGCGAAAAGCAAAAAGCACAACCAGCACGCTCAAAACGGAGCTCAGCACTACAGCTTTAGCAAAGACGATCAAATCGTCGAGACTTGTATAGCGCCAAATGCCTCGGTAAACCCCCATTACGAGAAAGGTCGCCATTTTTACGAAGACCAGCACTGGCAGTGTCCGCAGGAAAAGTTTCCACGCGGTGCTTCCTGAAAACGCCCCAAACTTCACCGCATAAGCGCCCCAATAGGCTAAAAGTATGAGTATGACATCCAGCAACACCTCGAAAATGCGGCGCTTATAGGAGAGATCAATCAGAAACGCGTAGAGAGAATTCTCGCCGGCTGCTAAAGCTTCCTCAGTTTCGTCGTAAACTTTAACGCCTGCCAGGTAGACGCCGAGCAGCGTCAACAAGATTGTGAAACCGGCAATCGCCGCCAAACTTACATCGAGCTTAACCTCCTGGACCAACAAGGCGAGAACACCTGAGAGAGCCGCCAAACCATAGAGCATCCAGACTGCATGGCGCTCCGACATTCCCAGCGCGACCAACCGGTGCGACGTGTGGTCGCGCCCTCCCTGCGATGCAGCTCGACCGGAAAACTTTCTGAGAATGGTTACAAAAGTAGTGTCAAAAATTGGTATGAATAAAACCAGGATCGGAACAGCTAGCACAGGCAGAAGGCTTCTTGAACGACCGCCTGATACGTTTACCAAAGCCGCGCTCGCCAGAAAGAATCCGATGAACATCGACCCACAATCGCCCATGAAGATGGATGCAGGGCTGGAGTTGTAAACCAGAAAACCCAGCAGAGCGCCTGCGAAGGTGAGCATCATGAGCGCTTCCGGCAGCTGGCCCGTCGTCAGGAAACTGATCGCGAGAAAGCCAGACGCAATTACCGCTATCCCTGAGGCCAGACCATCCATGTTGTCGAGCAGGTTTACCGCATTCGTTACGCCGATCAGCCAGAAGATAGTCAGTGCGACGTTTAGCGACAAATAGCTGGTCCAGGGTAGAGCCAGGCCGTAATAAATGATGAACGCCGAACCCATGACCTGGCCGATGAGTTTCTGGTATGGCTTGGTATGTAGAAAGTCGTCAGCCAGGCCGACCAGAAAGAGAAAAGTGCTGGCGCCCATCACTACGTCCAAAAACGATCCCGGAAAATGGGCCCAGCCTTGAGTTGTAGTCGGACGAATGAAGACCAGATAACTGACAACCACCGCCAGCCATATCGCTACGCCACCGAACATTGCCGTAGGTTTCTTGTGCCAGCGGTCGGTCTTTGGCTTGGCCACCATGTCATAGCTCCGCGCCAGGGTCCGCACCAGCGGAGTAAGACCGAGCGCCAGGATTGACGCCGCGGCTACAGCCAGAAAATTGAGCGACCTAAACGGCATACTGAAAGCGAGACCGGGAAACTATTAGACTGGTTTGTGTAAGAGGAAAGCTAATCGATACCGGACATCAAATCAAGTCAGGAACACTGACTACAAAATCACAGCGGCGGTCACCGGCACGAGCGCTATCCTGCAGTAGAAGAAGAGACCCCCTTTGCGAGGAAAGCACAAGCGGCACAGTTGTCAGAATTGGAGCATTCCGCACGGCAACTCGCAAGAATGGTAGCGGGTACACCCCGGGCTCATGTAGTCGACTCGGGAATGGGAAGCAAAGCTCGCCGTTTAGTCAGGTCTGACGACAAGTGGAATAACCAGTGACCACACCGTCAAGAGGACCGCGGCGACTTTAGGTTCATAGATTCCCCATACGGCGAATGGGCCACCAAGGGTATAAATCCACAAAATAAAAGCCAGAGTGGTGACTACCAATTGCACTATGTTGGTGACCTTAGAGATCTTCCAAAGATACAACGGCGTCAGGAGCAACAGCACAAAGAAAATTACTTGAATCAAGATTTTGGACAGCGAGTCTTCAGGTACAGCGGCTGTTGTCGAGCTAATGCCTACTATCCCCGCGAGCACCGAGTATGCTCCTACGATTTCCGTGGGGACCAGCTTTACTGCCTTGTCAAAGTAGGATTGGGTCGCATTCACTTCTCTTGGCATCTTAGTTTTTCTCCTTCTCTTCCATTGGTTGTGCAGATAGCCTGCAGTCTGCGGAGGTAACGAAAGAACAACAGAGCGTTCGGTGGAAAACTATAAGCGATCGGTATAAGTGAGTTGTTTATGTACGCTTCTCGATTGAGTCGCTAATTGCCAGATCCCACGAGTGGCTTAGTATAGCGTAAATTTGCATCAACGGAGCAACTCCGTTCATCAGGATCAAAAACAATCCCGCTCTTTTTCAGGCGAACTTCTGACGCGCGCTTTTTGCCGCCCCTTGTGACTCAGGCGGTGCGGCTGTTTTGGTCAGTCGTCGAGAGAACTGGGCCCGCCGCTGTGGTAATCGATTACACTTTCCAATATGCCTTCGAGGGTCATCTCCGGTTTGAAACCGACCAACTGGTTGATTTTTGACGTATCGGGAACACGGCGCGGCATGTCCTCGAAGCCTTCCTCGTAGGCGTCGTCATACGGCACGAAGACAATCTCCGAATCTGAGTGGGTCAACTCCTTGATTTTTTCCGCGAGGTGTAGGATTGAGATTTCTTCAGTCGAGCCAATGTTGAAGACCTGACCCACCGAGTCGGAATGATCCATCAGTTTGATCAACGCGCCCACGACATCACCAACATAACCAAAACAGCGCGTCTGTTTACCGTTGCCGTATACAGTTATCGGCCGGCCGGCGAGCGCTTGTTTGACGAAGGTGGGGATCACCATTCCGTAACGGCCTGTTTGTCGTGGTCCGACCGTATTAAAAAGTCTCACAATGGTTGTCGGCAGTTTTTTCTCGCGCCAGTAAGCCAGAGCCAGAAACTCGTCTATGGCCTTCGAGCATGCGTAGCTCCAGCGTCCTTTGGTCGTCGCGCCCATAACGAGATTGCCGTCTTCGCGAAACGGAACATCGTTGCTGAGGCCATACACTTCCGAGGTAGAAGCAATCAGCACTCGCTTCTGCTTCTTGTTTGCCAGCGCCAGGACCACTTCCGTTCCATGCACGTTCGTTTCAATTGTGCGCACCGGGCTCTCGACGATCAATTTCACTCCTACCGCCGCGGCCAGATGAACCACTACGTCGCTCTGGTCGACAAGCTCAGCCGTTACCGGCTGGTTATGAACAGAATCAATCGTGTAATGAAATCGCGGATTACCTTTGAGATGTTGAATGTTTTCAATGGTTCCGGTTGACAGATCGTCTATCACCAAAACATTGTCACCACGATGCAAATAGGCGTCGGCAAGATGGGATCCGATGAAGCCGGCGCCGCCCGTTATGAGTACACGCAAATTGAGACTCCTTTTGTCCGACAAACTTCAGTTTGTCGCTCATCCTGGCTAAAATTCTTCTTGACAGCTACGACAAACTTAAGTTTGTCGGACACTCCGGAACCTTCCCTGGTAACAATTCCGAATAGAGCGTAGTAATGTCCGTTAACAGCCGCTCCTTGGAATAGTGGGTCGCAACGAATTGTAGACCACGCTCGCCAGTTTCACGACGCAGCTCTGCGTTTTCGATAAGAAACGCCAATCCCGCGGCAAAAGCTGACGGATCATCGGGAATGACGCCGATTCCTCGCTGGCATATCCAAAAGGGCGCTCCTGGATCCTGCGAATTTGAGGCTCCCAATAAATCGACCACGCCGCCAACCGCGGTAGAAATTACCGGACGAGCGTTTGCCATTGCCTCGATTAGCGTCAGGGGTGTTCCTTCATTGCGCGAAGTCAGGGCAACAATATCAAGTGCGGGGTAGACGTTATCGAGGTCTCGACGGCTGCCTGTAAATATCACATCATCTGCCAGGCCTAGCGAATCCGCCTGTCGCTCGAGCGTCTTTCGCAGCGCGCCATCTCCAATAATTACGAATCGCACGGATCTATCCGGCGACTGCTGGGAAAACCGGCTTTTGAACACCTCAGCGGCGCGCAGGAACAGTTCATGATTCTTGATCTCGGTGAGCCTGCCAACAATTCCCACCAGAATATCATCTGCACCTAACCCAAGTTCATCGCGAAACGATCGCGCGCGTTCTTTCCAGTTGGCGAAGACGCCGGTGTCAAGCCCGAGCGGAATCACGGAGAATTGATCCGCCCGTCCAACACGAAACTCTTCATTGATCTCGCGTCTTTGTTGTTCACTTACAACAACAATGCGATCGGTTATCAACCTCGCCAGCATTTTTTCTATCAAGAGAAAGATGCGCGTCTTCAGTGGCCCGTAGTAACTGTGAAAAATGTGTCCGTGGTAAGTGTGAACAAATCGGCAAGCCCGTGGTCGTCCGCGCAGTGCGTTAGGGGTTACCCAACGGTACAGCAATCCCGCGGCTCTACCGACAGTTCCGGCTTTGGCTGTGTGCGTGTGAATAATATCAGGCCTTTCGCGTCGGAAAAGTTTGTAGAGTTTCCAAATGGTGAGGACATCCCTAAACGAAATCTCGCGGCTCATCTCTGGAACAAAGAAAGGCGTCACACCCATCTCTGCCGCAAAGTAGCTCATGTCATCTTCGCCCGGCGGCACCGTCCCCGCGACAAGTAGCGATTCGTATTCCGCCGCCGGCAACCTGCTAAGCCAAACGACGTGTTTGGCCGGCCCTCCCACATTAAGGCGAGCGATGACGCGAACAATCTTCATTACACTGCCAATTGCCGATTGCCGATTGACGATTGGCGACAATCGATCAACTTGCTGAGTCGATTGCAAGCGAATTCTGGCGATCGATTAGCATTTATGGACACAAGTAATCTCCCAGCTGGGGGGTTGAATTGGCAATCGGCAATTGGAAATCGGCAAATGCTTTTCAATCTTCCATTCTATATTTCGTTTGGGGATCATCCTCGTGGCGTATTTCGTCAATTGGCTCTTTTCGATCCCGGCCCATGTAAAGCCGATTGGGACAATTGAACACAATCCCAGGAATCGAACCAATGTTCTGGTACGCGTGAACCACGCGAGAAGGAATTATCACCGCCTTTGGATTGTCCTCACCAACATGCAGCGTGGCGACGTTATTAAAAGTTTCCGATTCTGGACGGTTGTCCCACAGGCGCAGCTTGAAGTTTGATGGGCCGATAAAACAAAAAAGGTCCGCCTGATCTATATGTTCGTGTGGTCCGCGAGTGATTCCTGGATTCGTTGATGATAGATACGCCATCACGGGATGAAACTCAGGCGCTAAATCATCCTGACGAAAAAGCTCAACTAGCCAACCGCGCGAGTCGGTAAACTTTCGCAAGTCGCGGATAGAAACATCCTGAATGTCACCCGGCCTGAAGACTTCAGACATTCGCACCAATCTCCACCGCCCGGTTCAACTCCATTTTGTTTGCGCCCGTCTCAGCCACCAGATTAGAAGCGCGCAGAAGACTCTCGAAGGTTCCGGCGTCTGTCCACCACCCTTCCAGCTCCTCCCACGTCATCTCACCACGTTTGATGTAAGCGTTGTTAACGTCGGTGATTTCCAGCTCACCGCGACCGGACGGCTTCAATGTGCGAATGATGTCAAACACTTCGCCATCGTACATGTAGATTCCGATCACGGCGTATTC
>JBKOZZ010000092.1:0-32943 GCA_046726155.1 Acidobacteriota bacterium
CGAAGCCAACGTGTCTCAAGCTAAAGCGTTCGCGCTTCGCGCTCATTGCGGGCGAGACGCCCGCGATCCCAGTGAAGCGGAGCCTCCTGGTTCGAAGATTAGCGAATTGGCCGCCAAAAGCGCGTCAAAATCGCGCCAAGTCGCTACTGGAACGGATGGAAGGTGATTTATGAGTCGCGGTAAGTTGTTGAAAGAAAATGGCGGAGGGGACAGGACTCGAACCTGCATGACCTTTCGGTCGGCGGTTTTCAAGACCGCTGCACTACCAATTATGCGACCCCTCCGCTTTCTGGAACTATAGCCCAGCTCGGGTGAACCTCTCAACCGGTTCGCCGGGAACAATGAGATCATGAGGCATGAACGATTACCAAATCAGGTCGATTCATTTGCGCGTTCTGAGATCGGGGGCTAAGATCGAAGCTCAAACCAGATGCGCGTAACCATCGGGCAAATAAACACTACCAACGGGGATTACGAAGGCAATACCGCCAGCATTATTCGGGCGATTGAGCAAGGCAGGAAGGACGCTGCAGATCTTGTGGTTGTGCCTGAAGCCTGCATACAGGGTTACACCTCGCTCGATTGGTTCCTCGATCGCGACGTGGCGCGTTGCGTCCTGCAACCGCTGGAAAAAATCATCGCAGCAACTGAAGGACTGACAGCGGTCGTGGGGACCGTCAGGCCCAACGACGTGGCGACTGGCCGTAGGCTATACAACTCTGCTGCCGTAATCCGGAATAAACGGCTTATCGGATTCGCCGACAAAACCTTGTTGCCGGAATACGACGTATTTGACGATCCCCGGTACTTCGAGCCGGCGCGCGAGCGCCATCTGTTTTCAGTAAACGACAGCAAATTAGGTGTGGCTGTCTGTGAAGATTTCTGGAACGATAAGACATTCTGGAGGAACCGGCTCTATCCAAACGATCCGTCGGACGAACTGATTGAGTTGGGAGCGCAAGTATTGGTCTCGATCAATGCTTCGCCGTTCAATAAGGGAAAGATGGGTCAGCGATGTGCAATGGTTTCACATCGAGCGAAGTCGGCAAACCTTCCTATTGTGTTCGTCAATCTTGTGGGCGGAAACGACGGAATAATCTTCGACGGCGCCAGTATTGTTTCAGATTGCGAGGGGAAGATCGTCTTGCAGGCGCCTCCCTTCGAAGAGTTTTTTGGCACAGTTGATCTTGAATGCGGGGTAGCGGACGAGCGCTGCTTGCCCGGGGATGATATTGAAACCATCCGCAGCGCGCTGGTGCTTGGCATTCACGATTACGCCCGCAAGAACCGCTTTACAACG
The DNA here is from genome assembly GCA_046726155.1 of Acidobacteriota bacterium. GTDB lineage: Bacteria > Acidobacteriota > Blastocatellia > Pyrinomonadales > Pyrinomonadaceae > PSRF01. Next base: position 1,301 of record JBKOZZ010000092.1, read on the forward strand.
GCGGTTCTGGGCTTGTCGGGCGGTATCGATTCCGCTGTAGTGGCAACGCTGGCTTGTGAAGCGTTGGGCGCGGAAAATGTTTTGGCGGTAATGATGCCCTCACCCTACTCTTCTCGCTCAAGTGTGGACGACTCACTGGAGTTGGGCCGTCGTCTCGGAATGAAAGTGATTGAGCGCCCTATAACCAAAGCATTTGAGGTGTTGTTAAAAGAGCTCGACTTGCCGCCGGCAACCGCCGAGTCGAGTTCTCGTGCTACGGAGAACCTGCAATCGCGCCTGCGCGGAAATATCCTGATGACTTTCTCCAACGCGGAGGGACGGATTCTGCTGTCTACTGGCAATAAGTCGGAGCTGGCGCTCGGCTATTGCACTCTTTATGGTGACACAAACGGCGGATTAGCTGTGATCGGCGACGTCTTGAAGACGGAAGTCTATTCGCTGGCGCGCCATCTCAATCGGAAAAGCGAAATCATTCCGGCATCTATTATTGAGAAGCGCCCATCGGCGGAATTGGCGCCCGGGCAGTTTGACGATCAGTCACTACCTCCCTACGACGCGCTGGATCCAATTCTCAAGATGTACTTTGAACAGAAGGCGACTCCCGAAGAAATTATTACGGCGGGAAATGATCCAACCATGGTCTACGATATTTTGAACCGGGTGGAGTCGCCGGCTAACGAATTCAAACGACGCCAGTTGCCGCCCACACTGATCATCTCGCGCAATGCAATCGGCATTGGAAGACGGCGCCCAGTCACGCATCACTATCGAAGACCAACCCAATGCTAATGGAACCATGCTGAATGATTTCCGCAAAGCTCAGGAAGCCCTAATTGAGGGTTAGCTAACCAGCGGGGGCAAGCCCGCCTTCCCAACCTGAGAGCTTTTCAAGATTGAGTTTGACTATTGATTGAAAGGCTCTCAAGGTAGCATTTAGCAAGCTGCTATTGGATCTCTCAGGTTAGGAAGGCGGGCTCGCCCCCGCTGCTTGCTTTACACTGGCCCTCTGCTCGTTTTGCGGAGGTTGTTACTCAGGTCGCATAGCGCGCATAGACTGATTTCACTTTCTCGAGAAAATCTCTGCGGTCGACGATGTAGTAAAGCTTGACCTTGCCGGAGCCACTGGAAAGTTTTTCTATTAACTGCTCCAGAATTTCAAACTGATCTCCCGGCGAGATTTCTTTTGCCTCGAGATAACCGCCATAACGAAGACGGCGGATCAACTCCTGCAATGTCAGCCGCCCCTCCAGCGTCCAGCCTCCATGAACATGTGATCTACTGACGAGGTACTGAACGATTAACGCCTCGCTGTAGACGACTGGCGCCAGGAAGAGGCGGGCGTCTTCCTTTTTCCAGGCTTCGGTGAGCCGCTGCGAGCGACGCACAGCGCGCACGCCATTGAAAACTTCCGCCCAATCCATCTTCGGATCGGAACGGGCAAGATATGCCCGCGTAGTTTCAAGCAGCCAATTGTCGTCTTGAATATCCAGTTTGTGATCGAGCGTATCGAGCCAGTCGAAAAAGACGCTTCGCCTGTCTGACTTTGCCTCAATAACCTGAAACTGGTTGTCCTTCCGCGGGAGAGTCTTGATTAGTTTTCGGCGAGCCGCATCGGTAGCTTTATCGCCCTCGATACGGGTGGTATCAAACCGGGCATGCCAGCGGCGCGCAGCCTTGCAATAAGGACAATGCGGATGCTTCTCCTCCGAGTCAAAGAATGGCGGCGCCGCCCTCGGCGCTGTCAGTTCCGTAATCGTCGGCGAATACTTTTTTATTTCGGAATATGCAGTGCGTGGCGCCAGGCTCAACTGAGTTGTAAAGATCTCGAAGGTGCAGGCGAGACAGACAAGCGTTGAGTATTCCGTAACACTTCCCTGTGGTAAGGCGCTGAGATCAAGTGGTTTCTTCTTCGCTATCGCCATACTAAATTAAGCAGAAACTCTCTTCGCGGCTGCGCCTCGAGCAAATGATCCAGCCAGTCACATGATCGAAACTAAAGCCGGACTTAAATCCTCATGCGTGTGACCGACAGCGAGATCGAGTTCTGCTTCGACGTCGCCGTCCACAGCTTTGAGTTTCTTGAAATCAAACAAACGGTGATCCAGCAAGTGTGACGGTGCAGCATTGCCGAGCGCGGTCAGCATGGAGCTGCGAACATTTGGAATGTCTTTTTCAAGTTCAGTTATCAACCGCTTAATGCGCGCGCGTTGGAGGTTTGGCTGTGAGCCGCAGAGATCGCATGGGATTATTGGAAATTCCTGCAAGCTGGCAAAAGCAGCGATGTCAGCTTCGCGGCAATAAGCAAGGGGACGAATGACCGTATTGCGCCCATCCTTTGAACGCAGCACCGGAGGCATCGCCTTGAGTGTGCCTACGAAAAAGAGGTTTAGCAGGAAGGTAGTAATTATGTCGTCTGCATGATGGCCCAACGCAATCTTGTTACAACCCTCCGCTACTGCGACGTTGTAAAGAATCCCACGCCGGAGACGCGAGCAAACGGAACAGTAGGTTCTGCCCTCCGGAACGAGACGTTTGACGATGGAATAAGTGTCCCGCTCGATTATTCGAAAGGGGACACGGCGATTTTGTAGGTAGCCGGGGAGCACGTCCGCGGGAAAGTCGGGCTGTTTTTGATCAAGATTTACAGCCAGCAGCTCAAATCTCACGGGAGCGCGCGGCTGTAGGTCGAGTAACAATTCCAGCATCGTGTAGCTGTCCTTGCCGCCAGACAAGCACACCATTATGCGATCTCGGTCTGCTATCATGGCGAAGTCCTCGATCGCAGTGCCGATTCCGCGAAGCAGTTTAGTTCGTATTTTGCTCTCTTCAGACATAGTCGTTCGGCCGTTGGATCATTGCTTATTTCAAAACGGCCTGCTTGTTACGATTGAGCTCCTTTCCCGCTCTAGTCAGAATGCCACGCCTGATTTGCGTCTGACAAACGGATCGCCGCGCGTTGGCGGCTTGACTGCCACAAGCAGCCTCTAAATAATGGTGCTTCATCAGGTTGTCCTGATCTCCTGCCCTCGCAAGCTCGATCTTCTCGGAAGGAAAATATGCATAAGAGAAATAGAACTTTCGCTAAATGGCTGCTCTTGCTCGCGGCTTTGACGATTCCATTAATCGTCGTTCACGCTTCAGGTGGTCGTATCGAAGGAAAAGTTACCGATCCAAAGGGGGCCGCCGTGTCCGGTGCGTCTGTAACGATTACCGACGAGGCCAACAATCAAAGTTTCACGGCCCTAACCGATGAGCAGGGACACTACAAGGTTGAAGGGCTACCCACTGGAGTCTACACCGTTGTGATATCCGCAACGGGCTTCAATGACGCTCGCAAGGAGAATGTCAAAGTAGCCGAGGGAGCCAGCGTACCCGTCGACCTGCGACTGGAAATAGCGGCGATCGAAGCAAACGTGAATGTGAGCGCCGAGGCAATGAAGGCCAATAGCGATAAAGTCTACCAACAGTTGAGACAACAGGGGAGATCCGTTCAGGATTTTTCGGGTCCTTATGCGACTGTCAATAACCTAGTTCTTAAGAGGGAAGGAGCAGCATTCAACTTACGCGGTGGCGAACTCTATTTTCTGGCGCCGGTTGAAGGTCGTTATTCAGCAGCTGTTTTCATTGGCGACGGCGAGTTTACGTTGATCCCTCCGACGGAGATTGAAAAGAATAGCCTGAAGATATTTACTAATGAGCCTTCCATAACGGAACAATTCACCTCCCTCACGCTGCGGTTTACAGACAAAACATTTGAGGAAGTAAAGGACTCACCGGCGGTGAAAATGGGAGTAAGTGGTCCGCAAGCCAGCCGCGCCGACGATCGGTTTCGTGAGAATCAAACGCTCTTGCGCAAGCGACTTCGCGACAATAGCGAATTGCGCGTGCTTGCCGATCTTTACGCGCCTGAACGTCCTGGATTCTTTACCGCATTTATCAACGGGAAGCGGTTCAATAAACTGGTCTATCTCTTCAATCCGCTGGGAATCCCTGAAGTCTCGCCGGAAGAAGTACTGCTCTTGAGTTATGGAGAAGAGGATGGGGGATTGTGGACGGCCTTCCACCGACTGGACGAATACGAGAAGGGGACGGCCAGTAGCTCCGAGGATCATCGGCTAATAGATATAACCCGCCACGAAATCGACGGCACCATAAAAGGCGCGCATCTCAGCGCCACGGATCGAGTTACCTTTCGCGCGCTGCTGCCGGCTCGGGTCGTGCTTCTTAGTCTTTACCGTACGCTTCGGGTTAGTCGGGTGCAGGATGGACAAGGAAAAGATTTAAACTTCATCCAGGAAGGAAAGGACGAAGATGCGGACTTCGGAATTATTATGCCGCAGCCGCTCGAGACCGGAAAGACCTACACCCTGACTGTGCAATACGACGGCGGCGATGCTTTGCGCGATTCAGGAGGTGGCAACTTTATTCTTGTACCTCGTTCAACCTGGTATCCGAATAATGGCGGTACGCAGTTTGGTGATCGGGCCATCTTCGATATCACTTTCCGCTATCCCAAGGGCATGACATTTGTCGGTACTGGGGCCCCAACCGGGCCGGATATACGAGACGGCGACCTAAACGTGGCAAAGTGGTCGAGTGGTGCGATTGAGCTGGCAGTTGCCGGATTCAATTATGGCAGGTTTAAGAAGAAAGAAGTCGCGGACAAGGAAACCGGTTACAACATCGAGTTCTACGCCAATGAAGAGATACCTGATGAACTAAAACAGATCCAAGTGGCCATTGAGCAGGCCGAACGCGCCGGAATCAATACGATGACAACACTCGGATCGATCTCTACTACCAAGATGGCGGAGTCCGCCATTGGCGACGCGCAGAATGCCACGCGGGTCTACAACGCTTACTTTGGCAAGCTTCCCTATTCCCGCATCGCGATGACCCAACAGCCCGCTGGTTTTTTTGGCCAGGCCTGGCCCACGCTGGTTTTCATGCCTTATACAGCTTTCATTGATACCACCCAGCGTACTCAATTAATGGGCATGCGCGGTGGAACCGACAACTTCTGGCGCTACGTCGCTCCGCACGAGATTGCTCATCAGTGGTGGGGACACATAATCGGTTGGAACAGCTATCACGACCAATGGATGAGCGAGGGGTTCGCCGAATTCTCGGCTTCGCTTTATGTCTGGTATATACGCAAAGACCTGAGCAAGTTTATTGACTTCTGGGATGATCAACGCAGACGGATCGTTGAAGCTACACCTCGTACGAGAGGCCGTAAGCCATACACCATTGGTCCAGTAACGCAGGGTTATCGTTTGAGCAACGCCAAGACGGGTGCCGTCTATCAATTCCTGGTGTATCCCAAGGGCGCTTACATCCTGCACATGATACGGATGATGATGTATGAGTCACAAGGTGGCGATGCAAAGTTTCAGGCCATGATGAAGGACTTCGTTCAGTCTCATTTCAACCAGGATGTATCAACAGAAGACTTCAAGCGAATCGTTGAGAAGCACATCACGCGGACGATGGACCTGGAGCGAAACGGGAAGATGGATTGGTTTTTCAATGAATACGTGTACGGAACCGAGTTGCCGAGTTATCGCTTCGACTACCAGATCAATAGTGATGGTTCTCTTTCCGGAAAAGTAACTCAGAGCGGTGTCTCGAATAATTTCGCCATGCTCGTCCCCTTATACGTTGACTTCGGCAAGGGCTGGATAAAGTTAGGCTCGGCCACGATAATTGGTAACAACTCGGTTGATATCACAAATCTTAAGCTGCCAACTGCGCCAAAAAAGGCAGCCATCTGCGCGTTTAACGACGTGCTCGCTGCGAATATTCAGAACGGTAAATAGCGCGTCACAGCTTGTCGCAGCTCACTCGCCGGTAGACTTACACAAATGTCAGGCACCGCCGACAGGTGCTGGTGTGCACCCTGTTCCCAAAGAAAGTAACTGTCATTGAACCCAGGCCGAAGAAATCGAAACGCCACTGGAGGGTTGGAAACGTCGCGGATGGCACGCGTTCAAGATTGGTTTTGGTCTGGCGTCGCAGAATGTTTCAGCAGCCGGAAAACCCAGTTCATTTTTGGCATCAATAAACTCTGCTATTACATTTGCGTTGCAAGGCTAGACAGCGAAAGGTTTGATTGTCTATTATGTGTACCCCGCCTCTGGGCGGCGGTTGATCAATCAAAACAGTCGTCAAGGCTGATAATTCCACTAAAACTCAAGGCGCGCGTAGTTTCGTTACTTTTAACTTCCGCGATGGAACCTGTGACTTAATCCGCGGCCCCCAAACAACGGAGGTTTTTAATGCTTAGGATAGGAAAGAACCCAAAAGAGTCGGCGGACAACGAGACTTCCCCAGAAAAACAGGAAGTGTCAACTTATACCGCCCCCAGACCCCTCAATTCGTACCAGCCAACAACTCCTGAAGCAAAGCCACAGACTGACTACGCTCAGGGTGCGACAAAGGCACTAACGGAAAGTGAATCGCTTGCGCGCGAAATCAAGGAAGGCAACCTCAGCGGCTTCGTCGGTAGCGGCACGGTCGTAACTGGTGAAGCCAACTTCAAGGCGATGATGCGTGTTGACGGTCACTTGTCAGGCCGCGTCAGTTCCAGCACTGGAACCTTGATCGTTGGCTCCAACGGAAAAGTTGATGCCAACATCGAAGTTGCGATTGCCATTGTTCAAGGCACAGTTAATGGTGACATTATCGCCAGCCAGCGTCTCGAACTTGGCCGCGCATCTAAATTGAATGGAAACATTCAGACCGCGTCTTTGATGATCGAGCCAGGCGCGCTTTTCGAAGGTACCTGCAAAATGATCAAGATGAGCGCCGAAAAGAGCAAGAGCAATGGCCGCGATGACCAGCCTCTCGACACCAGCAGTATGAAGCCAATTAAGACGGATTCAAAAGAACCGTCAACTCCTTCAACGGAGATCAAAAGCGCCTCAAGCGTTGCCAGCTGACGTTACTCTACTACGCGAACCGTTTTTGGGCGCCTCTTCCCTGAAAAGGGTGAGGCGCCTTTTGCTTTTGCCTCAGGTAGTGCGGGCTTTGATGGTCCCAGGAATCGCGCGGACGAATTCATCTCTGCGAACGACCAACTTGCTTAGCTTCCCCAACACCTTGACATAACCAAGCCGCCTACCTGATACATAGAGAGCGAACTCCCCCTACGTCAGGTTGCCCAGTTAGTTTTCATGTTTTCCATGCTGGTACCGGTTGGTGACGAACACCCACATGAATCCAGTTTTGAAGTCAGATCGCTTCCTGTCCCGCGCCAGTGGAGTAGGTTTAATGGCTTGCGCACTGCTGCTGGTTACAAACGCAAATGTTTTCCCTCAAAGACGCGGACGTGAGTTACAGAATCCGACTTCCGGCGATCCGGTGCCGAAGATTCTATTGCTGCAAATCGTGCGAGCAGAAGACGAACGTCGTTGGGACAATGACCTGCGCAGCTTGTTTTCTGCCCGCAATGCGGCGGTACGCTCACGAGCTGCGCTGGCAGCAGGCCGCATCGGCAACGAGGATGCCGTAACCGCTCTAACTCCCTTGCTTCAAAGGGATGACGAGCCGGAAGTGCGCGCGATGGCTGCATTTGCACTGGGAGAAATTGAATCGCCGCTCGCGGCAAATGCGTTGGTGGGCCTCTTGAGGGACAGCAGAGATTCCCTCCTGCGTGCCCGAGCTGTCGAAGCCCTGGGCAAAATCGCAGCGGCTTTGCCGAAGGAACAGGAAGCGCGCGGTCGTGAATTGAGTGGCGCGATTCTTGAGGCATTGACCTTTGAAGCACGCCGTCGTTCCGCTCCGGACCGCCTGGCAATTTTGTTGGGATTGACGGCCGCGCTTCGCGCCAAACCGCCAAATGCGGGTCCAATCGTCGCGGAAGTTTTGCGTTTTTCAGACCCGCGCCTTCGCGCCGACGCTGCGAACACACTTGCCCGCCTGAAACTGAAGGACGGCAACGATCAACTTCGCAAACTTCTGACGCGTGATCCTGACCCAATCGTGCGAGCAAATGCGGCGCGCGTGCTTGGGGTGACAGAAGATAAAGCTTCTTTTGAAACGCTGCTCGATCGAGCGTTGAAGGACAAGGATTCTCGCGTGCGGGTTAGCGCAATCCGGGCTTTGGCGTCTTTGAAAGACGCGCGCGCTGCTGTTCCACTGATTCAGCGCGGCGCCACGCTGCTCACCTCTGCAAGTTTAGCCATGCACGCAGGAAACAATGCGACGCCGTCGAGGCATCCTGCTCCTGCTAACGAATTGCTTGAAATTGCGACTGCGCTGGGCCGCGTCAGGCAAGCCTCCAACGATGAGAGAATTGTCAGTTGGTTGAAAGAACTTCGTTCAGCTACGGGTCCTGGCTCGCCGGAAGTGGAGATAGCCATCGCACGCGTTCAACCAGCCGCTTACCTGGCACAACTGGGCGCGGGAAAGTTAGCCAGACGGAAGGCCCAGGAAGCGCTTCTTGTCGATTGGCGAGCAGCTTCGAGCATCGCTCAAGGGTTAGGCGAAATAGCAGCTCTGCCTGATTCTGCCAAAGAGAATAAATCGCTTAGAGCAGAAGCGCAGGACATCCTGAGTGGCATGCTCGACTACCGAAATTCAGGCATTATCATCAATACGCTGGTTGTTGTTCATTCCGAATACGCCATACCCGATGTGCTGCGCGCGTACGCGGCATTCAAACCGAAAGACCTGGACGAGGTGTTGCGCAAACATCTCAAAGAATCCGATGTGATCATCCACGCGACGGCAGCAGAGCTCCTGGGGGAAATGTCCCCGGATGAAACCAACACAAGCGCGCTCATTGCAGCCTTGCCAGTGGCACTGGCCGACAAGGAACTGAACGACGCAGCGCTCGCGCTTCTGGATTCGCTCGCGAAAGAGAAAAGCACCCAAGCCAACGAGGCAATCAAAACTGCGCTCGATTCACAGGATTATTTGGTGCGCCGCAAAGCAGTAGCTCTCTTAAAAGCAAACGGCTGCGGCGATTTCTCCTCCCGAATCGGAACTGTCCAGACGCGCAACACGGCCGCGGATTACGAACGCGCGATTGCGCGCATCGACAAACTGGTCACGGCATTGGTTACAACCGACAAAGGCTCGTTTACGATTAATCTATTGCCGGAAGACGCGACTTTGAACGTAGACAACTTCATCCAGCTCGCTCAAAGGAAATACTTCAACGGGATCACAGTGCATCGCGTGGTTCCAAACTTCGTAATCCAGGACGGCGATCCGCGCGGTGATGGAAACGGCGGACCGGGTTATCAAATTCGGTGCGAAATCAACCAGGTGCCTTACGAGCGAGGCGCGGTAGGAATGGCGCTTTCGGGGAAGGACACCGGCGGATCCCAGTGGTTTGTGACACATTCACCGCAACCACATCTCGACGGAGGCTACACTGTTTTTGGTAATGTGGTTGCCGGCATGGACACGGTTGATGCGATCGCTCGTGGCGACGTAATTCAGTCGATTGTAATAACTGAATCTCTTCGCGGCGCTCCGAAACGGCGTAAGTAATGCTTAATTCTTCTCAAATGTCGGCGGTCTCGATTCTATCTCGGCGCTCGCAAATTACCGTTCCTATTCTTGCTATCCCGGTATGCCTTGGCGTTCTGCTGCTATCGCCTGGTTCTGTAGCGCGCCCGCACGCGGGCCAGGCCCAGCAAAAAGAGCGGGCGCGTTATCGGATTGAACTGAAAATCGATTTCGATGTTCTTTCTTACGCAGGGACTGAACGAGTCCGCTGGGTCAACCTCGGCGACCATGCAACCGCAGTTCTTTACTTTCATCTCTATGCCAACCTCCGTCCCGATCAAGCGTCGAGTTCGGCCGGCTCGGGCACGCAGCTTACGGAAATCGAGGAGCCTCGTATTGACATCACCGAGGTTCGCTCCGCGGCAGACCGTACGCCACTCAACTATTCAATAGATGACCAGGGCACAACTCTACGCGTAAACCTGCGCGAACAAGTGCTTCCTGGAAAAGCCACCGAGGTTATTGTCGGCTTCAAAGGGATTGTACCGGAGATCGATCCGGATGAAACCGGACTCACCACGCATGTTGTTAAGCAGGTTAGTGCGGCGCTGCGGGGCGATCGAGAGATCCGCACTCCGCGAGATCTCAACTTTCGTTGTCGTGGTGTGATGTTGCTCGGAACTGCATACCCGGTGCTCGCCGTGCATGATGGTGATGAATGGGCGCGCAAGCTCGAACCAAGTGTCGGCGACACGATCTTCAATGAAGCGGCCGACTACGAAGTGACCATAGCTATCGCTCCGGATGTAGTTGTCTTCACCTCCGGCGCGGAAGATGAGAAGTCCGGCCATGAAAAACCAGTGACCTTCTCTGCCACGGGGCTGCGAGACTTTGCGATCATTGCCGGCCGCAATCTGCGCTCTGAACAAACTGTAGTTGGGAAAACTACTCTGCGGTCGATTTTTATTCCGGAGCATGAGCGAATCGGAAAACGTGTGCTGGCGATGGCCCAGGATTCTTTACGAATCTTCAGCTCAAAATTTGGGCCGTTGCCTTTCAAGACGCTCAACATCGCAGAGGCTCCTCTGGTAGCAGGTTTGGGCAGCAACGAGTTTGCCGGACTGGAAGTGATCGCGAGCGCTTACTATGTCGATTTTGATTCGCCGGCAGTGCGTAATCTTCCGGAGATTATTCGCGAACAACGACCTTCGGTCGAGGAGAGTCTCGAGTGGGGCGTGGCCCACCTGATTGCCCATGAGTGGTGGGGCGCGGCGGTGGGTAACAACCCTGCTCGCGAGGCAGTGCTGGACGAAGCAATGGCCAGCTGGTCAGCATTGTTGTATTTCCGCGAAGTCTACGGCGAACAAAAAGCGGCTACAGTACTGCAAGATCAGTTGCAGGGAGTTTACCGTTTGTATCGAACTTTCGGCGGCGAAGACATGGATGCAAACCGGCCGTCGCGCGATTATCGCAACACATTTCAGTATGCGGCAGTTGTCACCACCAAAGGAGCGCTGATGTTTGTTCAGTTGCAGCGTCTTCTCGGCGAGGAAAAACTGCTGGCGGCGCTTAGGAATTATTACCGCGCAAATCTGCTCGAAATCGCCGAACTCGACGACCTTCGCGGCGCGCTCATAGCAGAGGCTCCCATAGAACAAAGGCGAGGTGTGGCCCGGGCCTTCAATCGCTGGCTCGCCAGCAAGCGTGGCGATGAAGACATCGCGAAACCCGATCAGGAACTGGCAACCTCCCTGGGATTGCCCGCCAAGATAAACCAGCAAAGAGGCGGCGACCGCAATCCGTTGAATGCTTTTGCTCGCGTCGGGAAGTTTTTCTGGCAACAGGTAACGCGGATACGCTGACGAGCAGAACAGGGCTTTCTGCCTGTCTGGTGACAAGGGGGAGATACAGAGGAAATGACGAAGCCTTACAAAGTTGAAGAGCGAGAACGCCTCGACCAAACGCTCGACCGGCCGCAACGAGTGGTGACGATCGAAGACAGCCTTAACCGTTTAGGTTGGCTCATGGACGACTTGATTCGTGTCCCGGGCCTGGGTTGGCGGTTTGGCCTCGATGCAATCGTTGGTCTGATACCCGGCTTCGGCGACACTGCCACTTCCCTGGTGTCCTTCTACATTCTTGGTGCGGCGGTTCGCTACCGTGTTCCTCGAGTCACGCTTTTGCGCATGGGCATGAACATCGGGATCGACTACATCCTCGGATCTTTGCCGTTGGTTGGCGATATTTTCGATGCCTGGTGGAAATCAAATCAAATGAATCTTGAATTGCTGCGCACCCGGGCTACTGTTTCCGCAGGCGAGGCGCGCAAGGGAACATTGAGCGATTGGTTGTTTGTGGGTTTGATGATCTTTCTGCTCGCCGGAGTGGCGATAGGCGCGGCCGCAGTTAGTCTTTCCCTGCTATTTCTAATTGCCCGCCAGTTCTCCGGCCCCGCCTCAGCATAACGCGGCGACGCTACACACTTGCCGCCTGTGAGGCAGCCGCCATCACCCGGTCGAGAGTTGACTTAAGTAAATCCAAGCCGCGCTCACCGGCAGCAAAGCTGCGCAGCTTGCCCTCGCCGTCGAAAAGATAATACGCCGGCACATAGCCGTGGTCGTTTTGAAAGGCGTCCTTGAGTTTGTGTTCATTATCGATGGCACAAGGCTCAGTAATTGAGTTAGTCGCAATGGCCTCGCGAACGCCTTCGAGATCTGTGTCTGCTTCGTAGCGCGGCATGTGGACCGCGATTACGCGCAGGCCATGTTCCTTCAACTCGTCGCGCCATTCAGCAACGCGGGGCATGTTGTCTTTGCACATACCACAACTCATCGACCAAAAGTGAACGAGCGTGGGGTGACCCCTGGCCTCCGCTTCCGCGTGGGCCTGTGTGCCTCCAAACCATTCCGTCGCGCCGTCGAGTGGCGGCATCTCTGTTCCGATTCTCATTCCCATGATTTTAAGTTGACCGATGACGGACGACCGCCGACTGATATCGGTCTTCGGTCGTCTGTCGCCGGTCCGCCCCCTTACGCGTTAAGTGTTTTCTGGCCGGGCTTCCATTCCGCCTGGCAGAGACCACCAGTCTGCAGCGCTTGAATGACTCGAAGCGTTTCCTCGGCCGAGCGCCCGATGTTCAGATCGTGAACGACCTTGTAACGGAGAATTCCCTCCGGGTCGATTACGAAAAGACCGCGAAGCGCAATACCGCGATCTTCAATCAGCACACCATAGTCGCGCGAAACATTCTTGGTTGCGTCAGCGGCAAGCGGATATACGAGTCCTTCTACACCACCTTTGTCACGCGGCGTCTTAATCCACGCACGATGCGAAAAAACGGAGTCGGTAGACACGCCAATAATATCGGCGCCAATGCCCTGAAATTCTTCATAGCGATCGCTGAATGCGGTCAGCTCCGTTGGGCAAACAAACGTAAAGTCCAGCGGGTAGAACAAGAGTACAAGCCACCTGCCCTTGTAATCTTCGAGCTTTACGCCTTCGTTCAGCTTCTCCATGTTTTTAGTTGAGGCCATATCGAAATCTGGCGCTGGCTGGCCAACCATCGCCTTCTCCATTGCTGTTGCTGTCGCTGCTGTCATGAATCCTCCAATTGTCAATTTATGATTTCAACCCTGGACTTCCCGGCTAGGCCTTGCGGCAGTCGGGACATACCCCTCTTAGCGTCAGGTGAACCGACGCGGGTTTAAACTTCGACTTTCGGGCGGCTGCTTGTATTAGTTCGGCTGTCTCCGGCAGATCGAAGTCGACCAGCCTTCCACACTCGTTGCAGATGGCGTGATCGTGCCGCTCAGTTTCCCTGTCGTAACGACTGGCGCTGTCGCCAAACTTGATTTCATGTACCAACCCCGCCTCTTTCAAGAACCGGAGCGAGTTGTAAACAGTCGCATAACTGATCGTCGGCAAATTTAGACGAGCCGCCTGAAAAATTTCGTTCGCCGTCGGATGGTCATCCCTTGACCGGATGACCTGAAGCACCGCCTCCCGCTGACGCGTCAGTTTTTCCTCAGTTTTACGATTTGCGAACTTCACTAGATTTAGACTAATTCTAAATCAAGCCGATTGTCAAGCGGGTAAAACAGGATGGCGAGCTGCGTAGTCGACTATCGCTGCCGCATAGCTTTCAAATGGCGGGCAGGAGATGCCATGTGGTTTGAGGAGTGCACTGGCCTGGGTTGTATCGTGGGTCTGCTTGAGGAAGAAATAAGGAACTGCCGAATGCGGCAAGCCGGTAATCCTGGGCGCGAGCGGAAGCATCAGCGAGGTCTCCACCAAAGAGGCCGGCACCGTGACACGCGATTCCCTGCCCCCGATGCAGCGCGCAATTGTATTGAAGAGTTCGCGAGTTGTTAGAGGTTCTGGATCGGCTAGCTGCACTGTCTTCCCAACGGAGTGTGGATCTTCTGCGAGCGTTGCCATCGCCTCCACTACGAAATCGACCGGAACAAGATTGAGGGCCACGTCGCTGTTGCCGATGTTGAAGACAGAAAGCACTGACGGCCACTTCAGCAGGTAGTGAATCAAATAGTAAACGCCGTCATACTTGGCAGTTTCACCGGAGCGCGAATCACCGCAAACGACTGAAGGACGATGGATAGTGATCGGCAATTCTCGTTTCAGGGCCTCAACTTCCAGCTCCGCCAGATATTTAGTTTCCTCATAATAATTGCGGAAGCCGGCTTCGTGTCGCAGCTCATTTTCCAAAATCCTGCCGGTGCGCTTGCCCGCGACATAGCAAGTGGAAACGTAATGATAGTGGCGCAGATGAGGTAGCGAACCGGCAAAGTTGTTAACATTGTGCGTTCCATCAACGTTCACACAAAGCCCCACATCACGCGCCACTGCCAGATCATAAATTGCGGCCAGATGAAAAAGGGTGGTCGACTGAGAACGCGCCGCTTCCAGATCCGGCGGCGACATTCCGAGATCGGGTTGGGTGATATCGCCGGGCAACAGCGCAAAGTCGGAGAGCGATCTGCCGGCGTGCTCGGCAATGCTGAGTAATTCCTTTTGCGCGCGCCCGGCAAAAGCTGGTTGCACGAGCAACAGAAATCGCCCGCCCTCTTTTGCCAGACGCCGCAGCAGACGGCTGGCAATGAAGCCCGGAAACCCCGTTAAGAAAACTGTTTCATCTGCCGACATGAAAATAGTTAACCCCGAACATCAGAACCGGAAGCGGTAGCGACCGGCTCAACGCTCAACGCACTATTGTCGACCGCAACTGGGGATTACAAGTATCTTTGATTGCCTCCTGATCAAAGCGCTGACCGTTCCGCCGATGGCCACCACCACCCCAGCCGGGCTCCTGGCTGAGGACCCCGTTCGCTTCCGGTTCTGATTTTCTGCCTCGTGCCGAGTATAATTCAGTCCCTCGAAACCGACACAACAGCGCTTGGAGGCCGGGCCGACGCTCGGTCAAATAGATCTCAACATTTCGAAGAGCACCGGCGCTGTCGAAAGAATCGACTGGAAAGTGATCCCGGTGACCGACAAAACGAAAGATGATCCGCAGTTTGCCGCGCTGAATCGCAAATATGGAGCGCTGCTCAAGGAGCTCTCCCAGGTTGTGGGCCGCACAGCCGTAGACCTGGATGCCAGAAGCGCAGTTGGTCGAACTATGGAAACAAACGTCGGCGATTTTATTGCAGACGCATTTCGGGCAGCCACTGGCGCGGATGTTGGCCTGACGAATGGCGGCTCGATTCGCGCCGATGAGATAATTCGTGCCGGTCCGGTAGCGGAACGGTGCGCCAGGTGTTGGAGCACGGCGTGGATCGCAGCGCGGAAGATGCCGAGCCGGGCCGCTTTCCGCAAGTATCCGGGATAAAATTCACGTTTGATGCGACAAGACCGGCCGGCTCGCGCCTTGTAAGTCTGATAGTTAACGGTAGGCCTCTGGACGAGAAAAAAACTACACGCTCGCAGCAAGCGATTATGTAGCGAATCGACGGCGGAGATGGATACGCAATGTTCAAAGGTACGCGATTGCTTATTCCACGAGAGCGGGCGCGGTTTGACTCCGACGTTTTGCAGAGTGCGATAATTGCAAAGAAAGTGATTGCCCCAAGAGTGGAAGGTCGCATCAAGCGTCTGGACAAGAACCAAAAACAGAAGACAGACTGCAATTGAAAGAACTAATGAAAGACGACGCTTACGAGGATGACGCTTCGCCGGCGGCGAAGTATGAAGCCAAGCAGCTTTTCCAGGAGGCTTATCAGGCCCAGCTCGCGGAGAACTATGAAGAGGCGATCGAGCTTTACAAGCGCTCGATCGAAACCTATCCCACCGCCGAAGCACACACCTTTCTTGGCTGGGTTTATAGTTTTCAAAACCGTTACGACGAAGCGATTGCAGAATGCCTGGAAGCAATTCGCGTCGATGAGACGCTGGGAAATCCTTACAACGATATCGGTAGTTATCTGCTGGCCAAAGGCGATTCTTACAGCAGCGTTCGCTGGTTTAAACGCGCTCTCTATGCACCGCGCTATGAGTCCTACGCCTTTCCCCATTTCAATCTCGGCCGGATTTACGAAACGCGGAAGAAGTATCTGGAAGCTGCACGGCATTACGGCAAAGCCCTCGAGCAACAACCCGGCTTCACCGAAGCAGCCAGCGGACTTCATCGCATGCAAGCGCTTTTGAATTAGTGATGAGTGATAGGTAGCAAAACGGAGGAGATTTTCCATTTGTCATTTGTCATTTTTCATTTGCCATTTGTAAGACAGGATCGATGCCAATACCATTGCCAATTCCAATGAGCGCCCATCATCTGAAATGGCAAATGAAAAATGACCAATGAGAAATGGAAAATCTAATTCCGCTCTTCATGGCCTGGTAAAAGTGGTTTCAGTGGAACAAAGTTACAACGCGGGTGTCTAAGGTCACGGCGGGCTACGTCACTCCCTCTCCTGAAAGGTCTGAAAGCCATGCCTACGGCAATTGCGCTCTATCATTTCAGCTTGCTCTTGATTAGCGTCCTGCAAGACGAGATTTCGTCTGATTTAGACGGCCGGGGCAAGCAGCTGCTTGCCGGCTTTGTTCTCTCAGTTGTGGTTGCCGTCGCCTATACATTCATCAAGTTGCGTTTGCGCGACAAGAAACTGCCCGCACAGTTTATTTCCATCAGTTCTTTCCACAGAACGGATGAGACGTCGAAAGTTGGTCGCGACTAGTTGCTTCACTGGTTGGGCCGCAGTTGTTTTATCATCGGATCGAATTCCGCGTGCAGACCTGGGTCGAGCTGGAAGCCTCTGTCAAAATCTTTCTGCGCCGCGATATCCTGGCCCCCACCCTTCAGCAAAATCAAACCACGCAGGATAAAAGCACGCCCAAACTTTGGGTTCAAGTTTATGGCTTGTTCATAGTCAGCCAGAGCGAGCGCGTCCCGATTAGTCTGTTGATAGGCGACGCCTCTATTCGTGTAGCCTTCGGCGGACGGCTTCAGTTTTATGCTTTCGGTAAAATCTGCGATTGCCTGTTCGGTCTTTTGCTGAGAAAAAAGGATACTGCCTCTGTTGTTGTAGGCAGCGTCGGATGGCGCCAACTCAATGCTGCGGGTAAAGTCGGAAATCGCTGCCGCGTAATCCTTCTGAGTCATGTAAGCGACGCCCCGGTTGTTGTAGGCTTCCGCGTACTTTGAGTCGCGCTCGATGGCTCTGGTGTACGCGGCAATAGCTCCCGCCATATCGCCCGCTTGGTGACGTTCCAGGCCGCGATTATATTGTTCGGTGGCTTCTTTGGAGGTTCGTCCTTCAGATCTGAACTTATATTCCTCAAACCGTGGCTCGCCTGACAGCTCCTGGGTTTTGAGAAACTCCCAGGCCGCCTCATTAATCTTAGGCGCGAGATCGTAATACCAATGGTTGTGCCCTGCTATCTCTATCAGTTGTACCGAGAATCCCTTCGTATTCATCGCATCGCGTGTGGCCCTCACGACCTTAAGTGGAAAATATTCGTCAACCGTCCCCACCTGAATTTGGATAGGCGTTTTTCTTTTCGCCAAATCGATCAAAAAGGCGGCTTCCTGGTTTAGCGCCCCCGCGTGAATGGCCGTGGCCGCAAAATATTCTGACTCGTATAGCGACATCAACAAGGCGAAAACTGCGCCGCCGGAATGTCCAAAGAGATAGACCTTCTTTGCGTTGATCGGGTATTTGCTTTTTATCGAATCCACCAGATCGCGCAGAAAAACAGGCCCATCGCCGGGCACCGACCAGTGAGCGGAATCAGCAGAGTCAGGCGCAACAATAATCACGCCTTCCTTTTCCGCCAAGTCATCCCACTTCTCAGCAAGCGAAAGGCCCACGTGATTTGAGCCGTGCAGAAGCACTATCAGAGGAACTGTTGACGCCGGCTTCAAACTCTTAGGGACGTAGATATAGTAAGTTCGCTTCTTACCTTCAGAGACGATCGTTTCCTTGCCTATCTTCTGGGCCAGGACGCTGACCGGCGCCAAGGCACTAAGCAAAGCAAGCGTTATGAATATTCGGTGAATCATTCGCATGAAGCTAAATCTTTAGCCCGCTTTCCTTTCGAGGATGCATTACTCTCCTGCGTTGATAGTGAATAGTAGCGGGACAATACACGACTTGTGAACCTCAACTGCAAGGCCAGGATGATTCGACGAGAGCCCGATACCGGGCGGAACGTCGCTATCGCAATCGCAACAGCTACCCGCCCGCTGGCAAATGGCGTTTCACCCACTCTGTGATCACCTGTTTCAGCTCGTCGAGGTGGCCTTCAAAGAAATGGCCTGAGTCCTTAATGATTCTCAACTCCACACTCGCATTGTGTTCTCTTATCTGATCGACCAAATCTTGCAGCCGCGAGACGTCGCCAAACTCGTCCGCATCGCCGTGCACAAACAGTATCGGCTTGCGGCAGGCCGCGAGGAAGCTAAACTCATACTTGTCTACCGGTGTCCCGATGCTTATCAGGTTAACAACGCGGTCATCTGAGATTCCAACTTCCAATCCCACGCGAGCACCGAATGAGAAGCCACAAAGTGTGATAGGTTTTCCCGGATAGGTCGCAGCAAGATACTGCAAGCCGGCCCGCACATCTTCAAGTTCACCTCGTCCTTCGTCATGCTCCCCGGTGCTTTGTCCCACCCCACGAAAATTTATCCGCAGCGTGATCAGCCCCACATCATTAAGTGCACTCGCGGCGCGAAACACGACCTTGTTGTGCATCGTGCCTCCACCGAGCGGATGCGGATGAAGCACAAGCGCAACGCCCACAGCCGCATCAGCGCGTGGCTCCTTGAGGATTGCCTCAAGCCGGCCGTGCGTCGTGGGAATGAAAAGATTACCGGCTGGGTACATTAATCAGAACGTAACACAGCTACCGGATAGTGTCCTGGTTTGAGAACTTCTGTGTGCAGCCTTTGTATTCTTTCTGGCTCCGTGGTAAACAAACTCTCAAAAGCATTCACCAGCGACACTGAGCACACAAAGTTCACCGAGTAGATCCAGGAAATGGAGTTTGACTTCAAAAGGGTGAAAGTTTAGCTTTTCTTTGTTGAACCACAAACTATCAAGCTTCAGAAATTTGCAAACTCTAGCCGCCAAATCACGCCAGGAGGAATGCCAAAATGGCACGCAACAACTTGCCGGCTGAGTTCCCCACGCGTTTTGGAATAGCTCCCGAGGATTTTGTCGAAAGCTCCCGGATTCTCACGGAGACTGCTTCCGACGCGATTATCACCATTGACGAAAATAGCACCATCCTGTTTGTTAATCGTGGCGCCGTAAACATTTTTGGCTATCCGATGGAAGAGCTGATCGGGGCCAGTCTGACTAAGCTGATGCCTGAGTATCTTCGTCATCTTTACCGCGCGGAACTGAAGAATTATTTAGAGACCGGCCAAAAACATATCTCCTGGGTAGCGGTTGAAGTCCCCGGACTGCATCAGAGCGGCGAAGAGATCTCTCTGGAACTCTCCTTTGGGGAGTTTTACCGGGATGGCCGGCGCTTTTTTACCGGCATTGCCCGAGATGTCACCAAGCGAAAACAGGCTGAGGAACGCCTGGCGGCCCTACAAAAAATTACTGACTCGGCGCTGGCCCATCTGTCGCTGGATGACTTGCTCTCAGAATCGCTCGATCGGATCCGCGAGGTTTTGAAGGTCGACACAGTCGCCATACTGCTGCTGCGAACCGAAGGAAACGAACTCGTCCCCTGGGCGGCGCGGGGACTGGAAGAAGAGGTTGAACTCGGCGTGCGCATCCCGGTAGGAAAAGGTTTTGCCGGCAGGATAGTGGCGGAAGTCCAGCCGATCGTTGTTGACGACGTAAGCCAAGCTAACATTTTTAACCCGCTGCTGCGCCAGAAGGGGATCAAGTCTTTGCTGGGCGTTCCTTTGCTGGTTGAAGGCCGTCCTATTGGCGTGCTTCATGTCGGCCACCGGCAGTTTGCGCACTTCGCTGAGGAGGATGTGCGGCTTCTGCAACTGGCCGCCGATCGCATTGCTCTCGCGATTGAGAATGCGCGGCTTTACCGGGTTGAACAAACCGCGCGAGCCGCGGCGGAAGATGCGAACCGGGCCAAGGATGAGTTTCTAACACTCCTTTCACATGAACTTCGCACGCCACTAACGCCCATCATCGGTTGGGTCCACATGATGCAAAACGGAATTTTGCCGACTGCCGATTTCAGCAAGGCGCTGTCGGTAGTCGATAGGAATGCTCACAGTCTCAAGCGGTTGATAAATGATTTGCTGGATATGTCGGCCATTTTGAGCGGCAAGATGCGCCTTGAAGACGTGCCTATTCCGCTCGCCGGCAGCCTGTCGGAATCGGTGGAGTCCATGCGTTCTTATGCGTTCGAGTCAAACGTTGAGCTGCGGCTGGAGATTGCTGACGAAGCATCTGATCTAATCATCAAAGGCGATCGCACTCGTCTCCATCAAATTTTCTCCAACATTCTTCATAACGCAATCAAGTTCTCGCCAGCAGGTGGCTCCGTAGAAGTCAAATGCGAAGCCAATGATTCAGAAGCGATTATCACGATCGCGGATCAAGGTACGGGCATACAGCCTGAGTTTTTACCTCATATCTTTGAGCGCTTTCGACAGGCAGATGCTTCGCGCACTCGCTGTCACGGCGGACTTGGGCTGGGGCTGACCTTAGTCAAAAGCCTCCTGGGTGCCCACGGCGGAACAATTGAAGCGAACAGCGCCGGCGCAGGCAAAGGAAGCATATTTGTCGTCAAACTACCGCGAAATGCAGCGCCCCGCCGATACATGGGCGCGAATGAACCGAAGCTCATTGTCGAGAATAAATTGAGGCGCCCGCGCATTCTGATTGTTGAAGATCAACCAGACACCCTGGAAATGTTGGACGCACACTTTCGAATTCGAGGCTACGACACTTTGCCTTGCGATTCCGCCGTTCAAGCTCTCCTGATCGCCGATCATGAACATTTCGACATAGTGATTTCAGATATAGCAATGCCGGAAATGGATGGCCTGCAACTAATCAAAAGCTTGCGCCAGAGGAGGGGCCTGAAGGAAATTCCTGCTATCGCGTTGACCGGATATGTTTCTGAAAAGGATATCGAAACCGCAATCGCAGCCGGTTTCAATATGCACCTTGCGAAGCCTCTCGAACCGGCCGAACTTTGCCTGATGGTGGAACAACTCCTGGTTTCCTATCGCACTCCGGAGCTGTAGGGTACCAAATTACCAATTTCTCAACCCCGCGGCCCTTAATCCTAGACAGGGATTCTCCTTTCAGCTACATTAAATGCCCCCGCGATCGTTGTCTAAGCATTTTTGGATTCCGAATCCCGGAAGGTTCCGATGATAGAGTCAAACTTTGTCGCGACTACTCCTTCTAACGTATTGACCTCCCTGCAACACTTTAGTCAGTTTTTGCCGACTCGAGAACGGCATGCCGGGTTGCAAGCATCAGCGAATCAGTCGTCAACAGGTCAAACTGAAAAGAGCCGGTCTGCTTTGGTTGTTGATGACGTTTCCGATGTGACTGAGATGTTGTCGGTACTCTTAACCCATGCCGGGTATGACGTATCGACAGCTTCGCGCGCTCAGGATGCTGTTGCCATGGCGCGCGAGCATCGTTTCGACATCGTTATCTCAGATATTGGCATGCCCGAAATGAACGGCTATCAACTCGCCGAAACCTTGCGGTTACTGCCAGGTTACGAAGCGGTGCCAATGGTCGCGGTCACAGGCTATTCAATGTTTGACGATCGCAATCGCTCGTTGACCGCCGGTTTTAACGAGCATGTGACAAAACCAATTGACCCGCGCGCCTTCCTCGAACTTCTCGAACAACTGTGAAACTAAGCTGCGCTTGTCATAAAGCAGTTGGGCGGTAGATGAAAACCTCGCCGCATCTTTCAGCAATTCTCAAATCCGAATCTGCATTACGCGCTGTTCAATTGTGCGCAGGCGCTGTCGCGATTGGATTGATATTCTGGCAACTTCAATTCTCAACCTCAGCAATCTGTTGCGGAGATTTTGATGGTTATTACCACATCAAGTGGAGCCGTATGTTGTGGGAGTCGTTGCGCATCCGTAGCTTTCCGCCGCAGTTTATCTGGTTACCGCTGACCAGCCTCAACCCGAAACAATATGTAGATCATCACCTGCTTTTCCATTTTTTCCAGATGCCGTTCACCTGGTTTGGGGATCTGCGGTTGGGCGCAAAAATCTCTGCGACTATCTTCGCCAGCGTGGCAGTCTTCTCATGCTACTGGCTCCTGGTTCGTTATCGAATTCGTTACTCGCTAATCTGGCTCCTGGCGCTGCTCGCCTGTTCGACGCCCTTTCTCTACCGGCTCAACATGGCAAAGGCCCCGCCCTTCGCCATTATTTATCTGATAATCGCGATCCATCTTCTCTTTAGCAAAAAGTATTGGCCCCTGATCCCGTTGAGTTTTATCTTTGCATTGACTTACGACATGTTTGTCCTGCTCATCCTGGCAGCCTTAATCTGGACGGCAGTGATTGGTTGGACCGAACGTCGCTTTGAATGGCGACCGATTGTTTGGGTCCTCCTGGGAACAGCAGCCGGACTGGTAATCAATCCTTATTTTCCCACAAACCTTCACCTTTTCTACGAGCATTTGAAAACCAAGTTAACGGTTTCGGATTTCTCCACCAGCGTTGGCACGGAATGGTATCCCTACGACACGTGGGAATTCCTCGGTAACTCAGTGGTGGCCTGCGTGGCGATGTTGGTAGGTTACCTGGCTTTTGATCCGTCGGACCGCAAGCGCTCGCATTATTCCTTGTTTTTCCTGATCTTTGCGACTGTTCTAATGATCATGACGGCGCGCTGGAAACGAATTGCCGAATACTGGCCACCCTTCGCAGTAATCTTTTCTGCCTTCGCACTCCAATCCTGGTTGCTTGGCGCTCGTTCGACGTTCACGCGTTTGTCATCCGATATACTCGACGAGCTGCAACCATTTCTTGACCGCCCACAGGCCGCCGGATCGCAGGAAGATGATGATTTAAGGACACTCTGGGGAACAATCGCTCTCGCCGCTGTCTCAGTTTCACTGGGATTAGCTCTCCTTCTTACTCTACGCGCGACGATCGCAGACATTCGTGATAGCAAGCCACACGATTATTACCGTGCCGGTTCAGAATGGATGCGTGTCAATCTGACGCCGAGCCAAATAATCTTCAATACAGACTGGGATGACTTTCCCCGCTTGTTTTATTTCGACCCTGGCCACGCTTATGTGACAGGACTTGATCCAACCTATCTTTATGATCGGAACCCCGGCCTCTCGGAGCTTTACGATCGCATCACGCTCGGCAAGGAAGAGGATCCTGGACCATTGATTCGCGATCGCTTCGGTGCGCGCTATGTGTTTACCGATAATTCACACAACGACTTTTTTGATAATGCCATAGCGAGTGGCTGGTTTGAGGTTATCTATGAAGACCCCGATTGCACCATCCTTCATATACGAAATCAGAAAAGCGAGCCGGAGCCTGACGAATCAGGTGAAGACGAGACAGGTACCACTGAGCCTCAGCCAGAGGCGAGTCCCTGATTCAATGGCGGCTCCTTTCGAACAATGAATTCCTAACTTTGCCTTTTTGGATTAATATTTGAACCCTAATGTCACGCAAGGTTCTGACTCCCAGCCTGATTATTCTGGCCCTGCTCAGCGTCGGAGTGTCGCTGATCTCGTGTAACAACAGCAACACCAACACAGCTTCTTCCAGTAACTCCGCCGGCGGACCGTCTTCGCCGGTCCCAACACCAAAAACCGGCTTTGAAGCAGATCTGGATTATGTGCGCAGAGGTCAGTACACCTACGTATTGGTTTTTTCCCGGAAAGATGGGAAGCCGCTGGACAAGAACGACGCTGCCTATCTGAGAACAAACGCGCCGCAGGTTGTTGATTGGGTTACGAGCGACGAAGGCAAGCGAGTTATCGCGGGAACAAATTTTGATCTGGCAAAAGGAAACCTGGAACTACTCAAAAAGCGATTCAACGTTGAAGACCATACGAGCCAGTAGAATCAGGTGGCAGACGGCAGAAGCAGGAGGCAGGAGCAGACGGCAGGAGGCGGAAGAAACAAAGCATTTTCCATTTCTCATTTTTCATTTTCCATTTCTCATCAGTCATCGCGTTCGGTCAAATCAGTTCCCCTTGTATTCTGGTCAAGCAAAAGTCCGCCAAATGGAAAATGATAAATGTCAAATGAAAAATGGAAAATGCTTTGTTTCTGCCTCTGTCGACCTACTTCGCCGGTGGATTCTTCGCGAAGTCTCCAGCCTTAATGATCGTCATTTTTGCCGGGTCTATGTGCCGGCGCATCGCGGCGACGATTTGCTCCGCCGTGAGCGCCCTGAGTTTGGCATCGAGCTCGGCGTCAAACTGAAGTGTCCGGCCAAGAAAAAGGTAGTTGTTCAAACGGCCAGCCAGCTCGTTGTCCTGTGCGCGGCTAACCTGGCGTGACTGCAGGTAGCCCGATTTGGCAGCTTCCACCTCGTCAGCTGTAAAGCCGTCCTTCAACATGCGGGCGATCTCTTCCTTGAATGCTGCTTCAAGCTTCTCAACGTTCTGCGGCGCATATATCGCGTTAGCGATGAAGCGCCCATATTCGTCAAGCGAGCTCACATTGATCCCGGAGCCAACGCCATAGCTCAACCCCTCCTTCTGTCGAATGCGCGCGGCGAGGCGCGAATTCAGGAAGCCGCCGCCAAGCATGTAATTGCCAAGCAGCAGCGCCGGATAATCGGGGTTATCGTCACGTATTTTTAAATTAAAGCCGGCAACAAAGAATGCATTCGCCTTGTCTGGGGTTGGAAAAGACTGGTTAACGGCCGCGACGTCCTTGTAAATGCTTGGCACACGCACGAAGGGCTTGGGACTCTTCCAGTTGCCGAACAGATCACCGGCAAGTTTACTTACCTCCGCGGCATCGAAGTCACCGATAACGGTCAGCGTCGCGTTCGATGCGCCGTAGAAGTCCTGGTAGAACTGCTTGGCCTGATCCAGGGTAGCCGCCTTGACGTCCGCTACGTCCTCTTCCGAGGTCGTGACGTAACGCACGTCGCCTCTGGGAAAAGGACTGAGTGTGCGGTTAAAGACTGTGAAGGCGATCTGGGTCGGCTCGCTCTTGTTTTGCTCGATGCTGGCAAGCCTTTCCTGTTTGAGCAGTTCAAATTCGCTGGCGGGGAAGACGGGCTCGCGCAGTATTTCTGTTACCAGCCGCATCACCGCGGGTAAATTCTCGCGCGTGGTTTCGATGGTAACCGCGGCCTGCGTTGGACCACCGGCAACGAAAGCACGCGCCTTCAAACGATCGAGCTCATCTTGTATTTGCTGGCGTGTATGTTTAGCAGTACCGCGCATCAGCATCGCGCCCGCGAGTTGTGCAGCGGTGGACTTGTTCATCAAACTCTTCTCGTCGCCATAGCGCAGAGTCATCTGAGCAACCACCTTGCCTCCCCGCGTCTTTTTCGGCAGCAGCGCCAGCTTGATCCCACCGGCTTCGCTGCGCGCGGTACGCGCTTCAATATTGGCCGGCGATGGATCAAACGCTTCGCCTGCCGCTACGATCGGATCGCCCTTGTAATCTTTAAGCGCGGCGCTCAGGTCCGGAGTGGCCGGAATCTCAGCCCGATCAGGGGTGGCAGTAGGGATAAACAATCCCAGCGTCCGATTCGAAGGCTTGAAATAGCGCGCCGCCACCTGCGTCACTTCCTCAGGCGTGACCTTGCGCAACCGATCGCGATGCAGGAAATACAAACGCCAATCGCCGGCTCCAATAAACTCGCTCAGCGTGAGTCCTACGCGGTCGGAGTTGTTGAGCGTGAGCTCGATGTTCTTCAATAGCTGGGCGCGCGCGCGCTCCACTTCTTCCTTGCTCGGCGGCGCAGCGGTGATGCCTTCGATGGTGGCGAGCAACGCGTCGCGTGCAACATCAAGCGAATCACCCAGGCGCACTTCGGCACCGAAAATGGCAAGCGTTGGGTCATGCCATTGAAAATCAAAACCGAAGATGGAACTCGCCTTCTTCGACTCGACCAGCGCTTTATGCAAACGTCCTGAAGGCGTGTCCCCCAGTATCTGAGCGATGATGTCAATTGCAGCAAAGTCAGGATGTGAGCCGGCCGGAACATGGTAGAGCGCTTGCACTAATTGGGTATCCCCGGTGCGGCGCAGGGTGACGGCACGCTCGCCATCCTGGGTGGGCTCGACGGTGTAAATTTTTTGCAAGATGCGAGTCGGGCGCGGGATGGGCGAAAAGTATTTATCTACCAGAGCGAGCGTTTTCTGTTCATCAAACTTGCCGGCGATCAACAAGACGGCGTTATCAGGCTGGTAGTAGGTGTGATAAAACGCCTGTAGCCGCTCGATCGGCACGTTTTCAATGTCACTGCGGGCGCCGATGGTAGTCTTGCCGTAGTTATGCCAAAGGTAAGAGGCAGCCATCGTGCGTTCGAGCAACACTCGGAAAGGACTGTTCTCACCAAGTTCAAATTCGTTACGGACCACGGTCATCTCGCTGTCAAGATCTTTCTTAGCGATGAAGGAGTTGACCATTCGATCAGATTCCAGATCGAGCGCCCAGTTGAGGTTATCGTCGGTGGCGGCGAAGGTTTCGAAGTAGTTGGTCCGATCGGACCATGTCGTGCCGTTGGGACGCGTGCCGTGCGATGTCAATTCCTGAGGGATGTTTGAATGCTTCGGCGTGCCTTTGAAGACCATGTGTTCAAGCAGGTGCGCCATGCCCGTCTCGCCATAGTTTTCCGTGGCTGAGCCGACAAGATAAGTTATGTTCACGGTGATGGTTTGCTTGGACTGATCGGGAAACATTAGAACGCGAAGGCCATTGGCGAGCCGGTATTCGTTGATGCCTTCAACGGAAGTGACCAGCTCAACGCCTTTGGGCAGCGCCGCAGCAGTTTTCTGCGCGAGGGCGCTGAAAGATGAAGCTAACAGGCAAACGAACAGGGCGAGTGTGAGCATTGCGCGCGACGGTTGTAGCTGTGAGTTCATAACTTTTTCTCCAAACTTTCCGCGATTGATGTTTAGTAGAATTTGCGCCTGACAGGCGGGCTATTGCTTAGTAGAAGCACCACTCTAACAGCATTGCCGGCCATTAAGGAACACCTGACCACCCAATTAAGGCAGCAGCACCAGCTTTCCAAACTGAGCGCGATCTTCCATTAATTCATGCGCCCGGCGCGCTTCCGCAAGCGGTAGTGTCCGGTCGACCACGGCGCGAATCTGTCCGCTCTCGATGAACTTCATCGCTTCGAGCAGTTCAGCCTTCGAGCCCATGAACGATCCGAGAATTGTTAGGTGGCGGTAGAAAATATGTCGAAGATCAGTCTGCGCAGCGAAGCCGCTGGTGGCGCCACAAGTGACAAGACGCCCGTTGGTTTTTAATGCCGCAATTGAGCCGGGCCAGGTCGCGGCTCCAGTGTGCTCGAATACGACATCGACTCCTTTTCTATCCGTCAGCCGCTTAACTTCTTTGGGCCAATCATCCCTGGTGTAGTTCACCACTTCGTCGGCGCCCAGTTCCTTAGCCCGGACAAGCTTTTCGTCTGAACTTGCGGTCGCAATCACGCGCGCACCGCGAAGTTTGGCAACCTGGATCCCGATTGAACCCACCCCGCTTCCCGCCGCATGAATCAAAACATTTTCGCCCGGCTGCACGGCTGCGCGGGTCACCAGCATATGCCAGGCCGTCACCGTTACCAGAGGCAAGGCAGCAGCTTCTTCCCAACTCAGTTCTTTCGGTTTCGGAATAACATTTACCGCCGGCGCGGCGACGAGCTGGGCATAACCACCATCGCGACGATAACCGAGCATGTCGTAATCGCGGCAGAGATTGTCACGGCCAGCGAGACATTCGGCGCAGTGACCGCAAGATACGCCGGGCTGGAGCATCACTTCGTCTCCCGTTCGCACCCAGGAAACTAACTCGCCCACTTCGCGCACCACCCCGGCAATGTCGTTCCCAGGGATGTGCGGCAATGGAATATCAATACCCGGTAATCCCCCTCGCACCCACACATCGAGATGATTCAACGCGCACGCCCTTACTTCGACCAGGACTTCGTTTGCTTTGATCGTGGGATCGCGCGCGTTGGCGTATTCCAACACTTCCGGTCCGCCGTGCTGCTTGAAGATCACTGCCTGCATAGGTTGGGTATCCGCCTTGAGGTTCTTATGCACGTGTGCGCTAGGAAGCTGCCTCTACAACCGCGCCATTTGTTTGTTGGCGTGCATGGTAGGAAGAACGCGTTAATGGACTCGATTGGACGTGATGAAATCCCAGGTCCATGCCAAGCTCGCGCCAGCGTTCAAACTCTTCCGGAGTGACGTAGCGGTCAACCGGGAGGCGACGCGCATGAGGTTGCAAATACTGGCCGATAGTCATGATGTCACAGGAAACTGCGCGCAAGTCTTTCATCAGCTCGACAACTTCAGCAAAGGTTTCACCAAGCCCGACCATGATTCCGCTTTTAGTTAACATGCCGCGGGATTCCTGGTCGCGTCTTGCCGCGGCGCGGCGCAGCAGGGTCAACGACTGCTCGTAACCGGCATCGGGTCTAACGCGACGGTAAAGACGCGCGACAGTTTCGGTATTATGATTCAAAACATCAGGTTGCGAATCGAGCACTGTGTTCAGCGCCTCTTCATCACCATTGAAATCAGGTATCAAAACTTCAATCCTGCATTCAGGATTGAGAGCGCGCACCTGTCGTACGGTTTCGGCCCAATGTGCGGCGCCGCCATCAGCTAAATCGTCGCGGTTAACCGAAGTGATTACTGTGTGGGCCAGGTTGAGTTGGGACACCGCTTCCGCAACGTGGCGCGGTTCTTCTCGATCGAGCGGCCCCGGTTCTCCCTTGCCTACCGCGCAGAAACCGCAGTGGCGCGTGCAAATATGGCCGCCGAGCATGAAGGTAGCCGTGCGATCGGACCAGCATTCGAAGATGTTGGGACAGCGCGCTTCCTGACAGACCGTGTGCAGGTTCAATCCCTCAATCAGCTTCAAAACGTGGTTCTGATTTGCGGGATCGCCCAGGCGAATCTTTAGCCACTCAGGCTTTGGCAAACGGGGCTTAGGATTGTTGCTGATTACCCGAAGTTCGCGTGACAAAGTTTTCCTCTGATTTAGTGTTAGCCAACCGTTGCTGATCATTCTAACATCGCAGTGTTTGATAAGACACCGGCCGTGATGGAGTCTGTCGGAATTGGCTTAACTCTCTGTGCAACCTTTGTAAGCCCTGTGTCTCCAAACGTACACGAGTTTGGCGCGTCCGTTTTTGCGCTATACTGCGCGGCAATTTAGGACACCGGCAAGCGAGTCAGCTTGCCCTAACATCGGAGGCAATCCAATGAAACAGTTTCTTAGTCTCTGCATTCTTTGTTTGCTGCTCGCCGCTGCCATGCCCACTTACGGCGACATCGCTCGACGAAGTCCGTCTCCGGAAAAACCCAGAGTCGTGCTGCACACTAGTCTCGCGATCGTTCCTGACAGCAAAGCTTACGAAGGGCGCTTGCAGATTTCACAAAGCAGTTTGCAGGAACTCCGTGCCGCGCTGGCAAACACGCCTACGAATGAGTCGATGGCGCATCGCATCGCACAGAGTTCGACGCGGACAATGTTGGCAGGCCTGTTCATGTTTCTATCGCTCTCGTTTGCCGGCGTCTGGCTGGCGCGCTCGGTGCAGCCTCGGGGCCAGAAGGCCGTTGCCGCTTTGTTAATAGGGACCGCGGTCGTTGGCGCGGCCGCAATTATTGCTCGCGCAAATGCCGGCCCGCCGGGTTCGTATCTCTGGCGCAAGTTGCCGCAAAACCTGAGCAAGGGCGCCCCTACATATGGAGGCATTGACATCGAAATCGTGCCTGACGCGAATGACGGCTCAGGCATTAAGTTGATCATACCGATGAGACCGGAGCGCTAACAGCAAAGTAGGGGAACCGTAATGGAACGGACAGCGAACATCGATTTAGCGGCGTGGCGCTCAAGTCCAGCAGCTCTCGCCACGAGCCGCCAGCTCAGCACAAGAGTTTTCGCGGGCGTCTTGATCGCCTGCGCCTGCTTCTCTGCGCTGTTGGCGAGTTGGTTGCCGCTTCAGGTTTCCGTAGCAACGGTCTTCCTCTTCGCCGGACCTCACAATTGGTTTGAGTTACGCTATTTCCTGATGCGCATGCCGGTTCGTTTCGGCAGATCGCGAAACTTTTTCGTAATTGCTTTTGCGGGCATCGGTTTTCTCACTCTCGCATATGTG
The DNA here is from genome assembly GCA_046726155.1 of Acidobacteriota bacterium. Classification (GTDB taxonomy): domain Bacteria; phylum Acidobacteriota; class Blastocatellia; order Pyrinomonadales; family Pyrinomonadaceae; genus PSRF01. Next base: position 31,528 of record JBKOZZ010000092.1, read on the forward strand.
GCATTGCCCCTGCTCAATGCTTTTAGCCCTTGGCCAGACAACGTCTGGCCAACTGTTCTTGCTTCATGGAACACTCTCTTGTTGCTTTGGCTCGGTCTTCTCGTATGGCTGCGTGGCAGGCAAAAACCAAAACGCGATTGGTCATGGGCCATTCCCGGCGCGCTGGGTTTGTGTTCGCTAAACTGGTTGGCGCCGGAGTTTTTCAGCCTCGCAATCGTTTACCTTCACCCTCTCGTGGCTCTGTGGTTTCTGGATCGTCATCTGCGCCGCACGCGCCCCGCATGGCTTCGCGCTTATCGCGTTTGCTTGGGCTTGTTGCCGCTGCTCCTGATAGGAATGTTTTGGCAACTTACGCGAACACCAGCGCTCGCCGACGATAACGGGCTGTTCTGGAGAATCACGCAGCATGCCGGGGCACAACTGCTGCCAAATATTTCTAGCCACGTGCTGGTCGCTGTCCATGTCTTCCTGGAGATGCTGCATTATGGTGTTTGGCTGGTCGCTCTGCCATTGATCGCACCTCTGGCCAAACCGGCGATAGGCCGGCTGAGGCCGGCCGCTCGCAAGCGCGCGCCAGTTTGGGATGTATCAAGTGTGCCGTTGGCGCGCCATCCCCGCGGTTTTCCAAAACTTATGACGACAGCGCTGGCTTTTGGGGCTTTTCTGGTGGCGATACTCTGGTTTGGTTTTTCCGTCGATTACGTAACCACTCGCGACGTCTATTTCACTGTGGCGATCGCACACGTCCTGGCCGAAGCGCCATTTCTTTTGAAAATGATTTAGTCTGTCTACTGCGCCTGCCGTCTGCCGACTGCACCATGTCCCCAAACGAACTCTGGCGCTTCCTGCCGCTCGGTTACCTGCTAACAATTCTGATTGAGACGCCGATTCTGTGCGTGGGCCTCTCTCGTCGCCACTCGCTAAAGCGAAAACTCTTCGCCGGCGTGTGGCTGACCGCATGCACTTACCCAATCGTGACGCTCGTCTTGCCGCTTCTCTTCTCTCCGGACCAGCGTTTTGTATACCTGGCCGTAGCGGAAACTTTCGCGCCCCTGGCGGAGTGTATTTTGTTCTGGATGGCCTTTGGTAAAGAAGACGAACCGGGCAAACCTTCAATGCGGCGCGACTTCACTGCCATCATCATTGCCAACCTGGCTTCGTTTGGTTTAGGTGAAGTGATGAATGCGTGGGGATGGTTTGGATTGCTGGGGTGAGCCGGTTTTGAGAGACCCTCCGGTTTTCAGTCCGGCTTTGAATCGCAAATGAAAAATGTCAAATGAGAAATGGAAAATCTGGTTTGCTTTCCTAGTCCCCCTTCGGCGCCAGGAGCCGCGCAAGGAGCGCCGCATCGATATTGCCTCCCGAGAGAACCACACCAACGCGTCTCGCATCGCTGGGTAGTTTATTCATTAGCAC
>JBKOZZ010000093.1:0-26094 GCA_046726155.1 Acidobacteriota bacterium
GCGGCCTCTTAGAATATTTGCACTAACGTTTAGCTCATAACTTCCGGCTGGTATTCCTTCAATTAGGAAATGCCCGCGCGCATCCGCATTGTATTGCCTGAAGCTTGACTCAGTGTCACCGACCTTTTTGATCCAAACTGAAATGCGTCCGCCGGGCGGTAGCGGGCCATTCTCTAACTTAACTTCACCCCGAATTGAACCAGTTCCATAACGCACGATAATCTTGACACCCGTCGTTTGCTCATCGCCTTTGAGCTCGATACCACGCGGCTGAACAACGCCATCGATCTCGACACGCAAGATTGCAAAACCTGCGAGCGGGCGTCGATCTTGAGCGCTGAGTGAAAAACTGACCCTACCCGGGCCCAGCCCATCCAGGCGGAAACTCCCATCAGCGTTGATAGGTGATTCTTGCCAGGAACCAGAGTTGACGTCCTCCTTGCGAACGTAGGCCTGAAGGCGCAGTTGCGCAAGTTTCGCGAACGCACTCTTGTCGTGAGTGCCATCGAGCTCCACAGTCCCTGTAATGGTCAAGCCTTTCACAGTCGTGACCAGGAGGCCAGTTACATCTTGATCGATCACTTCAAACGGCACGGCATCAGCACGCAGCTCGCTACCAGGCTGCGGCGAGAGGAAGGCTACATACTTTCCTGGGGTTACATTTTCCAGGCGAAACTCACCCTGACTGTTTGACGTTGTAAATATTCCCATGACCATAGCGTCGCGGTCCTTGACCAGTCGGCGCAGTCCAAACCTCACCCCTGTCACTGGCTGGCGCGTTTCACCGTTAACAACTTTTCCACTAACTACAAAGCTTGGCAGACTCCGTCCCAAAGTGATGTCGATATTTGTCGCCTCAGATCCTTCAGTAACTTCGACGATTTTGGCATCGTTTGGATCGGTAGCGTCGGGATAAAAGGTTCGCTTGTATGCAACTCTCCCAAAACGGACGTTTGAAGAAAGCTCTTCATCGGCCATGCCGACAGAAATCTTATAGCGCCCCGCAGGTATGCCGTAGATTCGATAGATGCCACGATCGTCAGTTTGAAAAATGCCTGCGTTAAGCGGGGTAATCATCTGAACTCGTGCAGTGGGCTGCTCTTCCGGCACAATCGTCAAACGTTCTTCAACAACCGGCCGGCCGTTAGCCTCTGTCACTTTGCCTGCAATCACCCCACCCCGAACAAGGGAGAAGTCGATGCCCTGAACGTCCTCACCCTCTGCGAGCAGAAGTATCTTGCCCCTTGCCCCGTACAAAACGAAATCCGAGATAACATATGCGGGAGCCACCGGCGAGACTTGATAGTTACCTGCGGGTATATCAATGATTCGGTAGTTGCCGTCTTGGTCCGTCGTGGCTTTGAGCGCCGGGCTTGGTTGCGGCGAAAAGTCTGAATTGCGCGCGCCGACGATGACCCCAGGTGCGGCCTTTCCGTGAATGGTTATTCGACCCGAGATACTGCTCGTCGGAGTTTTCTTCTGCGCCCTTGTTTGGGAGCTCGCTGCCGCAGGAAAGACAGCGCAGCTAAGCGCCAGAGTCAGGACTATTGCGAAGCGAGGCAGGTTACTCATAAAAAGTAAATCCCGCGGATGCAGTTTACAAGGAGGTTCAGATAATACTAAATACTTCGACTCCTTGTCCTGTTAAATGTATCTGTTATCACCGCTAAACGTATTTAGTTGTCACCGCCAAACCGTGTTAGGATCGCTGAAGAATAGTTGCAGGTTGTTACCCGTCGAGCTCTTTAGCCAATTTCTGTCTCGGGGATAAAGCCGGTTGCCCACGCAGGCAACCCGCGCAGGGCGGCAGACCTCTCTCTGGTTCGAAATCCGATTAATCTTCTATGGCACTCCTGAAAATCACTGACGCCAGCGGCCGACAATGGGAATACAGCCTTTTGCCTCAGGGGACTTGCACCATCGGCCGCGCTCCTGACAACACCGTCGTTCTGGATGACCCTCGTGCGTCGCGCTATCACGCGCATGTCAGATCTTCCGACGAAGGCTCATTTACGCTGGTGGACGGCGCGATGATCAATGGTGAACTGCGTCGGAGCGCAAACAAGGTATTCGTCAACGGCGGAGCGCACTACGAATACCAGTTAAAGAACGGCGATCGCATAACCATCGGCGCTAGCACGTTACGGTTCGAACAACGCGCCGAAGAACGCACCACCGACGTGCGGTACGATGACAAGCCTCTCGGCCACACTCAGCTTGTCGTCTCTGCCAATGACGTTATGCAAACGGTCTTGCACTCGAAGCCCGGGGAAGGGGTGGCACCCTCAGCAACCAGCCCCGCGAGAGACAAAGTGCTTGAAGCGCTGCAACGAAAAGCAAACATACTTTCAGCGCTCTACGAGATGAGTAAGACCTTAGGATCGGTTTTCGACCTCGAGGCGATATTTGCCAAGGCGACAGACGTTATTTTTCGCTCCACTCCAGCCGATCGAGTTGTAGCGCTACTCGCCGAAGGCAATGGTACCGAGAATCCAGAGGACGTGAAGTTAAATCCGATTGCCATGCGCGCGCGTGATGAGAGCCTCAACAACCACGCACGCAAATTGTCAATCGGTCGCACAATAACCAGAAAAGTGATGAAGGATCGAGTGGCTCTGCTTTCGCAGGATGCCGCTTCTGACGAAGAGTTTGCTGGAGTCGATTCGATTGTTTCTCAGGGAGTTCGTTCGACTATTTGTGCCCCACTCGTTGGCGAGTCGAGAGTTCACGGCGCTATTTATGCCGATCGACTCGATCCGTTTGCTGCCTTCAAGCCGGATGATCTTGAACTAATCAGCGCCGTCGCCGCGCAGACGGCGATTGCAGTGGAGAACGCTCGAGCCCACGAGCGTCTCGCGCGTGAGGAAGTGGCGCGGGCAAACTACAGTCGGTTCCTGCCCGAATATGTAGTCAAACAAATGCTCGAGAATCCCGAGTCGTTTAAACTCGGCGGGGTTAACCAGACAATCACCATACTGTTTGCTGACATTCGCGGCTTTACCAGCATTTCCGAGCATGCGCCACCGGAAAAAATTGTCGGGCTCCTCAACCGATATTTCTCCGCGATGACAGATATTATTTTTGCCCATGGTGGAACACTAGATAAATATCTCGGCGACGGCCTGATGGCTCTCTTTGGCGCTCCCACAACTACGCCCGAAGATGCGTCAAATGCTCTTAACGCTGCCGTGGCGATGCAACGTCGACTGCTCGGCATCAACATGGAGTTGCGCCAGGAAGGTCTATCCGAAGTTGGCGTTGGCATCGGACTACACACTGGTGAAGTTACGGTTGGATACATCGGCTCGGAACGCCGGTCCGAGTACACAGCCATTGGAGATTCGGTAAACACTGCTGCAAGGCTGGAATCAAATGCGAGGGGCGGCGAGATTCTGGTTAGCGACGCTACTGCCAAAGCCGCGCGCAGCCGGTATAAATTGCACCCGCGCGATCCGATTACAGTCAAGAATCGCTTGCAACCAGTTATTTTGTGGGAAGTTGATTGGCAACGCGCCAGCGGTGCCTTTTGATGTCCTGTGGGCCCCGCCAGTGTCTCCAATCGGGCAGAGAGGTCGGTCCCTAAAAGAACATAGGTATTCACAAACTCAAAGCTGAGTTTTCTCTTCGATTTGAATCCACAAGCAAGATAGTATTTGAATGGTGAACAGCTTCGTCCGAAGAATATCTCCTGCTCTTGTCCAAATGTATTTGCAACGGCTATGCGCTTTACGGAGTTAATAAAACGGCAACTGACAATTGCTCGCGTCTACGGGATTCCGGTACGCATAGATTATCGCTGGTTTGCTGTAGTCGCGTTGAGCGTTTGGCTGATTGAGAGCAACCTGCAAAGGCATGCTATCCAGGTTGGCAACGTTCGTTTGCCACCGCACGCTCAGGCAACAGCATGGATCCTTGGCCTGATTACTACTGCGGGGCTTTTCCTATCGGTCTTTGGTCATGAGCTTTCGCACGCCTTGATGGCCAGAGCTGAAGGCATTGAAATCGAGGAGATCGTCCTTCACCCCTTTGGCGGTCTTGCTCGGCTCAAAACCGAGCCGCAGAATCCCCGAGCGGAATTCCGTATCGCGGTGGCCGGCCCGGCAGCAAGTTTTTTGTTTGCCTTACTTGCTTTTGTGGGTGCAAAGATCGCCGCATTGGGAAACTATGAAGCGACGGTCGTTGTCTTCTTTTTGATCGCTTCCGGCAATTTACTGCTCGCACTCTTCAATTTTTTCCCCGGTTATCCGCTTGATGGCGGCCGTGTCTTGCGAGCCATTCTTTGGCGCCGAAGTGGAAATATTGTTGATGCAACACGTAAGGCCGGAATCTGCGGAGTTCTGATCGGGGGCGTGCTTGTTCTGTTCGGAATTTATATCTTGGTAGCGCCAAACTGGAGGCCGGTCCAGCCTTACTTCATGGGTGGGTGGTCCATTCTGGTAGGACTGTTCTTACTCGATACTGCGGTAAAGGTTGTTAAAAGCGCCCGCGAGGTCGGACTGGCTACAGTTGGTGAGGCGATGTCGCCGCCGGTTTCGATTGAACCAGCACTCACCATCACGAGATTAGTAGACGACTTTCTTCCGCTTCACCGGCAAACAAGTTTTCCCGTCGCCCTAAAGGGACGTCTCCACGGAATCCTGTCGCTGGAAGACTTGAAATCACTTCCGCGCGAGCGCTGGGCAACGACACGAGTGCAAGCCGTGATGCGTCCAGTCGGTCCCGGCTTCTTTGTCGAACCCTCTACAACCCTCGATTCCGCTCAGGAGTTGATGAAGAAGAATGGTGTAGGCTCGGTCGCTGTAGTCAACGCTCATGGACAGTTGATAGGTTTTCTGCAAAGCGGAAGAATCAGACGGCGACCGAGAGCGAAAGCTCAAGCCTCATGACCCTGCCCACGTGTCTCCCGGTAATAACAACTTCGCAACCTTACCGCCATTGCCACGCTCCCGTTTTTTCGCGATAATCCAAGCGGAGCTATCCATCTTGTAACCGAAGGAAATCGTTCATGCTTGCAGTAGTGGGTGCGCTCTTTGCAAATGCATTAATTGCGGTTTTGAAACTCGGAGCGGCGCTGATCACCGGCTCTTCTGGCATGATGGCGGAGGCACTCCATTCGGTAGCAGACACTACCAATCAGGTATTTCTGCTTCTCGGATTGCGCTTCTTCAAGCGTCCAGCTTCTCGCAAGCATCCCTTTGGCTATGGGAAAGAGCGATTCTTCTGGTCTTTTATAGCGGCAATATTTATTTTCGGCGTTGGTTCGACGTATGCGATCTACGAAGGCGTTGTAAAACTAACTCACCCACACGCTCCCGAGAATCTGAAATGGGCGTATTGGGTACTCGCAATTTCGTTCGTACTGGAAGGTGGATCGATCGCTCTGGCAATCTATCAGGAAACAAAAGAAGCGCGCCACGATGGCCTAACCTTCCTGGCGTATCTTCGCGAATCAAAAGATCCCACCGCGAAGACGGTGATCTTTGAAGATTCGGCGGCACTGCTCGGTATAGTAATCGCTGCCATCGGGCTGGTTCTGACCCAGTTCAACAGTGGTCCAGGCGGGGGCGCCTACTGGGACGGCGTTGCTTCGATACTTATCGGAGTAGTGTTGGCGATTGTGGCTTTTGTTCTGGCGCGAACTTCTCGCGGACTATTGCTTGGCGAGTCGGCCAGTCCGAAGAGCTGGCAAGCGATTAAGCGGGCAATCGAAGGCCACCCCAATGTGGTGAAGGTAATAGAACTCTTAACTATGCACTTGGCTCCGAAGCAAATCCTGATCAACGCGCACGTCAACCTGCGAGACGATCTCGTTACGTCTGATATCGAACGAACCAATGAAGAGATTGAATGTTTGATCAAGGAAGCCGAGCCAAAAGTGGAAATGATTTTTTTGGAGACGGCGCGCGCCAGCCATAGTGGAAAAACCGATTGCGTTCCGGAACACGTTGGCTGAAAGTTAGCAGGGATTTTTCGATTACGGTTTGGTGAAACTAAATTGCTGCTTCTGAATCGCAAATCGCAAATCCAGGGTTTCAAACTAAGAGATGTTGTTAATACTGCCATACACGGAGTACCTGGGAAGGCTTGGTGAGCCGCGCAATCTCGCGGATGTCATCCTTGTCTTCTTCCTTGTGTATGCAGTTTTGAAACTTGTTCGGCGAACCCGTGCCGTCCCCATGGCTGCCGCGATTGGAGCTTTCGCCCTCCTTTATTGGCTCGCAGTCAAAGAAGACCTCGAAACACTTGCGTTCATCCTACGCGGTGGCCTTCTCTATATAGGTGTGGCCATTATCGTTCTCTTCCAGAACGAGATTAGGCAAGCGCTAATTACACTCGGCAATCGATTTCGCATGCCTTTTACGCGCAGACACCTCGGGCAATTCGGCGAAGGAGTGTATGACGAAGTAGTCCTCGCTGCGACAACATTGGCTTCGACTAAGACCGGTGCGTTGATCGTGATTGAGCGCAACATTGGCCTGAAAAACATCATCGACGGCGGCGTGAAATTGGATGCCGAACTTAGTTACGATTTACTAGTCAGCATTTTCAACCCCGAGTCACCGCTTCATGACGGCGCCGTAGTGGTACGTCGTCATCGCGTCGCCGCGGCTTCCTGTTTTCTGCCGCTAACGTTGAATCCGCGCCTTTCGCGAGATTTGGGAACGCGGCATCGCGCCGCCCTTGGCGTAACAGAAGATACCGACGCCGTTGCGGTCGTGGTATCAGAAGAGTCGGGATTAATTTCTATCGTGCAGCGGGGTGAAATTAAACGCGGGTTAGATGCTCCCAGGCTTCGGGCCGCAATTTCTGAAGCACTTGAAATATCGCCGGCGCGGGAAAAAACCAAGCCTTTGGAAAAGCACGACGAAGCGGATAGTGAAACTGAAGAGGTGGCTTCAATCTGACGGGCCTGAGACCTGACATCTGAAATCTAATTGTCATGCCCTTTCAAGACATAGAAGAGACGGAAGCAACTCCGGTCCCTCGGAAACCAACAACACCGGAACGATGGGCGCGTAAGCTGTTTTTCGAAGACTGGAGTTTGAAGTTGCTTGCGCTTGCAATAACGGTCGTCCTCTGGCTGGCGGTTACGGGTCAGAATAAACCAGTGACCTTGCGTGTCTCGGGTGTGCAACTCAACTTCCTCAAACCTGAGGGATTGGAGATAAGCAATGAACCTCCTCGCCAGGTCGAAGTAACTCTTACGGGAAGCCCCGATAAGCTTGATCGCATTGGGCCGCGTGAGCTGGTGGCAACGGTCGATCTTAGTGACCAAAAAGCTGGCGAGAGGATCCTCAGGCTCTCGCTTGATCGAGTTAAGATGGATTTGCGCGACGACGTAAAGATCCAGGGTTTTCATCCATCCACGATTCCCATTCGTCTTGAGCAAATTATCGAGGCACCAATCGACGTGGAGGTTAAGTTTGAGGGCAAGTTACCCGAAGGGTATGAGGTCGTTGGTGTCAGCGTGAACCCCGTGAAGGTGAGGTTGCGCGGGCCCTCCGACCGGATAAATGCCCTGCGCAAAGCAATGACAGAGACTGTATGGTTAGACGGAAAGAAGGAGACCTTCAATCTCTCGCATGTCGAGATCAACATTCCTGATTCTAAGATCGATATACTCGATCCGGCAGTAGACATTCGTGTTGAAGTTGCTGAAAAGAAGCGCGGCGACGTTCATCTGCCATTTGCAACTGCCGAAGGATCGCCTTATTTAGCCAGCATCGGCCTGCCCGTTAATCATCAGTAGTATTACCGAGTCCTACCTAAACCAATTCCGTCTTAATGAAGAAACTTTTTGGCACGGATGGCATGCGCGGCGAGGCCGGAAAATTTCCGCTGGATGCCGAGACGATTGAGATTGTTGGCGCCTCCCTTGCCACGCGCCTCAAAGAAAAACTCGGTCACGCACCGTTGATTGTGATCGGTAGAGATACACGAGAATCAGGCGAGTGGCTTGAGCAAGCTTTAGTAGCAGGCGCGTTGAGGGTAGGTGCGGAAACGAAAACAGCCGGAGTGATTACGACTCCCGGAGTTGCCTTTCTGGCTCGTGCACTACCGGCCGATGCGGGTGTAGTGATAAGTGCTTCTCACAACGCATACCAAGACAATGGGGTCAAGATCTTTGCTCCCTCTGGACGCAAGATCGATGACGCAACTGAACGTCTCATCGAAAGCGATGTTTTTTCCCAACGAGAGACTTCCAGCGCCGGCAATAGATCGTTCACAGCTCACCGAGCCAAGCCATCTGAAAGCAAGGATCTGCGGGCTCATTATCTGGATTTCCTCAACGGGATTGCTCGCGGCCTGTCGCTCGACGGAGTCCGGCTCGTGCTGGATTGTGCGAATGGCGCCGCTTCGACCTTGGCTCCGGAGTTATTTAGGGGGTTGGCAGCAAATGTCACCACAATCAACAATACACCAGACGGCCGCAACATAAATCTCGGCTGCGGTTCTCTCCATACCGAAACGCTTCAGTGTGAAGTAATCAAGCAGCAAGCGGATCTTGGTGTCGCCTTCGATGGCGATGCAGATCGCGCCCTGTTTGTAGATGCCAAAGGTCGACTAATAAACGGCGACTCGAGTTTGTGGGTTTTCGCTAGGTATTTGAAGGCGCGCCATCAATTGAACAACGATACCGTGGTGGCGACAGTGATGAGCAATATTGGCCTCGAGATCGCATTCAATTCGCAGGAAATACATCTGATTCGCACAGACGTCGGCGACAAATATGTATTGGACGAACTGCTGCGCCTCGGGGCAAGCCTTGGCGGGGAACAATCAGGTCACATTATATTTCCGAGCCTAAGCCTCGCCGGCGACGGTTTGATAACGACGCTCAGCATGCTGAGGGCAATGAAGGAAGCTGGAAAGGACCTTCACGAACTCACCGAAGGTTTTCAAACATTTCCACAGATACTGGTAAACGTCGCGGTTAAGGTGAAACAACCGTTTGCCGAGATCCCCTCAATCCAAAGCACCGCACGAAAAATACAAACACTGTTAGGCCCGCGAGGGCGATTGCTCTTGCGGTATTCAGGAACTGAATCCTTGGCACGTGTAATGATTGAAGGAGAAAGCCAGGAGGAAATCGAGAAACACGCCCAGGAACTAGCAAGCGTGATCCAAAAAGAGCTGGGAGCTTAGACGGCTAGTGTGAAAATTTTACGTCCGCCCTTGAAATAATTACGTGTTTTTTCGACTAGTCGGACCCACTTTTTGGCGTCGCGATGAATGTCGGACAGAGAACAATTGAAAATTGATATCTGCGTATTCCTCAATAAAAGTGCCTTGCACGGCACGCGCGTTGCGATGTATATTGTGGGGCAAGAAGAGACGGCTGGTGAATCCTCCGTCTCAGTGGTTGCTGGGGTGAGGACAGTGACCACAAATATGGATGGGCGCGACGTACTCCCACGTTTGTCGCGCCCATCCGCTTTTTCTATTGCAGCTTTCAACTCCAAGTACAATCAAATTCTGGCCGAGGCTAAGTCGGAACCTGACCGATTGGATCCACTGCCATAAGGCGCCTTAATGCCTCGCGAAGCAGTGGGCTCCCATTCTGATCACCCGCTGGCCCACACGTCTCCCCACCCAGTTGCGCGCGTTCTCAAGCTACAATACGCTCAGCAACAAGAACCTATTATTCTGTTGACTGACTCGGCGAGAGGAGTTTGATCATTGCCTCGACTGCAAGTTCGCACAAAAGCGCGATCGCACGAGTATGAGATAACAATTGGCCGCGGCATCCTTACGAAAGGCGGCCAGATAGCGCGCCGCTGTCTTGGCAAGCAGTCAAAACGCGTCGCGATTTTTTCCAATAGTGGAGTTTTCTCCTCTTTTGGCCCGCCTGTGGTTAAGAGCCTTCAGGCCGAGGGTTTTTCCGTTACGTCCTGGTTAATAGGCGATGGCGAGCAATATAAGTCGATACAAACGATTGAGAGGGCCCTTCGTTTTCTTGGTGGAACTGGAATTGAACGAAACGACGGCGTGATAGCATTAGGTGGCGGCGTTGTTGGCGACCTAGCAGGCTTTGCTTCTGCCATATATTTGCGCGGTGTCCCCTTTATCCAAATTCCGACCACCCTGCTTGCACAAATAGACTCATCGGTCGGCGGCAAGACAGGTGTGAATCTCCCTCAGGGGAAGAATTTAGTCGGAAGTTTTCACCAGCCTGCGGCAGTTATTATCGACATCGAGACGCTAACTACTTTGCCGGCGCGTGAGTTTGTGGCCGGCTGGTGCGAATGCGTCAAACAAGGAGCAGTGAGCGGCCGGAAACTCTTCAACCAAACGACCGCCTTTTTAAAACGATTTAATTCGCAGGGAGTCTTGATTTCTAAGCAACTGGAACAACTCATCGCTTCCCATTGTGCTTTCAAGGCATCCATCGTCGGCGCCGATGAGCGCGAAGACATTGCGCGTCGCGATCCTCGTTCGCGGCGAGTTCTCAATTTTGGCCACACAATTGCCCATGCTCTGGAAGCGGTTACGAACTATCGCAGGTTCCGTCACGGAGAAGCTGTGGGACTTGGAATGTTGGTAGCGGGCGCGCTATCGAAAAACATAGGCCTCCTTGATCCAACGGAGTTAGAATTGCTAAATCAGGCAGTAAGGCTCTGTGGGCCGTTGCCTTCCGCCAACGATTTGGATGAAAGTGCGCTTCTTGCAGCAATAAGGCACGACAAGAAAAGAACTGCCGGGCACGTGCAGTGGGTCCTTCTTGAACGCATCGGCTACCCACGCATCATAGACGGGAAAGCGATTAGTCAGCAGCTGTTGCGAAAATCAGTAAGAGAGGCATTGCGATGATATTAGCGCGAACAATAATCAACGTTGAGGATTGATGATGAACACAATGACAAGAACGTCTGAGCGCGGGGGCGCGCGTCTAAAGTTTCTTATTGTGGTGGCGATTATTGGCGCCGTGGCTTACGCCGGCTACCGATTCATTCCTGTCGCTTATCAAGATTATCAATTCAAGGATCTAATGCAGAACTACGTCGATACCGCCGTCGCAACTGGGAAGCCAGTGGACTGGATCAAAGAACAACTGGTTAAGAGGTCTGCTGAATATGGCATACCGGACGATGCCGTCATTACGCCAGTGCAGCAGGACAATCGGATGGAAGTAAGGGTGCAGTATACGCAACCGATTGAGTTCCCTGGCTTCACTTATGACTACAAATTCGATCGCACGGTGAAGAGCGCGACCTTTCTATCAATCAAGTAAAAAAGCTAGACAAGTTAGTAGCTCAATGGGACGCAGCTGATTTTGTTTCTGCGTCCTTACTTTTGTTTGGGGAGGCTATCGCTGGGTGTTATCAAGGAAGGCTTTGAGTTTCCGTGAACGCGATGGGTGACGCAGTTTGCGAAGCGCTTTCGCTTCGATTTGCCTGATCCGTTCGCGAGTAACTGCGAAATGTTGGCCAACTTCCTCCAACGTGTGCTCCGATCCGGTTGTACCCAGGCCGAAGCGCATCTTGATTACCTTCTCTTCGCGCGGCGTCAACGTCGCCAACACCTCATCGGTGATCTCTCGCAGATTGGATGCCACCACCGCATCGGCAGGATTCAATATCGACTTGTCTTCGATAAAGTCACCCAGATGTGAATCTTCTTCTTCACCGATGGGCGTTTCAAGAGAGATCGGTTCCTGAGCTATCTTCAAAACCTTGCGTACCTTGGATACGGGAATATCCATTTTCCTGGCAATCTCTTCACTGGTAGGTTCGCGGCCTAATTCCTGCACCAGCGAGCGCGAGGTTCGAATTAGCTTGTTGATGGTCTCAATCATATGCACCGGGATGCGAATAGTGCGTGCCTGATCCGCAATAGCTCGTGTTATGGCCTGGCGAATCCACCACGTGGCATAAGTCGAAAATTTATAACCGCGCCGCCATTCAAACTTGTCCACTGCCTTCATCAAACCGATGTTGCCTTCCTGAATCAGGTCCAGAAACTGAAGCCCTCGGTTGGTATACTTCTTGGCGATTGAAACAACCAAGCGCAGGTTTGCTTCGACTAATTCGCGCTTAGCCTGGCCCGTCTGCTGTTCGCCAACAATGATCGCCTGCAGACATCGCTTTATCTCGACGGGACTGATGTTATGATCAACTTCAGTCTGAAGCAGCCGTTTCCTCGCAGCCGACACACGGCGTTTGAATTCTTTTAGATCATCCGCTTTGATGCGTTTGCGGTTTACCTTTTCCGTAAGACTATCAATTTCGCGTTCAGCATCGCGCACTTCTTTTTGTACGCTACGTATTGAATTAATCAAACGTTGTCGCGCGCGTTCAGTAATGTTTAACCGCCCAATCTCCTGGGCTATTTCCAAACGCAGTCGCGACACTTTCCGGCGCATGCGTAGCAGCTTTCTACTTTTTTTGCCGCGAGTGGACTTCTGCTCTTCAAGGAGCTTTTCCCATTCCTTCAATCCCTGCTTGAACAGCTTGCGAATGTTTTGAATGCCCTCAACGGTCCACGTCCTATATTCCTCGGCCTTATCCATATCTTCGTCGCCAGTAAGTTCAGCCTGTTCAGCGAATATAACGATTTCGCGGATGTTGGCATTGCCGGCTTCCAGGTCTTCGCCAATTTTCAGGAGTTCCTTAACTGCAATAGGCGAACGCGAAATGGCTTTTTGCGTTTTAAGCTGGCCGCGTTCGATTCTCTTCGCTATCGCCACTTCACCTTCGCGAGTGAGCAGGGGAACAACACCCATCTCCCGCAAGTACAAGCGAACTGGATCATTGGTTTTCTCCAGGGCCCCAGCGGAGAGATCGAGTTCAACATCCTCGTCAGTGGTGTCTTCGTCGTCGATGGCCACCGCAGCTGCCTGTTCGAGCAGACGTTCGTCGGAATCGGCGACGGGAATATTCGAGCCTTCGAGCTTTTGCAGGACGTCTTCAATGTCGTCGGGAGAAACGACATTGTCGGGCAACTCGCGATTTAGATCGTCGAACGTTAGATACTTTTTATCGCCGCCCAACTCCAGGAGGCGCTCCATAACATCGTCGCGATCTTTATCTTCAATACTCAAGTCTCTTCGGCTCCACTAAAACTCAGATTATGAAATGCGCGGTGTGAGAATATCCAACTTGTCGATAGCGAGCCTTACCAGATCCTTCCGGGAACGGATCTGTGGACGAGGTCTGCCATTCGGAATAAGGCGTTAGTTGCCAATTTGCAGTGCTTCTGCTTTTGGCAACAGACCGTCCCGGCGCCTGGTTAATTCAATTTGTTCGGTTGAAAGCCTATCGCAGCGTTCTGTTTCTCCATTTCGCTCGGCGGCCGCAATCTCAGATCGTAAGTCGCTAATGCGGCGATCTACTTTCATCAAGCGCAAGGCGTTAAGACATCTTTCGGCGGCCAGCTGCCGGGCGTCGGATTGGTCGCTTTCCTCACTTTCAAGGTCGGTCATTAACAGACTCGGCACAAGCTCGGAGATTGGATCGCCTTCGGTTCTCAGACTCAGGAAATCAAAATCAATTGGTTTGCCGTCACGCTCTCCCTCGACCAATGCGCGGAAAATTGGAGCCGTCGTCAAGTCCTCGTAATCTCCGACTTCCAGTTTGGGCAATACTGCCCGGCGTAACTTGTCATCGGCAAGTAAAAGTTCGAGAAGCCGCTGTTCCGCTACTGTGGGTTTCAAGTATGCGCGCCTGATCGTTGTCTGCCTCCCGCGCGCACGTTGATCGATTCCCGTCCTGATTGATTGCCATAACTCTCGCCGCAGGTATGCGTCACCGATTCGCAGCGCGTCCATGGCAATGTCAAAGTATTCGCGCTTCTGAATGCGGCTGTGAACAGCACGAATGTAGGGGAGCACTTCGTCAATCGCTGCCTCTTTGTCGGCCGGATTGCTGAGTTTGCGATCCCGTACAGCTTGATCGATCACAAATTGTATGTGGGGTTGAGCCTCGCCACGTTGCCGTTGGTATTCAGTAGCGCCAGATTTTCTGATGAACTCATCCGGATCGGAGTTATCCGGCAACACCAGAATTTTCACTTCAAGATCTTCCCCGAGCAATATCTCGATAGCCTTCTTTGCTGCCTGCACACCCGCGTTGTCGCCATCATAATTGACCACGACTTTGCGGGCAAACCGAGCTAACAGTTTTACCTGGTCAGCTGTCAAGGCCGTTCCCAAACTTGCTACAACATTGCGAATGCCAAATTGAAAAGGAACGATCAAGTCCAAAAAACCTTCCACGAGGATGACGAATCCCGCGCGTCGAATTTCCTCACGAGTCAGATTCAGGCCAAAAAGGTTGCGACCTTTTACATAGGCTGCGGTCTCGGGTGAGTTTATATACTTCGCATCTTCATCATGAAGCGTGCGTCCGCCAAACGCTAGCGGTTTTCCCTGAATGTCCATCACCGGAAAGATCAGACGGCCTCTAAAGCGATCGTAGGAACCGCCGTCCTCTTTTTTTACGACTAACCCACTGCGATCGATCTGATCCTGGCTGGCGCCTTTTTGTCTCAGATAAATGGAAAGCGCGTCCCAACTGTCGGGCGCGTAGCCAAGGCGAAAGGTTTTCCGCGTTTCTTCTGTAATTTCGCGCCGGAGAAGATAATCTCGCGCGATGCGCGCTTCCCCACTCGACTCCAGCTGTTGTTCCCACCATTCAAGCGCCCACTTGTTAAGTTCAATCACCTCGTCAGCCTCGTGCCGCCGTGCTTCAAAACGACTGTCGTCTATCAACTTCGGCAGCGGCACGCCGGATTTTTCAGCTACAAGCTTGATTGCCTCAGGAAAGGAAACACGCTCCATCTCCATCACAAAGTTGAAAACCGACCCTCCCTTATGACAACCAAAACAATAAAAGATCTCCTTAACTGGACTGACTGAAAACGACGGCGTCTTCTCTTTGTGGAAAGGGCAACAAGCCATCCAGTTTGTGCCCTTTTTCTTGAGCTGCACGTAGTCTTGCACGACGCGCACAATGTCTGCCTGGCGCTTGAGATCGTCGATGAATGTTTGTGGATAACGCATGACGCAAACTAAAAATTCGAAATTGGACTCGTTGTAACTCTGGTTCCAATCCGAATCGGCAAGAAGGACTTTTCTTGGGGTACTTTAGACTCCGAGTTGTAATCGAAAAACGTTTCTTTGCCGTCGTTATCAACGTCACGGATTAACACTCCCTGTGACGCGTTTTTCCCTACCCGAATGATTTTTAGGTACTGTGGACCCTGCTCATCTATCAAACGCAACAGCATGTTCCTTCTAATGCCAGAGGCTCTGCCTGCGTTTACTGTGATGGATGTTAGCGAAGCCTTCTCGAACCAATGCCCGTAAAGTTGTCCCTGCAGGCCATAATTCTTAACCAGTCTCTTCTTACCTACGAAGGTAATCTGTGCCGTCACCGGAGCCTTGATAAACTTTCGGTAGCTTTTTGGAACATCAACCCCTGGAAATGATTTTTGCGGCTTCAGTTCTTGTCGGGTAAAGAAGGGAGAAAATTCACAACAGGGACCGTTGAAATCGTTGTATTGGCCAAAACCTCCTACGTAGTCGCCGAAACTTTTGATCTCTTCCGCCGCCACAAAGAAAACTCGATCTTCTATTTTAATTGGTACCCATTTAGGCGGCAGCTTCAACTTGTAACCTCTGAAAGTCTCTCTCATGTCTCGCTCAGGGTCGAAAATGATTCCCTCAGAAGTGACGGTTACCTTACCGTAGCTGAAATCAATAATACTTAAGCCTTCAGAGTGATACACGTAAATGAAGCCGTTTTCGGGAGACCAGCGCAGAAAGTAACCGCGATAACCGCTTCTCTCATAAGTACCTGCGAAAGAGTTCGCCACTGTGCTTAGACCGCCGTCAATTCTTTCCCAACGAGATAGAAGAGTTCTCACTTCCGGATCAGAAGTATCCACCACGATACGATAAGGCTCAATCGGTTCCCAATACTCCTGTTTATCTGACTGTCCGTTCGCAGGCGTTGAGCAATGGGCAACGCAAATCGCGAGGAGCATTGCGCGTAGATTGGACTTCATATCTAAGCCTTTAGTTCTACCACCGTCGCGCCCGTGCCGCCTTGATCCGGTGGCGCGGCCGCAAAACGCGCGACGTGTGGATGATCCTCCAACAGTTCAGCAATCGCCCGCCGCAGTGCGCCGGTTCCATGGCCGTGAACAATTCGCACCTGGCTGAGACTCGCAACTGTCGCCTCGTCGAGAAACTTATCAACGGCATCTACCGCTTCATCAGTAGTTTGACCGATCACGTTTAGCTCGGACCGACCGTTGCCTTGTGGTGATTTTAGCTGCACTTCATTGCCGCGCGGCGCGCGTAAATCCGCAAACTTCTCGGATTTCGATTTCGCTTGCGTCACACGCTCGACAAGTTCGAGGTTCTCGAGCTTCTCTCTCAAGCGCAGCGATTTCACACGCACCTCAGCTTCATCGCCCTTCAGGCTATCAACAATCCCAATCGAGCCGAAGGAGCGAAGCTTCACGGTATCGCCCACTACAATTTCGCGAATTTTGGCCGAGGTATATTCTTCATCATCGGTCCGACCTTCCTCAAATCCCTTCTCTTTTTTAACGACCTGGCCATCACGCAAAACTCGCACACCGCGTCCGCTCGTACTCGAAGTAGCTGCCGACATCGATTCTCGTTTGCCTCCTGCAGACGTCGCCCGCTGCGCTTCGCGTTTCAGTTCTGAGACCCGACGTTGAGATTCGCGCTCGACTTTCAGACGCTCGGAGCGATCCTGGATCGTGGCAATAAGCTCGCGCGATCGCTTTTCAAAATCGCGGATGGTCGTGTCCAGTGATTTCTGAAACAAGGCTTGCCGTTCACGCTCCTGCCGTTCAGCTTTTTTGTCCAGTGAAGCAAACTTCTCGGCTACGGCCGCTCGTTCCTCTTCAAGCGCTGCGCGCAAACTTTCGGCGTCTTCCGCTTCACGCTTGATTCGCCTTAAATACTCGGATGCCTGTCGCGAAGAATCCTTGACCGACTCCAAAGCAACATCAATCACCTGATTAGGGATACCAAAGCGCCGCGCGATTTCAAGACCGGATGATGAGCCCGCCACGCCGACGATTAGCCGGTAGGTTGGCTGCAGCGTCTTCTCATCAAACTCAACGCTGGCGTTGTGTACGCCGGCCTCATTTGCGCCATACATTTTCAGGCCGCTGTAGTGAGTGGTCGCCATCACGTGCGCACCGCAGACTTTGCGGAAGTGGTCGACTACAGCTACACCCAATGCCGAGCCTTCCTCGGGATCGGTGCCCGTTCCGACCTCGTCAAGCAAAACCAGCGCGGGTGCCCCGCACAACTCAATCATGCGTGAGATGTTTGCGATGTGCGACGTAAAAGTGGAAAGGTTAGCCGCAAGTGATTGATGGTCGCCGATGTCAGCGAGTACCGAAGTATAAAATGGGATTTTGGCTTCGCGAGCAGGAACTGGCACGCCCGAGAGCGCCATCAGCGCAAGCAGTCCGGCAGTCTTGAGAACAACCGTCTTGCCACCGGCGTTGGCGCCGGAGATCACCATCGTATTGTTTTGCTCGTCGAGTGAAAACGAAACCGGCACAACTGAGCCGCCGGACGCACGCAGGTTTTCTTCAAGCAGCGGATGTCGCGCTTCGGTTAATTCAAGACTGCCTGTCGCCCGATGAGGTGCGGGCGAGACGCCCGCGATCCCAGTATTTGCGCGCTCGGACATCTCACCTGGATCAATCGCCGGGATCACGCAATTGAACTTCTGGTGAAATACTGCTTTTGCATTGATGAAGTCCAGTTCAGCAACTGCATTAGCGGCCATCTCAATCGCCGGCAACTGCGCGCGCAGTTCTTCAGTTAAGCCAAATAAGATTTTGAAGATCTCGCGGGCCTCCGCTTCATGAAAGGCTTGCAATTCGTTGTTAGCGTCAATTGTTTCGAGGGGTTCCACAAAAGCTGTGGCTCCAGAGGAGGAATAACCATGGGCTACGCCGTCGACGCGTCCGCGGTGATCGGCTTTCACGGGAATTACGAATCGATCGTTACGAATGGTGACCAACTCGTCCTGGATCGCTTCGCTCGACTTACGCATCAGGCTTTCCAGCGTGCGGGTAATCCTCGAGCGCAGTCCGGCGATCTCACGCCGAATGCGCGCCAGCTCAGGACTGGCGCGATCGTCTATTTCGCCGGTTGGCAAAATCTTGTTCGCGATGCGAGCACTGAGACGATTCAACTCAACCGGAAGATGCTCGACCAAACTCCAGAGCACTGGAGAAGTATCCCGCTCGGCGAGAATCGACGCGCGCGCATGCATTGCCTGGTCGCATAACGACTTGATTTCAAGAATCGCTGTTGGTTCCAGCGTGGCGCCTTGCACGTGCAAAAGCGCAAGCTTCTCGCCGGGATTGCCCAGGTCGCCGAACCGCCAGGTACCGCCTCGTTTCCTAAGTTCAACACACTCCGCTACCGCCACTAACTGCTTTCGGAGCTCTTCAACGATCGCCAGAGGGCGCAGCGCAGCCACGCGCGCTTGTCCCATGGGCGTCTGCGCCCAGCGCTGAATCAAATCCCGCAGTTCGGGGTACTCAAGGATTTTAAAAGCCTGTTCGTGCATCCCATTGAAAAAGTGTTTTTGTATGAGTGATCAGTCAACCTAAAGAGAACACGGCTCACGGACTCAGAACTCTTTAATTGTTTATTCTTTTTCGATTCTAGCATTCAGGCGGGATTTTCACATTCGCCGCAGAAGACGATTGCGTTGACAACCGAAAAGTTGAACTTTGAACTGCTTTAGCGATGCTTCGACGTAACGGAGTTAAAGTTTAGCTTACGCGTGTTTGCAAGTAAGGTGACCGGGATGCAATCTAAACTTTTTTAGAATCGACGCCGGCGGCGCTCCCGCCCCTGAATTGCGCTCGGGAATAATTCCTTCGCGTTTAGAATGCATAGGTCTGCGCCTTCTCGGTGTAAGACTCCGAGAAGAAGTGTGTCGCTGGTCGCCGGTGTGGGATCGAGATCGCTTCCGACAAGCGGGATGGGTTCGCCCAGTGCGTCCACCGCAAGAGCGAGTTGCTCATCGCCGCGCAACGCGATGAGTTGCTTAGTGTCGGTTTCGTTTGAGGCGGCTTCAAGCCCTCGTAACGCGGCAAGGTCCAGAACGGTCAACATGCGACCCTGGATACTGACAACGCCCAGCACTGATTTGGGAGCCTTGGGTAATGGCGTCGGTTCTCTCCATGCAACGATAGTCGCGATTTCATCCGCGAAGATAGCAAATTGAAACGAACCCGCTCGACCTGGTTGCAGTGTACGCGTGGCGGGCTCAGAGTTTGCTCCTTGAGTGGAACCTCGCTGGTACTGAACATTATCGTTAGTCATAAAGTGATCATTATAGGATTACGAGCGATTCTAACGTAGTCGGGCCACCTATGAAACCACGTCACTTGTGGCGACTTTCGGCATGCGCGGATAGAATAGTTGAATTGCAAAATTGTGAGAAATTCTCCGCGACCACGGATGTTATCTGCGCGGCGCATCGGAAAGGCTGGCATTAATGGATGAATTCGACCGTTACCGGGCAGACATGAATGAAAAGCTGCTCAGTAGCAACCACCTCGGCATTAAGCGATTTTTCGCGCTCGACACCCAAGCCTACGAAAACGGCGCGCTCGACAAACGCACCAAAGAGCTACTCGGCCTGGTCGCTTCAATCGTGTTGCGTTGCGATGATTGTATTACCTACCACATCAAACAGAGTGTAGCCGCAGGCGTAACCCGCCCTGAGTTCCTTGATGCGTTTAATGTTGCCCTGGTGGTCGGAGGCTCAATAACGATTCCCCATCTCCGCCGGGCCATTGATAGGCTCGACCAGACTCTGGAAGGCGAAGACGTAGATGAAGGAACACCGCATCAGCACGACTAGAACTGCAGCTTTGCGATGCATTTCGCAATCTAAGCCCCGCGATACCCACTGCTTTGAAGAGTAACAAACACATCAACCGGCTGTTCTGGATAGTCGCTTCGGCACTCTTACTGTCGTCTACGAATGGACTGGGAACGAACAGATATGTCAACGCACAATCCAGGAAGTCAAGCAAAACGCACCGCTCATCCCTGGGAAATGCCCCCTTACGGAATTCAAACTCAATGAAGGGTCCTATCATGTCCGCTCAAGAAAAAATTCGCGTGCGCGCGCCGGAGTTGACTGGCGGCCGTGGCTGGCTTAACACCGACAAGCCGCTTACGCTCGCCGCCCTCAAAGGCAAGGTTGTACTCCTCGACTTCTGGACGTACGGCTGCATCAACTGCATTCATATCATTCCCGATCTCAAGCGGTTGGAACATAAATATCCAAACCACCTTGTGGTCATCGGAGTTCACTCCGCGAAGTTTGAAAATGAAAAAGATACGGAAAACATCCGGCACATTATCTTGCGTTATGAGCTGGAGCATCCGGTTTACAACGACGCGGAATACAAGGTTTGGAAAAGTTACGGGATCCGCGCCTGGCCGACGCAGGTCCTGATCGACCCAGCGGGGTATGTCATCGGCGCAGTCTCGGGCGAAGGAAACTACGATCTGATTGACCAGGTCGTTGCCAAAGTCGTGGATGAGTTTCGCAAACGCGGCGAATTAAACGAAGAGCCGCTGAAGCTAGCGCTAGAACGCGCGAAGGTTGGCGACCTGCCGCTAGCATTCCCCGGAAAGATTCTGGCGGACGCAAAAGGCGACCGTCTCTTTATCGCTGATTCGAATCATAACCGCCTGGTCATAACTAAACTAGATGGCACGTTAATCGAAACCATCGGGACAGGCACCGCAGGAGCAGCAGATGGAGTGTTTGAAAAGGCAAGTTTCTATCGGCCTCAGGGAATAGCGCTGGACGGGGACAGTCTCTACGTGGCGGACACAGAGAACCATTTGATTCGACGAGTTGACCTGAGGGCGAAGACGGTTGAGACCGTGGCGGGCACCGGGAAACAAGCACGCGACTACTTCCGCCAGGGGCCGGGGCGCACGATTGATTTGAGCTCGCCGTGGGATTTGCAACTCGTTGGAAAGCAGCTTTATATCACCATGGCCGGCACGCATCAAATTTGGAAACTGGATCTAGAAAAGCAGGAAGTCTCAACCTTTGCCGGGTCTGGTCAGGAAGCTCGACAAGATGGGCCACTACTCGCAGCCGGCTTTGCGCAACCTTCCGGCATTACCTCCGACGGCAAGAAGCTTTACATAGCCGACAGCGAGGCAAATATTATCCGGGCGATCGATATCGCCAGTGGTCAAGTCGAAACTCTGGTTGGCGGCGATCTGTTTGAATTCGGCGACGTCGATGGCAAAGGCGACGACGTGCGCCTGCAACACCCGCTTGGGGTAGCCGCTCTTGACGACAAGGTGCTGATCGCCGATACCTACAATCACAAGATCAAGGAACTTCATCCGAACCAGCGCTCGGTAAAAACGTTCCTCGGCGCCGGCAAACCCGGACAGGTGGACGGGAGCCAGGCAATGTTCTACGAACCCGGCGGACTAAGCCCCGCCGATGGCAAACTCTACATCGCGGATACAAACAACCATGCCGTTCGCGTGGTGGATTTAAAAACCAAGCAAACGTCTACACTTAACATCAATGGACTTCAACCTCCTTCGTCAAGCGCGGTTCCTGCGACAACAGATACTGACAGCGGTCCAAACGCTGAAGAGATCAAGGCTGCTCCGCAAACCTTGCGCGCGGGCAGCGACACCGCGCTAGTAGTTGAGGTCGCGTTGCCTCGTGGCTACCATCTCAATCCCGCAGCGCCACAGCGTTACCGCGTTTCTGTGGAGAGCAGCGCTGACGAACTCGGATTGCAATCTGAAACTAAACTCGGCGTGATCGGGCGAGATAGAGTCGTGAGCCGGTCGTTAAAGAACCCTCAATTGCCATTGCGTATTGCGATGCGGACTTTTGAACCGGGTAAGGTTGAAGTACGACTGCAACTCACGCTCTTCTACTGCCGCGAAGACAATACTGGTACGTGCCGCATAAAGACCCTGGCGTGGCGCGTGCCCGTGGAAGTTGTTAGCGGCTCCGCCGCCTCAAGTGAAGTACGAATTACAGGCAAAATCGTATCCGACTAAGGGGATTTTTTTACGTCGGTCGGAACTAAACCCGAAACCGGGCAGGTCTCATCCTCATGCCTGGCGGACTGTTTCGGGACCCCATTTGGCGATCTTGAAGGTTTTTTCCTGGGAATGTTGGCGCCATGCTGAAAAACTGTTATTCCGTTGTTCGGCTGTACTCACCAGCATTCTGGTTTGGAGACAACGTAAACAAGATCAGGACAGGAAAGCAACGCACGCCATGCGTCTCTTATTTATCAAATTGACCCACTACCGTCCAGCGGGTTGACTTGCCCGTCATGCGCTAAGGCGAGTACCATCAGGCTTCCCCTAAATTCAAGACGAGGAGTGAAAGCCGTGGCTGATCAACCAGGAACAAAAGCCGTGACCGATAAACCATTTCTTACGGACATCAAAACACTGCGCGAGCGAGCCCGCCAACATATTGAACAGGGCGCTGTCACCGAAGGCTATAAGGCTGATCGCGATACTGTGGTCAAGATTTTGAACGAAGCGCTGGCCACCGAGATTGTCTGCGTATTGCGCTACAAACGACACTACTTCATGGCAACCGGCATTTATGCCGAAGGTGTAGCAGCCGAATTTTTGCAACACGCCAACGACGAACAAGGTCACGCGGACCTGATTGCCCAACGCATTGTGCAACTGGGCGGCGAGCCAAATTTCAACCCCGACGGCTTAACAATGAGAAGCCATGCGGAGTATGTCGAGGGCAATTCGCTCATTGATATGATCAAAGAAGACCTGGTTGCCGAACGTATTGCTATTGATAGTTATCGCGAAATGGTCAACTACGTCGCTAACGACGACCCGACAACTCGCCGCATGCTGGAAGGTATTCTGGCGATGGAAGAAGAACATGCCGACGACCTGGTCAACCTTCTTGAAAAGATATCCTAATAGACGAGTAATTTTTTGTTCGATAAGCTTCAGCTTGTCGTTTCCGCCGGCAGACTAAAGTTTTTAGCGAACAATAAAGCGTTTGGTATAGGATCCTTTTTGAATTAACAGTCACTTTCCGAGACTTGAGCGTGATGCTTTCGATGAAAAGCATCACGCTTGTTAGTGTAAGCGTCTTGCCGAATAACTCGCTCAACAACAAAGTTCAGAATTCTAACGCCGGCCGCCCCACCATGTGTCGCAGTTGCGGCTCAATTGTCGGCGGCGGGCAACAGCAGTGCGCTGTTTGCGGGACGTCAGTTTCCGGATCCGGGCAGGCTCCTCAGCCACGAACGGTTGCCGACGGCGAGACAATGCGATTTGCTCGGGCCGTGCTTAATCGGCCGTATAAGTTCACCATCGTTCTCCTCGTCGCAAATGTTTTCGTCTTCATCCTGATGTGGCAAGCGAGTGGCATCCCGTTGAGCGTGTTGCAACCTATACCCAATGAGGTGCTAATACCTTTTGGCGCCAAGGTTAATTACCTTATTCAGACCAAACATGAATTGTGGCGCTTCGTCACACCGATCTTTCTCCACGTGAATCTTCTGCACTTAATGGTGAACATGTACAGTCTGTGGATCGTCGGGCCTTACGTTGAGAAGCTCTATGGCTCCGCAAAGTTTGTCGTGTTTTGGGTACTAACCGGAGTGGCCGGCGTTGTTGCCAGCTATTTGACGGTCAGGCCGGGCATGGCTGTCGGTCCCATTGCGCGCTTTCTTTTCAAAACAACTGACAATGCTTCTGCCGGAGCTTCGGGCGCGTTGTTCGGGCTGGTTGGAGTCCTCTTCGTTTTTGGTATCAAGTTTCGCCATGAGCTGCCTGAAGGGTTTAGGCGTGCATTCGGCACGGGCTTGCTGCCGATGATCATGTTGAATCTTTTTATCGGATACATGGGACGAGGCTTCATTGACAATGCTGCCCATCTGGGCGGTTTGATCTCCGGCGCGCTGCTGGCTTTGGTTGTTAACTACCGCAGGCCCGGCGAACGATCCGGAATCGCCGTAAGCTGGCGGGTATTGCAGATAGCCGCGCTTGTTCTGGTCGCCATTAGCTTTCTCAAAACTGCGCAGCATCTAACCGATCCCCTGCCAGTGCAACTCGTGACCCAGCCGGCGCCACCAACGGAGCCGAACAATCCGGCATTTCTTAATTATGCCGTGGCAATACAGGACGGGCAGGAAGCTTTCGTCGTTGCCATGAAGGATAGAAACCCCAGCAACATCGATAGGGCGGTTAAGAACCTGGAGACCGCGCCGCATCTGGACCAGGAGTCAGATGAGTTGAGAGAAAAACTCAAACCGCTCTTAATCCGCGCAAAGGAGTTTGACGCCGTTGCCGCCACTTCGCCGGAACGTAACAAAAACAAGTCAACTCTGGAGGTTGAGCTAACCACGGAGTTCATCGCCTGGCAGAAAGAGTACAATCAATGGTTAAAAACCAGCGGGAGAAATTATAGCGGCTTGATCCAGTTGACCGAGACAGATTCGCAGAAATGAATGTAACTCAAACTGTTAGTTGCAATCGGTTGCTGGAACATATGCTGTAGTCCGAAGTTGAGTTGCACGAGTGTAGCTTGTGCGCAAACTCACTGTTTGTGTAACAAATAATAGGAGAACCAGACGAGATGGAAATTAAGAAGGTCGGAGTTTTGGGATGCGGACTGATGGGTTCTGGTATTGCGCAGGTTGCGGCCAGTGCGGGATTTGAAACTGTCGTTCGCGAAATTTCTGATGAAATACTGCAGAAGGGATTTGCGGGGATTGAAAAGTCGCTTGCCAAGTTTGCCGAGAAAGGAACGATCACTACCGAAGAGCAAAGCGCCACCCGCGATCGCTTGTCAGGCACCGTTTCCTTTGAATCGCTTGCTGACTGCGACATCGTGATTGAGGCAATTATTGAAAACATTGCAGAAAAGAGAACCACCTACGCCACGCTCGATCGGATCTGTAAACCGGAAACCATCTTCGCTTCAAACACGTCCTCCATCTCCATTACTGAGATGATGACGGCAACGTCGCCGAAGCGCCAACGACGCTTTGTTGGTCTGCACTTTTTCAATCCGGTACCGATCATGAAGCTGGTTGAAGTGGTGAGGACCATACTGACGGACGAGAACATTTATGAGCAGGCAATCGAGTTTGGCAAACGGCTGGGGAAAGTGCCGGTCAGGGCAAACGACACTACCGGCTTCATCGTCAATCGACTGCTGGTCCCATACATGCTCGATGCGATTCGTGCTCTCGAAGAAGGAGTCGGCTCGATCGTGGATATTGATGCCTCGATGAAACTCGGATTGGGTTATCCGATGGGACCGTTTACGTTGGGCGACTTCGTTGGTCTGGATACCACTTACTATATTGCCGAGATCATGTTCAATGAATTCCGGGAAAAGCGATTTGCTCCGCCGCCATTGCTTAAACGCATGGTGCTGGCGGGTTTGTATGGCCGCAAGTCGGGACGCGGGTTCTACGACTACACCAGAGACCCGAAAAATCCAACTCCGATGAAGCTCGTGTAAACATGTTACCGAAGAGCGGGGACCATCCCGCCTTCCTGACCCTGAGGTGATGAGCGCGAGTTTCTTATTCTTTGCTTGAGAGGCTTTAAGGTCCAATCTACGAAGGTCGATCCGACGTCTCTCAGGTTAGGAAGGCGGGCTTGCCCCCGCGGCCTTTGATTAGTATTCAACAATGGATTCTCCCTTGATCATCACCGAGCACAATGATTCATTTAGGATCATTCGCTTGAATCGTCCTAATAAGTTCAACGCGCTCTCAAGGGAGATGATTCTCGCCTTGGGTGATCTTTTCAAAAACATCGACGAGAACGCGGATTTGCGCGCCATCATTCTTACCGGTGCGGGTGATCGTTCCTTCTGTGCCGGGACAGACATTGCGGAACTGAACCAGTTTGAACAGGATTGCGCGCGCGAAGTTTCCGAACGGGGCCAGACGCTCTGCGATCAGATCGAAAACTGTGGGGTACCGGTGATCGCGGCTGTCAATGGAATCGCGGCGGGCGGTGGTTGCGAGTTGGCGCTTGCGTGTCATATCCGCATCGCTTCAGCA
>JBKOZZ010000094.1:0-26851 GCA_046726155.1 Acidobacteriota bacterium
ATGTGCTCCGTTGAGGAAATCTCTCACGCTCATGCGGCGTCGGGCTTCCGGCTGGACTTCAATTACCCGAAGCGCTGTTTCTTCGCCGCACTTCACAATGAGTTCGTCGCCGTGCGCGGCAATCACTTCACCTTCGCAGCCATCGGGCCGCGCGGCCTCAACAACTGCGGCTCGCCATATGATTAGCCGGTGCGAACTGAGGTGGGTGTATGCATTCGGCCACGGTTGAAAACCCCTGACGCAGCGTTCAATGGTCGCCGCCGGGTTCGACCAATTAACAGCACCGTCTGTTTTCTTTAGCAGCGGAGCGAAGGTAGCGTCTCGATCGTGTTGCGGACGCGGCGTGATGACATCGAGTTGACCGAGCGTTTCGCTCAGGAGTTCAGCGCCAATACTCGCCAGTCGCTGCATCAATACGGGTGTGGTTTCTGTTTCACCAATTAACGTTTCCCGCTGCAGCAGAATTGGACCTGAATCAAGCTCCTCTTCGATGAACATCGTGGTCACGCCAGTCTTCTTTTCACCGTTCACGATGGCCCAGTTGGCAGGCGCCGCGCCGCGATAGTTCGGCAAAAGGGAAAAATGCACATTAATACAGCCTCTGCGAGGAGTGCGCAGAAACTCGAGCGGCAGAATACGGCCGTAAGCCACAACGACGGCAATATCGGCGTTGTACGATGCAAATAAATCCTTCGCCTGGTCAGTCTTGATTTTCTGAGGTTGTTCGACTTTTAGGCCGTGAAGGATGGCAAAGTCTTTTACTGGTGAGGAGTGCATTTTCTCGTGTCGTCCGGCGGGCTTATCCGGCTGCGTCCAGACGGCGACAACCTCGTGGCCATCTTCCAGCAGGCGCTGTAACGACGGCACTGCGGATTCAGGTGTGCCCATGAAAACGATGCGCATGTTGATTGGTTTAACTGAGAGGAGCGGGGGCAAGCCTATCTTCTTCCTGACCTGAAAGGTTTTCGAAGTGGTTGATCATCTCATCCTTGAAAGCCGTTCACTCGGAAAGCAACCACCAGGTAACGATCAGCTCAGGGTTGGGAAGGTGGGCTTGCCCCCGCTCTTTGTTTTCAGATCGCTGCTCTCTTCTCAGCCTGGGCGCTGGTAGTTGCCCCTACCTTCTCCGCAGAGACTTTCGCTTGCATAAACAGCAAAAGATAATCGCGGCCGCCCGCTTTTGAATCGGTACCTGACATATTGAAGCCGCCAAAGGGATGAACACCTACGAGTGCACCGGTGCATTTGCGATTGAAGTAAAGATTACCAACATGGAATTCCCGCCGCGCTCGCTTGAGTTTTTCCTCATCGCCACTATAAACGGCGCCGGTCAATCCGTATTGCGTATCGTTGGCAATCTTCAACGCGTCGTCGTAGTTCTGGGCCTTGATCACTGCCAGCACTGGTCCAAATATTTCTTCCTGTTCAATAGCTGCACCCGGCTTTACGTCAGCAATCACCGTCGGCTCGATGAAAAAGCCCTGTTCCCCATCTGAGCCTCCGCCGCTTAAAACCTTGCCGCCTTCGCTCTTTCCCTTCTCGATATACTCATTAATCGTTCTGAAGGCTTTCTCATTTATCACTGCACTCATGTTGGTTGCGGCATCATTGGGGTCGCCAACCTTGATCTTCTCTGTTTGTTCCGCAATCTTCTCCAGCATCGGATCGTAAACGCTTGCATCAATAATCGCGCGCGAACAAGCCGAACATTTCTGTCCCTGGAAACCAAAAGCCGACTGCACTACTCCAGTCGCTGCATCATCCAGGTTAGCGTCGTCCGCAACAATGATCGCGTCCTTGCCGCCCATCTCAGCAACCACGCGCTTGATCCAGATTTGGCCGTCGTGGACCTTTGCAGCGCGCTCATTGATTCGCAAGCCAATTTCTTTTGAACCAGTAAACGCGATAAAACGTGTCTTGGGATGGTCGACTACAACATCGCCAACTTCGGCCCCTGATCCGGTCATGAAGTTAACAACGCCGGCAGGCAATCCGGCCTCTTCAAGAATCTCAAAAAACTTATAGGCAATTGTAGGCGCGTCCGAGGATGGTTTCAGGACCACCGTGTTGCCCGTAACGACAGCGGCACTAGTCATTCCCGCCATGATGGCGAGTGGAAAATTCCACGGCGGAATCACCGCCACTACGCCAAGGGGAATGTAATCCAGGTGGTTTTCCTCGCCCGGGATATTTACTAGCGACTGATCACCCGCGTAGCGCAGCATCTCGCGTCCGTAAAACTCAAGGAAGTCAATTGCTTCGGCGGTGTCGCCATCAGCCTCGGGCCAGGTCTTCGCAACTTCGTGGATCATCCAGGCCGACAGCTCATGTTTCCGCTCCTTCAGTATCGCGGCCACGCGAAATAACAACTCAGCGCGCTCTCCTGGATTGGTGTTCTTCCAAGCTTGAAAGGCATCGTAGGCGGATTCCACGGCGCGGTTTGCAAGTTCTTTTGTTGCTTTCTGAAAACGACCAACCACTTGTGTGCGAATAGCGGGATTAATGCTGTCGAGTTTGGCGTCGGTAGTGATGCGTTCGCCTCCAATGACCAGGGGATATTCACGCCCCAACTCGCTTTTCACCTTCTCAAGCGCTGCGCGCATTGCCCGCGCATTTTCTTCCTTACTGAAATCGGTAAGCGGTTCGTTACGAAACTCGGTTGCCATACTGTCTCCAATAAAAGTTTTTCTAAATACTACCACAAGGAGAACGGACCAAAGAGCTGGGCAAGCCCGAGTAGTGGGTCGGCTTGGCGTTTGGAAGCTAGGATTGGTTTGGAGAACCGTGCATGGTAGCGCCGGACGCTAAAGTCAACTTCAACATACGCGATGCAGAACCGTGCACGGTTAGCGCCGGATGCTAAAGTCAACTTCAACGTACACCATGCAGAACCGGCGCTACCGCGCTCGGTTCTGCATGGCCTGCGTCTCTGATTTATCAAACTGAACCACTACCCAAGCCCGCCTTCCTGACCCAGAGCCGAAACGACGTGAAAAATGGATTGAGAGTTGACAGGCTTCCAACGCACTCCAAAACCGTTCGCGCCAGGCAGTCTCAAGGTTGGGAAGGGCGGCTTGCCCCCGCTTCGCCAATACAAAAACGCGGCGACGTCGGAATGTTCAACCGCGCTTTCCTTGCTTTCTCTTCTGCTGCCGCTTTCTGGTTACTGCCGACTGCCTATTCGCTTCAGGTCCACTTCCCGGCTTTTTGCAGTTTCCTGATTTTGCGTTTCACCAGCTCACGCTTGAGCGGACTCATCTTGTCAAGAAAAACTATGCCGTCGCAGTGATCAGTTTCGTGCAGCATGCAGCGCGCGGTGAGTTCGGTGTCGTCAAGTTCAAACTCATTTCCATTCACGTCCTGCGCGCGCACGATCGCCCGCAGGCTTCGCTCAACGGGCGTAAAAACTCCAGGGAACGAGAGGCAACCTTCTTCGCCGTTTTGTTCCCCTTCAACGTGAAGGATTTCCGGATTAATCATCACGACGCGCTGGTCCGGATCCTTACCGCCAGAGCAGTCCATCACAAAAAGCCGTTTTGCCACGCCAACCTGCACGGCAGCCAATCCAACGCCCGGCGCCGAATACATCGTCTCAAACATATCGCTGACAAGCTTTCTTATTCCGTCGCCAAAATCCGTGACGGGATCACCCGGTGAGTCGAGTATCGGATTAGGCCATTTCACGATTTCCATTAACGCCATTATCTAATTTCCCGCTTCAATGTCACGCGTAACGCAAAATGTTAGTTTGCGGTGTGCGTTTACCTCTCACAAATCGTCCGCCAACTAACACCTTTGCGTTACAGATTCTATGATGAACGATAGTTGCTGTCAGCCGGACCCCTCAATGTCGTTCTGAGAACATTAATACCCGCGCAACTGTTCACGATAGCTTTCGAAGTTGCGCTTCATCTCGCCCAAACTGTCGCCGCCGAATTTTTCACGCATTGCGGCGGCTAACACGAGCGCCATCATCGCTTCGCCAATGACTCCGGCTGCGGGAACCGCCGTAATGTCGGAACGTTCGAACGCTGCCAACTCTTCCTGCTTCGTATCGATATCCACGGAACGCAAAGGGCGACGCAGCGTCGAAAGCGGTTTGAGATGGCCGCGAATCCGGATTTCTTCGCCGTTGGTCACACCGCCCTCAAGACCTCCCGCCCGATTTGTTTCGCGTATGAACTCCTTCGTCTCATTGTTGTAAGCAATCTCATCATGAACTTCTGAACCCGGCAACGCGCTCGCTTCGCTTCCCGCGCCTATCGAAACCGCCTTCACGGCCGGGATCGACATGATCGCCTGCGCAAGCCGCCCGTCTAGTTTCAAATCCCACGACGTGTGCGAACCGAGTCCGGGAAGAGATCCACGCGCGACGACTTCGAAAATGCCGCCGAGCGTGTCACCCGCTTCTCTCTTCGCATCAATCAACTCGATCATCTGCTGTTGTAGTGTCGCATCGGCGCACCGCAAAGGCGCGTCCTCAGGAATGCCCGCGATTCCCTCCCAGGATAGTTCCAACGGCTTGTCGGGAATCCCGCCGAGCTGAATAACGTGACTCCGAATCTCGACACCGAACGAAGTCAACAACTGCCTTGCCAATGCGCCACACGCAACCCGGGCAGCAGTTTCGCGTGCCGAGGCACGCTCAAGAATGTTTCGCAGATCGCGAGCGTCATACTTTTGTCCACCCGCCAGGTCCGCATGGCCGGGGCGAGGTCTTTTTAGTCGCCGCGACTTTTCCGGTGCAATATCGCGCGGGTCCGAAGCCATCACTTCGGTCCAGTTTGACCAGTCTTTGTTTTCAATTATCAGAGCGATCGGCGATCCGAGTGTTAGCCCGTGACGCACGCCGCTCAGAATCTCCACGTGATCCTGCTCAATCTTCATCCGGCCGCCGCGACCGTAGCCCCACTGCCGCCGCACCAATTCTCGGTCAATCCCGACAGGGTCGATCGGCAAACCTGCGGGCAGGCCTTCAACAATCGCGACCAACGCGCGACCATGCGATTCTCCTGCTGTCGTGAATCTGAACATGTCAGTTGTCAGTAGTCAGTTGTCAGTTTTCCAGCTTTCAGGCTTGACGTTGAACTCAGTAGATGAACCGTACTACGGACCACGGACCAGTGACAACTAACTGTCACAAATACTCTTCAGAAAAAATGTTTCCTCGCCCAAGTATTCCCGCCGGATCGAAAGCGCGCTTGAGTGCTGCCATCTCGCGCAGGTGGTCTTCGTTGTAAAGCAAGCGTAGATAGTCACGCTTCAGCTTACCAATGCCGTGTTCGGCCGATATCGTCCCACCGACTTCAACCGCGCGCTTCACGAAGCGCAGATAGATCTCTCTCGCTTTAGTCGCCTCATCATCATTGCGAGGCAGGATGTTGACGTGAACGTGGTTGTCGCCTATGTGGCCGAAAACCGTGTAGCGCAGGTCGCTCGCTCGCAGTGTGTCCTGGTAAAAGCGCAGCATTCCGGGAAACGCCTGGTCTGGCACAGACATGTCGGTCGAGATTTTCCGTTGATTATGACGCGCAAACCATTCATTCATCAGCACCGGCAAGGCGTGACGAAACTCCCGCAATTTCGCCTGATCCTGTTCATTCGTCGCGAACCACGAGTTATCAACCAGGGCGTGGTGGCGCTCAAGCAACGAAAGCCAGTCGGTCATCAACGAATCTTCCGTCGCCGGCGTTGTCTCCTGCTCAAAGAAGATCGCTGCCACAGCATTGGCGGGAATTGTTTCGTATTTCTGACGCAAAAACTTCAAGGATTCGATGTCGAAATATTCCAAGGCGCGCACGTCGATCGCGCTCCTGGATGGCTCATTGCCACCAGCCGTTTGACCAGTTTGCCGGGCGCTCACTTGCAGCGCTTTTTCAATGAACGGTCCGAAGCGGCTCACTCGCCCGTCGCGTGGTTGCCGGTTTGCGAGCGAAATTGCTCGCGCCTCATTAACGAACGACAAAACGTTCTCGTCCGCCGTAAAGAACACGATGCCACTTAACAAACCCTCACGTTTTGGCAGCAACCCCACTTCGACTTCAGTGATAACACCCAACGTACCCTCGCTGCCGATGAAGAGATCGAGCAAATCCATTTCCGGCGCCACGTAATACCCGGACGCGTGCTTGCGCGTTTGCGGCATCTGGTAAGTCGGCAACTGCGCCTCGAGCAAACGTCCCGATGGCAACGGAATTTTAAGTCGTCCACCAGCATTTGCATGCAACTGGCCGCGACGAAGATCGATCACTTCGCCAGTTGCCAATACGACCTTCAACCGCTGCACATACTCTCTGGTTGGCCCATACTTGAAGGTGCGAGCGCCCGAAGCGTTTGTCGCCACCGTGCCGCCAAGAAAACAACTACGCTCGGTGGGATCGGGCGGGTAAAAAAGGTTCTCTGATTCCACGAAACGCTGAAAGTCGGAAAGCCTGACACCGGCACCGGCCACGGCGCTGCCACCAGACTCCTCATGAACAATGCTTCTGATCTGGTTCAATTTGTCGGTGGCAAGGACGGTCCCGGCAAATGGTATACGCCCGCCGACGGTTCCTGTTCCTGCTCCAGAGACTGTTACCGGAGTTTTGTCGCGCGTGGCTGCTCGCAGAACGTCTGCGACTTCTTCAGCGTTCTCGGGAAGGACGACGCTTTCTGCATGACCATCCCGCATGTGACTCGCGTCAGACAGAAAGGACTGGATCTCGTCGGCGTTGGTTTTGATAAGCATTGGTTTCAAACGGCTACAAGCATCTTTCTGCTGAGAGCGCGGGCGTCTCGCCCGTAAACGCGCCGGAGGCGCGCAGTTTTTCGGAAGGTTCCTTCTCCATATTTATTGTCGCGCTTCGCGCTCATTTGCGGGCGAGACGCCGCGGTCCCGGCAACCACTTGACGCATTTACCCGATCACGCCAGCTGCAACTCGCGTTCGCGCAAGACTTTGATCCGATCACGCAGCTCGGCCGCACGCTCAAACTCAAACCGCTTTGCAGCTCCACGCATTTCCGCTTCAAGCCTGGTTATCGTGCCTTCAATATTTGCCGGTGAATAGTCTTCGATGTCATCCAGCTCCGTCGGAACTTTGAAATAGTCGGCTTCGGAAGCGGTAATCAAGGTTGACTCGATCGGTTTCACGATCGTCATTGGCGTAATTCCCTGCTCTCTATTGAAGACCTCCTGGATGGAACGCCGGCGGCGCGTCTCGTCCATGGCACGCTTCATCGAGTCGGTGATGCGATCGGCATACAGAATTGCTTTACCTTTCGAGTTGCGCGCGGTGCGTCCGACCGTTTGGATGAGCGACTGTTCCGAACGCAGAAACCCCTCCTTGTCGGCGTCCAGAATAGCTACCAGCGAAACTTCAGGCAGATCCAGGCCTTCGCGCAGAAGATTGATGCCGACCAGGACATCAAATTCACCGCGCCTTAGATCGCGCAAAATCTTGATGCGCTCGAGCGTTTCGATATC
Organism: Acidobacteriota bacterium; assembly: GCA_046726155.1. Taxonomy (GTDB): domain Bacteria; phylum Acidobacteriota; class Blastocatellia; order Pyrinomonadales; family Pyrinomonadaceae; genus PSRF01. The sequence goes on from JBKOZZ010000094.1 coordinate 7,464, forward strand.
CGAGTGCAGATAACGCACACGCACGCCGACCTCGGTAAAGTACTCTGTCAAGTCTTCCGCCATTCTCTTGGTCAGGGTCGTTACCAACACGCGCTCATGCCGTTCCGCGCGCTGACGACACTCTTCGAGCAAATGATCTATCTGGCCTTTTACCGGATGCACTTCTACCTCGGGATCCAGCAACCCAGTGGGCCTGATGATCTGCTCGATAACTTCACCCCCTGACTTCGTCAACTCATAAGGTCCGGGCGTGGCCGACACATAGATCGTTTGGCCGATGCGCTCTTCAAATTCCTTGAAGTTCAGAGGTCGATTGTCCAGCGCTGAAGGTAGACGGAATCCGTATTCAACGAGGGTACGCTTACGTGATTGGTCACCCTCAAACATACCGCGAATCTGCGGAATGCTTTGATGCGATTCGTCAATCACCATCATCGTGTCACGCGGCAGATAGTCGAGCAGCGTTGGCGGCGGCTCGCCTTGTTTCTTGCCGGTAAGGTGGCGCGAATAGTTTTCAATGCCACGACAAAAGCCCATCTCTTTGATCAGTTCCAGATCAAACATGGTGCGCTGATGTAAGCGCTGGGCTTCGAGAAGTTTGCCTTCCGCGATGAGCCTGGGTTCCCACCATTCCAGTTCTTCCTTAATGGATTTCAGCGCTCGCCTAATGGTGGGTTTCGACATGACATAATGGCTCTTGGGATAGATTGGGACCCGCGTCGAGTGTTTCGTAATTACCTCGCCGAGTAGCGGATCGATCGTGGAAATCGAATCGACCTCTTCTCCCCAAAGCTCCACACGAAAAGCCTGATCCTGGTAACTCGGATAAATTTCAACTACGTCACCGCGTACGCGAAAAGTGCCGCGTTGGAAATTCACGTCGGACCGTTCATACTGCAATTCCACGAGTTTCTGCAGTAGCGTTTCACGTTTGATGCGCGTGCCCGGTTCGAGGAAAAGCAGCATTCCGTAGTAGGCATCAGGATCACCGAGCCCATAAATACACGAGACGCTGGCCACTACGATCACATCGCGGCGCTCAAACAGCGCGCGCGTCGCCGACATACGCAGGCGATCTATCTCCTCATTGATAATGGCTTCCTTCTCAATGTACACATCGGCCGCCGGGACATAAGCCTCAGGCTGATAGTAGTCGTAGTAAGAAACAAAATACTCGACCGCATTTTCCGGAAAAAGTGACTTGAATTCCTGGTAAAGCTGCGCGGCAAGCGTCTTGTTGTGGGCGAGAACCAGAGTAGGACGCTGGGTTTTTTGAATGACACTGGCAATCGTGAAAGTCTTTCCACTACCGGTTATGCCAAGCAGGACCTGGTCTTTGAAGCCATCGCTTAGTCCGCGGACAAGCGTCTCGATAGCCTGTGGCTGATCACCTTTGGGCTGGTAGGTTGAATGAAGCTTGAAAGACATGTGACTAAATAGTAAATGGTAAATCGTAAATAGTGAAAAGCAGGCTTTTAGTACGACCTGCGGTAGCGTAGGTAGATCAGAAAACTGAAGGCCGCGCGCGAACCGATCGTTCGCTCACGGCCTTCAAATTAAGAAACCCACCGGCTACCGGCAGGTGGTACTGACCGTCCTACGCCGCTGACGGCGCGGTCTCACGAGTCTGAGCATTAAGCTGATTAATCGCTTCCACAATCGTTGAACGCAATTCGAGAGGCAGCGACTTACTCACAGCCAACTTTCGAAATGCCTCGAGGCTCTCCCGTTCACCACTCGATACCAGCAGCCCAATCAATTTCAGCCGCAGTTCCACACTCGCGTGAGTTTCAATCACCTGCACAAGCGGCTCAATCTGGCCCGCCTTGGCAGCCAGGAAGAGCAACGAGAACGCGCGGTAAGTGTCCTTCTTCTTTTTACTGGTTAAGTTGTTGATCGCGTCGCTCACCAGCCCGGAGCTTACCAGGGCAACGCCTATTCTGCAGCGTTGTCCAGGAGAACTTTCGCGCAAGGCAACATTAAGCAAGGAAGCAGCTTGATCTGGATTGTGCTCATAAAAACTACGCACAATGGCGCTTTGTTCTTCTGCTGATGAATACTCCAGAGGATCGGCAAAAGGAGGGATCGAACCATCTGTGGCTACCCATGGGAATGGTACCTTTGCAGCCATTCGCCTCTGCGTGCGATCTGCCGCGGCCCGACGCAAGATCGCCATGTCCTGAAGCCATTGTTCGTCTTCGCCCGCCGCGGTGTTTTCAACATAACCGGTGCTTCCAGTCGTAGATGCGGACCCTTCGCGGCCTTGCTTATGCCCCCGACCCGAAGGAGTTCGAGAGATCTTTTCCCCGGCCATGTTTTGGTTCCTCTGGGCTTGTCCTCTTTTGGACGGCGACTTCGCGGGCTTCAACATCCCATCAAAACCGGGAATGGGAGTGACCTGCCCAACACTGAACTCAGTGCCAGAACATTCCTCGTTGGCAATCGAGCCGGTGGCTACTACCACCCCACGCGGGCTACCCGCGCGGGGACCCCGGTCCGCTTCCGGTTCTGATGATGACAGCCTGCAAGATGATACGGATAAACGGTGGCGGCAAGTCCCGATCCGTACCTGGGCTAGAGTCCCCTCCAAACCAGCTTACGATTGTAATTCATTCCCACGATGCGCCCGCATCCGAGATCATCTCGCTCTGAATGTCTTTGGCTGGAGCGGCATCAGCAGCATTCGGCAAATCGTCGGATACAAACTCGACGTCGATAGTTTCATCGACACCGGCTGCGGCGCCGGCTGCTAGGGCTAAAGGTCTTGGTGTGGAATGAGAAAAGTGCGGCCCAGGACTTTCGTTAGAGAGATGTCTTGCTTCAACATGGTCCTGAGATCTAAGGAAATCAAACTTTGCCATTATCAGACTGGTAACGTCTAAACCGAGGGTAGCATCAAGATCACATAAGGACTCAGCAATAACGCGGCGCGATACTCTAGCGAACGCGCTTTGTAGTTCCCTACCCGCGGCAGCCGGCCCATCGGCCAGAAGCAACTCAAAATCTCGACCAGCCATGATACGCCGGCGCGAATGATTTTGTAGCAGGAGTCGCGCCTGGTTATGGACCGTTCCGGTAGCAACGACAACCAAATGCGAAGCCTCGGTTTCTATTTCCAAATCGATGGCCCAGCGGGCAAATGCCGGGGTGAGATCTCCGTCGCGCGCCACCAAAAGGAATGGTTCACCGCAAATGTTAGCCATCATCTGCCCGTGTCCTTCGCCCTCGGACGGACCGACGGCAATCTCGCTTTCAGGCACTCCCATTTCGCGCAAAAGAAAGTGAAGACGGTTAACAAGCCAGGCGCCGTCTTCCAGGAGCGCCGAAGCTAACCGGGTAGGAGCGATGACTTCCTCGACCTTCTCATCAGCCACGGCGGCGCCACATTCACTACACGTTGCGTCGCTGACAGTTACCACAACCAACGCATGGGCGTTCGGCAATCGTAGCAGAGCATGTCCCGTTTTTCGGCAACTTACCTGGACCTCGCGCTCTACCAGTCCCGCATCCTCCAGTCTTTCGATCGAGAACTCGCAAGATCCGGCCGTGTCTCCGGTTAGAAGCTTTGCGGCATAGCCCTCAATGTGAGCTTCTCTGGTGCTGCGCAAAAACGCTCGTGCCCTCTCGTCTTCCAGCCTGGACGCCGCCAGAATGCGCTTCGCCATAGTATCCTTGCGCAGGCTCGTGTACATTGAGTCGACATCCTGCTTGGCGACAAACCGCTTAAAGCCCTCCGGCATGAGTGGTTTTCCCTGCTCCCAATCGGGAACGGTTTTTTCGGCTTCCCCGTCCTTTCCCTGCCGGACTAACTCACGAATCTCCCGACAGAAAACGTCCATCTTTCTGAGCGGCTCACTCGTCCGAGAGTCATAAACGATTCCGGACCTTATGCTCGATAATTCCTCTTCTTGCTCTTCAAAGACAATAAACAAGACATGATCGTTGAGGCAGAACAGATCGCCTCGAATGTAAGGCTCACCATTCTCAGATTCGGCTCTGGTGGCTACTGCGGCCTCCAACTCGCTGACTCGTTCTGGACCTAACAAGACATGATCGAAACAGTTGAGACGGGTGGCACGAATAATTGGACTGTGACCCTTCTCCTTCAGCTTCTCCAGGAACTGAATACGTTCCAATCCGCTTAAGGGATAATTCAGAGTTTTACTCTCGACGAATAGCATAGGCACCTCTTAACCTGGGTGTTGGTTTCAGGCTAACTTATTCTGGCCGAGTGACTCGAATTCTGACGGTTTCCTGGCCGGTGGCGTTCACGGGGTATCGCCTTTGTCGTGCAATTCGCAGAGCCAGGGCCTCGTAACCGTCCACGCCCGATTTGTGATTGGCAATCGCAGCCTGCAATACGCGGCCGTTTTCAACGTGCATAACTACATCAACCCACTGCACACTTGAAGCGCTGTCCCGCGGGGCATTCCTGGTTTCCGCGGGAGCCTCTTTCACAGGCTCGCTCAGCACAGTCGATTCTCTAACGCTGGCCCCGTTTGCGCTGTTCGCGGCAATCTTGCTCTCTCGACGACGATCCTGCTGATTTACTGATGCCGACTCTTTAGATTTCTGCGAATCGCTATGGGAAGTTACCACCTTCCCAGTTTCGGATGCAGCAGAGATTGATTCAGTAGAACTTTCGGACACTCGTCGTGTCTGGTTTTCGGTTGTCGAAGCGGCCGGCCCAACAGACTTTTCCTTCCTCTGAAATCCACCGGTAACGGCAATGACACTCGAAAGACCCAGCATCATCAGACCGGCAGCGGCCATGGCCAGGATTGTTCGGTTCTGCCTATTCGGAGGAACGAACGCCGGGAGGGCTAAAACCTCTCCTCCACTGAGAATTGCGGGCTCGGCTGGAACTTCTGGAGTGATCGCCCGTTCTATTGGCGGTAACACTTGTGCCGTCGATACGGTATCTATCTGCAGGGGGCTTTCATCCCAGCAACCAAATAGCTCCGAAACAACTCGTTGCAGCGAGTTATCGATTGATCTCTGCGAGGGCCGAATGAGCGGGTTGAAATTAAAAGGAGAAGCGGGTTGCGCCATGGCCACGCAGACAGCTTGTAGACCGACCAGCTTATCGAGCTGCACGTCCACGAGTTCGCCTTCTTCGAAATAGAACGACGCCGGCGTGGTGGGGCATTCAATCAATAGCCGGCCCGTCTTTCGCTGGTGTCGGAGAATGCCAATCAGGTCGGATAGGGGATAGTCATTAAGGTGCCCCGTCAATACCACGAAGCGGCTATTCTGCATCTTACAACTCCTTAACTTCTTGTATCAGTAAAGACAATTCCAGTAAGCGCAATTCGGATTTCACTTACAATTAGCGCCGCCGCGGCACGGAAGATCGAAGGCCGGGAAAGCACGCTCAAGTTGCTTAGCCAGTTCCCGATCAAGCGTTTGTAAAATCCTGTACTCGTTAATCACACCTTTTGCATCTTGAAGTTCCTGGTATGCCAGCGCCAGGCCATAATGCGCTTTCGCCAGGTCGGGGCTTATCTGAATCGCCCGCTTGAACGCATCCGCAGCATCTTTGTGGCGACCCATGCGGAAAGCGGCGAGTCCTAACCCGTACTGTGCCTCTGCCAAACTAGGGTTGAGTCGCAACGATTCTTTGAAGGCTTTGGAGGCCTCCTTGTCCTTTTTCAATTTGAGATATGCCTGGCCCAGACCCAACTGGACATCCGCAGATTTTGGTGCCAGCTCGATCGATTGCAGGTAGGCGCCGACTGCTCCCTTTGCATCACCGGAGTCGAACAGGTCTCGTGCGGTTTTGTATAACTCAAAGGCCTGTTTGTTAGCAGTAGCATCAGTGGATGCTACCTTCATGGGATTACTTTCAGCTCGTCCAGTTTCTCCCGAATCACTGCTGGCAGAGGGCGCCGGTTCGGAAGCAACAGGAATCCGCGAAGTCGCAACCGCCTCTGTCGAAGTACCCGAGGCTGGCTCGTTGCTCTCACTGTCAACTGAAACCGCTGAGTTGTCGTTTTCAACCATAGGAGGCTTGTTGTCTGGTGGCGGATCGCCAACGTTTACACGCACCGACAAGGAAAGATCTCCAACGCTTACAGGTACCGACGGGGGAAGATCGCCACTCGCAAGTTGGTACGATTGACTCTCCACCGCTGGTAAGCTGATTTGTGGGCCGCTCGGCGGTGGAATGGTTGGCATAGTCCCGTTAGATGGGGAATCGGTAATCTTTGCGACGTTATCATTGAAGTAATACGTAAGACTTCGATATGTGACCTCTACGGGTTCACGTTTGAGTTCCTCAGATTCGAACACGACAAGACTGGTCACCATTTTTGTCCAGTTACCAAACCTGTCAAACTCGTAGTTATACGTCTCTTTGCTAAGTATCACTCCTCCATCGCCGCGCATGGTCATCTCGATAAGGTTACCGCGGTCATCGTATTTGTACTCTTCCTTGCCCACCGAAGAACTGCTCACCGGGTAGGAAACATTTTCAATCCTCTTTCCCGACACGTCGTAGGTGGTAATTTCAACTAGCTGCCTTGGACCCTCGACGATCTGACCCTTCTTGAGCTCCAGTTTTGCAGATTCCGTCTTTACTCTTCGCACTGAACCATTTAGGCCGTCCTGTGCTCGGGTGCTATCCAGCACGATAACGGAGCTTGGTGGTTGAGGAAGTGTGACGCTCTGTGCGCGAGCAATAGTGGCGATTGCCAGAAGAGCAGTGAGGATCAAACCGTGGGCAGCCAAACTCTTTACATTCCAATTCATGCGCCCCTCCAGATTAAAAAAACACAACACTGACTACACTCCAGTCAGGGAAGGACAAGTAGAGCGAAGTAGCGTAAGTAGGTGAAAAAGTATCCGACTCGGCCTTTGGCGACCTGGACGAAATCTCCGGTGGTCATTCCAGCCGATCAGCTAGTTCAACCACATCTTGTACACACCGCCGCGCAGGATACAATAAGTGGTTGCAAATTGCTAGCAAAAGTATTGCAAACCGCACTCAAATTGTTGTCAGCCAGGACCGCCTTGGGCGGGGATCACCCGTGAGGTTTTGACCTAAGCAAGAGGTGCCGTCGCGTGTTTCACTACGTCCGCATTCTTTCGTCTACGATATAAGAACAAAACAAGAAACAATATTAGGTTCAACAAAACGAGTGCGCCGATTACCGTCGTCAGTCGATTAGCGGAAACCCATTGCAGGGAGGCCTTCATGCGGGTCTTCCAATTTGTCGAATTTCCCAACGTAGAAGGATTGACTGCCGGATCGCTTGAAGTGTCAACATTGTTGTTAATTGTCGGAGTAGGAGTCGACTGTGGCGAAGTGTCACTGGAGATAGCGACGGCATTGTCAGAACGGGTGCGCGAGTCGTCGGGGCGGTAGATTTGCGCGCGATCGTTCACTGGTTCGCTATTGGCCATTTCACGGCGCACCGGCGACGTTTGCGGTGACGCCGGTCGGTTGGAGTCGAGTTCTCTTCCCGGGGACGTTCTCACGTGCGCCGGTCCGGTGAGTTCGGGATTGCCAGGCAACGGGCCGGAGTTCTGCGAATTGCGTCGCGCCATTACGGTAGGTGCGGAAAAAATCACATCCAATCGATTCGCGCGTTGATCGACCAGAGCTGCGGCTCCCGGCTGCAGTTTGAAGGAAATAATGAGATTGTCACCGACCCTTTGAACCTGGACATCTTCAAAACCATCAGCTCGGAAATGGGGCACCGCTGAAGTGAAATCCGCGAGCGGAATCTTCACATAAAAACGATTACCTCGCCGAAATCCTTCGTAGCCGTCCAAAGGCGAATCAGCAACAACTGTCACTCGTGAACCTTCAGGCGCCTCTCCGAGTTGCAACGCAGTCACGTGTGTTTGGTTTCTCATCTGCGCAGCGCCAGGCGTGATTGACAATGAGGTCATGCAAAGGAAGAACAACGTCGCCCCGCAACCACGCGCTATCTTCCCTCGTATCATTGACCTGAAATATTTGATTTTCATCGGGCAAAAAAGGGGTGTTGGGATTCTGCCAGGAAGGAAGTCCGAGTAATAAGACCAGCAGTTAGGTTCGGCGAGACGACGAAACCAAAAGTTATTGTTCGTCGCTAAACTTGTAGCCAATTCCCCAAACCGTTAAGACCATTTGAGGGTTCTCCGGGTTCTCTTCAATTTTGGCTCGCAATCGGTTGATGTGTGAATCAATAGTCCGATCGTAGCCTTCATAGGAGTAGTCCCAGATCTTTTCAAGCAGATATTTGCGCGGAAAGACTCTACCGGGGTTCGCTGCGAAGAGTCGCAGGAGGTCAAACTCTTTGGGAGTCAATTCAACCTGTCGCTCTCCAATAGTAACTTCTCGTCTTGCTGGATCAATACGCAGCCTGCCGCGAATGATGGGAGCTTCGTCTTTAGCGCCATCGGCGCTTGCCGGCGTCTTACTCCGACGAAGCACTGACTTAATCCGGGCTTCAAGTTCGCGCAAGCTGAAAGGTTTGGTGATGTAATCATCCGCGCCCATTTCCAGGCCAAGCACTTTGTCAACAACATCGTCTTTTGCGGTGAGCATGAGAATCGGCAGGTGACCTGCCTTTTCGCGGAGCTCTCGGCAAACAGCCAAACCGTCCATTTTAGGCAGCATAAGATCTAGAACGACAGCATCTGGAGGATCGTCGAGAGCTGATTTCACGCCCATCAGACCATCTTCAACGGTTTTTACGTTATAACCTGCCCGAGAGAAATACTCGCTTATAGCGCTGGAAATATTTTCGTCGTCTTCGACGACAAGCAGTGAAATCTTGCGCTCGGTCGGTTCAGCCGGTTGGTTGTTGTCCTTGGAAGTTTTCTGTTTGTCAGTAGCGGTGGTTGTCATGAGAATGACTCGTTAGAGACTGACAAGCAGGTGATTAGGAGGCTCGGCGTCATGGGGTGCGACGCCACTCGGGCGGATGAATAGTACAGGACAAGCCCTCCAAACTCAAGCCCTAAGTTTTGTCCGCTCAACATCATGCCCCGAAAAACCAAAAAAAATGGAGCTACTAAACCGCCGTTCCAGAATTTGTCGGGCAGTGCCACGCCCGGCAGGGCCAAAAAGTTCCTGGATCAAGACGTTCTGTTTTCCGCTCTGCCGCGACCCAATTTGCCTGGAGACTCGAATGCAGTGCCCCGAAAGGACAACGTCGTGGCAATCAAGGTTGCCTGGTGCTCGGATTGGTGCCCGCCGCCACTTTTCGCAGCAGTTCCTGATAACGAGCGAGTTGCTCTTTTAGTCGTGTGCTTAGTGAAGGCTGCTGACTTACTTGATCCAAAACGCCGAGGCCCCTCGGATCACCTAAGCTAACGAGCGCCTCTCCGGCAGCTGTCGCGAGATTGAAGTCGCGATTCGCGAACGCTTTTATGGCCGTTTCGGCAATCAGTGTGAACGCTTTGGGCTCATCCCGGCCAATCTTGCCCAGGAGACGCACCGCCGCTACTCGCACGGGCGGTGGATTGCCTTTTCCGGCGAAACGGAAAGCGACTTCTACCGCTCGCTTGTCCTCTAATGCCCCCAAGCCGTAAAGGGCCGAGGCCTTTATGTTATCTCGCCACGAAGGAATATTGAGCAACTTTGTCAACACTTCGTAGGCGCCGTCGCTCTTGGTTTCGCCGAAGGCTGAAGCTGCAGCTTTAATTACAGCGTAACTCGGGTCACTTAATAACTTTTCATACAAGCTCGCCAACGAAGGATCTTTTGAACTTGCCAGTGAGGTTACGGCACGGGCGCGCACCCGCGCGTCAGGATCCCTGGTGGCTGCGACCAACGCTGTGCGAGCACTTGGATCTTTCACGTTCGCCAGCGCAATTGCGGCATCGACCCTTAAACCCCAAAACTTGTCGCGAGTAAGCGCGTTCGCGAGTTCCGCTGCGATTCGTTGCTTTTCGGCTTCTGCTGTTGTCGGAGCAGTCGCGCGGCCGGCGAGTTGACTCAGAGCCCAAACTCGCCCCAGCACATCTTCATCACGCGTCAACTGGTAAGCCAGCTCATCAGTTGTCTTGTCAAACTGTACTTCTTTGATCAAGGTGCCACGGTAATCGAAATTGACGAGCAGAGGTTTCGAGTCAACAGCGATCGTAAAATCTTGTTCTTTTTTTGGCAGGATTTGAAGGTGCTCGAGCCGAGTCCCGGAAGCCGTGCCTATCTCGATATCGACTGGGGTTTGAAAAAGTGCGACCTGCGGAAACTGTGAAGTACTGTCTATGGTCTGAAGTTGGGTCACCGAGAGCTTAAGCGCTTTTGCTGCGGGATCATAGTTTTGCGTCACCCGAAAAATGGGGTGACCCATCTTGTAAAGCCATTCATCGAAGAACCAGTCCATTGCCTGTCCAGTTGACTCTTCAATTGCAATTCGAAATTGTTCAGTCTCAACCGGCTGGTTGGCATACTTGCGGAGATAGTAGTTGATTGCTCGCCACCAATTGTCTTCTCCGAGTGTTTTCCGGAGCATATGGAGAACGGCGCCGCCGCGTGGGTAGGCATACGTATCAAAAACGGAATCCGGATTCACATAATTCTTGGTCACAATCGGACGACGGTTACCCTGCTTCCACGCATTGAGGTAGGCCTCCTGATTTGCCTTGACGTCGGAATAAAGAAAATCATCGCCACCCAACTTATGCTCATCCCACATTGCCTGGAAATAAGTGGCAAAACTTTCATTTAGCCAGATGTCAGACCAGTCGCGGCAAGTCACGTAATCTCCAAACCACTGGTGAGCAAGTTCATGCGATTGCAGCCCATCCGTATTTGAATCGAGCTCGGTACGCGCGTCGTGGATCATGTTGTCGGTTTGTGTTGTGGCGCTTATGTTTTCCATGCCGCCGCCAAAATCGCGTGCTGTCGTCTGCGCATATTTTGCGTAGGGATACTTCAAACCAGTCTTCTCCGAAAAGAACTTCACCATCTCTGGTAATCGGGCCGCAGTTATTTTGCCCTCCTCGACCTCGTTGGGATAAACGTTTGTAATTATCGGAATGCCTTGATATTCGCTAATGATCGGAGTGTATTCCCCAACGACAATCGAAGTCAGGTAGCTTGCATGCGGCTGATCCATTTTCCAGTGAAAGGTGCGCGTCCCATCGCTGTTGTCTTTGGTGTCGAGCAGTTTTCCGTTTGAAACTACGGACAAGGGCTTTTCCACGGTCGCCGTGATTTCGGACGTAAAAAAATCATTGGGATGGTCATACACCGGAAACCAATAGTGGTTGTACTCGCTCTCTCCCTGCGACCAGATTTGCCTGGGGCGAGAAGGATCATCAGGCGAGGGTTTAATAAATCTGAGGGCCACGCCCACCAAACCCGGAATCCTGTCGTGTGAAGCATTGGTGCGGTAATCGATGACGATGCTCAGTTCATCAGCGGGCTGATAATTCCGGTCGAGCGCAATCCGCAGTTTCTGCTTTGCTGGGTCCATCTGAAACTGTAGCGGACTTCCATTAATCAATTTTATCGATGTCACGGTCATGTCCGCGGCATCCAACTCAATGCTTTTCAGGTTAGTAAGCAGCGGCCTGAAAACCATCGTTTCAACACCAATCAATTGCTCATGCTCCCAGTCGAACCGAAGATCCAACGCGACATGACGTGTGTCGAAATCATGATCCGGGATGTATTGGGTTGGCGGGAAAGGACGCGTTTGCTGCGGCCTTTGAACTACCTTATTAACATTCGGACTCGGCTTGCCAAAGGAAGTTTGGGCCAACACCAAGAGGACTAGCGTCAGAGCTGATAGCTCACGACGAAAAAAACGATGATTCATATAACGGCAGCTCCTCAAGGAAAATGTTGATTGAGATTTCGCGCCGGTTGGGGGAAGAACTTGTCCAACACACCTAATCGATGATTTCCTGGTTGAATCAGAATCATTGTCACACGGAAACGGTCTGCCTGAAAGCGCAGGTCAAGAGTAGAAAGAACGATGCCAGTCTAAAGCCGTTGCATTAGTTGAAGCATTTGAAGTTTGGGAAGTTAAAACTGTCACTTTCTTGACAAAGCTTTTTTCGGCGAGCAAAATCTCGCTCGCCGCATCTCAAACAATCTGTCCGGCTAAGAGAGATCCGAAGTAAGCAAAAAGCTACGATGATGAATGCCGCCGCTCTCTTACAAACAACTCTTCCTAATTTGAAATTAGTAAAACGTGGAAAAGTGCGCGACGTTTATGCGGTCGATGACGAACGTCTTTTGATCGTCGCGACCGACCGGATCTCCGCTTTCGATTGCATCTTACCCACTGCCATACCACATAAGGGCGAAGTGTTAACTTCCCTTTCTAAGTTCTGGTTTGAAAAGCTTGCCCACATTGTCCCGAACCATCTCATCACAATCGAACCAGAACAAATGCCTGAAACTGTTCAGCAGGCGAAGGAAGTCAACGGACGTTCCATGCTGGTGCGCCGAACAGACGTTTTCCCGGTAGAGTGTGTTGTCAGGGGCTACCTTGTCGGTTCCGGTTGGAAGGATTACCTCCGGACTGGAGAAGTCTGCGGCCATAAGCTTCCGGAAGATCTTCTCGAATCGGCTGAACTTCCAGAGCCGATCTTTACCCCGTCCACCAAAGCAGAAGAGGGCCACGACGAAAATATCACCGAAGAACAAGTGTCCACGATGCTGGGTGCAGCTACGGCAAACTACCTGCGCGAGACTTCGTTGCGTCTTTACAATGAGGCGCGCAGCTACGCTCGTACGCGGGGAATAATAATCGCCGACACCAAATTTGAATTTGGACGTGATTCGAACGGTGAGATCATTCTTATCGATGAAGCCTTGACTCCGGATTCTTCCCGTTTCTGGCCGGCGGAAAACTATGCTCCCGGCAAATCACAACCGTCGTTTGACAAGCAGTTTGTTCGTGATTATTTGGAGACCCTCGTGTGGGACAAGCGGCCTCCCGCTCCACCCCTTCCTGACGAAGTCGCCTCGGCAACGACTAATCGCTACCTGGAAGCCCACCGACTGCTAACCGGCCAGGAGTTATGAGGTTGTTTCTGTGCTCAATTCATTTTCTTCCGGGAATTTATGAGACATGCGCGCCAGACTTGAAGCCCTTATTGAAGAGATGCTGGATGGACATATTCTGCTCGCCGAAGCGGTAAGCGAGTTTGAAAAGCTCTACATCAAGAAGGCTCTCTCCCGAAACAACGAACATCTTTCAAAAACTGCCCAAGCCCTGGGTATCCATCGAAACACTATTGCTAAGCGCGTCGCCGAGTACCAAAAAGTGAAGCGGCCTCTCACGCGGAGCGCCAAAGGCGGCGCCCACTAGTTCCCACCGTTGTTCCTGTCCACTCCGGCACTGATTCAGTTTAGAGTTCAAGCTTTACCTTGTGAGGTATCAACACCACAACCTAAAGGTTGAACTCTGAACTACTTGAGCGATCACCGGCACTGATGCAGTTTAGAGTTCAAGCTTTAGCTTGCGTGTCGAAGCAGCAGCCTAAAGGCTACCACCCCGGACTGAACTCTGAACATCCGGCGTGAAACTGTGTCAGGACCCCCACACCGTCTTGAACTCACATTTTGCCGGCCCGAAGTTGACAATAATCCTGCCGCGAATTATCCTTAGCACTCATCCACACAGAGTGCTAATTCAAGGGGGATTGTCGTACGTCCTAATCTAACGAAAACGTAGAGTTACAAGGGAAACTGAAAGGAGAACTTCAAAGAATGTCGACAAATATTACACCTCTCCATGACCGCGTTATTGTGCGCAGGATTGAGGAGGGCGAGCAGGTCCGTGGGGGAATTATTATCCCCGATACCGCTAAGGAGAAGCCGCAAGAAGGCGAGGTCGTTGCTGCCGGGGCGGGTAAGTACAAGGAAGATGGAACAAGACAGCCACTCGACGTCAAGTCGGGTGACCGAGTCCTGTTTGGCAAATACAGTGGCTCTGAAATCAAGATTGACGGCGAAGAGCTGCTGATCATGCGCGAAGATGAGATCCTCGGAATCATCGAACGCGCTGGCGCGGCCACTGGCACCAGGAAAGGCGGCAAGTAGTCTGATTAGACTCGGCCGCTTCTTTTTGTTTCTAGATAACATTCCACATTTCAGCAGGAGAGAAGACAGAAATGGCAAAGCAAGTAGTTCATGGCGAGGAGTCGCGCGCGGCTATTTTGCGCGGGATCAATCAACTCGCCGACGCAGTGAAGATCACGCTCGGCCCCAAGGGGCGCAACGTGGTAATCGATAAGAAATTTGGTTCACCCACTATTACCAAAGATGGCGTCACGGTCGCCAAGGAAATCGAATTAAAGGACTCCCTCGAGAATATGGGCGCCCAGATGGTTCGTGAAGTGGCTTCCAAGACTTCTGACGTGGCCGGCGACGGCACGACGACCGCAACGGTGCTGGCGCAGGCTATCTTTCGCGAAGGGGTCAAGACTGTGGCTGCCGGCGCCAACCCGATGGCGCTCAAGCGCGGAATCGACAAGGCGGTGGAACGCGCGACGGAAGAGATCCAGCGTTTGTCAAAGCCTGTTAAGGGCGATGCGATAGCGCAGGTCGGCACGGTTTCGGCGAATGGCGATTCCACAATCGGCAATATCATCGCCGAGGCAATGAACAAGGTCGGCAAGGATGGCGTTATCACCGTCGAAGAATCGAAGACGATGGACACATCACTCGAGGTTGTCGAAGGAATGCAGTTTGATCGCGGCTACCTCAGCCCCTACTTCGTTACTGATCCGGAGCGCATGGAAGTAGTGCTCGAGAATCCGCTGATTCTGATTCACGAGAAAAAGATCAGCTCGATGAAAGACCTGCTGCCACTGCTCGAGCAGGTAGCCAAAATGGGCAAGCCGATGCTGATTATTGCCGAGGACGTGGAGGGCGAAGCGCTCGCGACCCTGGTTGTGAATAAGCTGCGCGGCACTTTGAACATCGCGGCCGTTAAGGCTCCAGGCTTCGGTGATCGTCGGAAGGCTATGCTAGAAGACATTGCCATTCTTACTGGCGGCAAGGTCATCAGCGAAGACCTCGGTATCAAGCTGGAGAACGTCAAGCTTGAAGATCTTGGTCGCGCCAAGAAGATTACTATCGACAAAGACAACACGACGATAGTCGAAGGCGCAGGCAAACAGAGCGACATCGAAGGCCGCGTTAAGACTCTGCGGGCACAGATCGAGGAGACTTCTTCCGACTACGATCGCGAGAAACTGCAAGAACGTCTCGCGAAACTCGTTGGCGGCGTTGCCGTAATTAAGGTCGGCGCAGCCACGGAGACGGAGATGAAGGAGAAGAAGGCGCGAGTTGAGGATGCAATGCACGCAACGCGCGCGGCGGTCGAGGAAGGAATCGTACCCGGCGGTGGTGTTTCACTTGTTCGCGCGTCTAAGGCGCTCGAGAAGTTCCAGATTAACAAGGAAGGTGAAGGTGATTCGGACGAGCAAATCGGTGTGAACATCGTTCGCCGGGCACTCGAGGAGCCGCTCCGTCAGATCGTGCAGAACGCCGGCAAAGAAGGCGCTGTCGTGGTCGAGCGCGTTCGTTCGGAAAAGAGCGAGAGTTTCGGCTTCAACGCGCAGACTGAAGTGTACGAGGACCTGGTCAAAGCAGGCGTCATCGACCCTGCCAAGGTGACTCGTACGGCGTTGCAGAATGCTGCTTCAATCGCCGGCCTTATGCTGACGACGGAGGCGATGGTCTCCGAGCTTCCCGAAGAAGACAAGGGAAGTCCGGCGATGCCGGGCGGCATGGGCGGTATGAGCGGAATGGGGATGTAATCAACCCAGAGGGAATGTTCTCAGTTCCCTTCTCTACTAGACACAAAGGCGGCCTCGCTCGAAATGAGTGAGGCCGCTTTTTGGCATTACCCCACCTTTGTTCTCCTCACGACAAATTTGCTTCTACGCCCTCCTGTCCCTCGCGACCGATCTCGAATAAAAATAAGAAGCCGGAAAGGATTATCGCTTTTTAGGAAAAGAAGCTGCGCCAGAGAGGACCTTCCCAACCTTTGCCTTATGGCAGGGTCGCGAAGCCAACTGACCGCCTATTTTTTCGAGTAGGGAGCTAGAATTCAATCTTAAGGCTTAGCGCGCTTCTTAACAGTAAAAGGCTTAAAACATTGGTGGTTTGTCAACCAACAGGCAGAGAATTGCCGGGAAAAGGCCCCAGAGGTGGCAGCATCCTGCCTGAAGAAAAGGCATACAAACACCCTTGCAACATTTTCGCAACGAAATTATCATGCCGATGAAATTTTATGACGCCTGAATGGCAAGCGCGGTAGGCCGCAAACCACCCGACGCCAAGCGGTTAACCCAAAACCGCAACGGGATCGAGCCCATCGAACTCGATTCTTGCCTTAATAACAATAAGGAGTAAGAATGCCCCCCCGCTCACTGCAACAGTGGTTTATTCCCCGTGCGCCATTTGGACATGAAAGTCGGCTGGCGCGTTACGGCAGCGCCGTAGCTGTCACAATACTGGCAACAATTCTCACTTACCTGATGTGGGCCAGGCTTGGCTCAGCGATCTCTCCCTTGTTTTTCATTGGCGTACTATTTGTTTCGTGGTACGGAGGACTGAGGCCGGGCCTTCTGTCGGCCATTTTGTCCGCCGCAGTATTTAATCTGGTTTTCGTTGATCGGTCCGGCGCTCTATCGCCGGGAGCGGATGACCTGCTGCGATTGGCTACGTTCATGATTGGTGCGGTGTTCGTCAGTTCGCTGACAATGGCCAGGCATCAAGCGGAGAAAGCCGCGCTCGAGACCGAAAAGCAGCTAAACATCACGCTGAAGAGTATCGGTGACGCCGTGATCACAACTGATGCTTCCGGTCGTATTACCTTTATGAACTCCATAGCGCAATCGCTTACCGGCTGGCAGCAACATGAGGCCAGCGGCCACGAGATCGAAGAGATCCTGCGTATCGTGGATCCCGAAACGCGCTTTGAGGTAGAGCCGGTAGCGACACGAGTGCTCAGAGACAATGTCGTGCTTGGGCTGGGCGACCCGGTATATATGGTTGCGCGTGACGGTACTGAGATGCCCATCGATCAGATAGCCACACCAGTGCGCGACAATAGCGGGAAGATTAACGGCATAGTGTTAGTGCTGCGCAGCGTACCGGATCCCAAAGCCAAGGAGCCGACCCGCCTGCTCGCGGAAACAATCGCTTTGCTCGACGCCGTAGATGCAAACATGCTTGCAGTGGATCTTTATGGTCGCTGCGCCTTCGTCAGCAAGTTAGCGTCCCAACTTCTTGGTTACCAGTCACACGAACTGGTGGGCAAAGGGATTGATGAGCTGACAAACTCCAGCAATGTTGCTGCCTGGTCCTGTGCGGATCAAGGGTCTGGTCTGAACCCTGACGCCAACAATCTCCTGAATATTGAAACCATGCTGCGTCGCGATGGTACCGCGGTACCCGTTAAGTTCTCTCCGGCGCCGCTCATCGTAGGTGAACAGGTTGTTGGAACAGTCGTAACTATCACCGATTTGACTGAACGCCAGCGCGCACAAGAGGCAATCGCTCGATTAGAGTCAATTGCCGATTCGGTTGACGAGGCGATCATTACCCATACAGCCGACGGAATAATCACGTCGTGGAACCGCGCGGCCGAGCGAATTTACCGTTACGTGGAAGAAGAAGTCCTTGGTCGCCATGTATCAATTATCCATCCTCCCGGATATAAGCCAGAGTTGAAGAGTTTGTTCGATCGTGTGCTGCAACTCGGGCGGGTCGAATCTTTTGAAACCGTTCGCATCCGCAAAGGCGGCGAGCAGGTTTTCGTATCAATACGTGCGGTTAGGCTCAACGAAGGGAGCGGTTCCCCAGCTTGCATTGCCCAGATTGTCTGCGACCTGACGGAAAGTAAGAAAGCTGAGGAAGCTGCTCTGCGAGCCAGTCGAGAACAGGCGTCGACCCGTAGCCGCCAGCGAATAGTTGACATCGCGTCTGATGCCGGCCGCTTCGAAGTTGATACACGCCTTGCGACTCCGATCCAGGACAAAGCGGTGCAGCGGAAAGCGGCTCTGCGCGCCGGGGATCTAATCGGACGATCATCCGTGATGCAGAAGTTGTTCAACACTATCGACCGCGTTGCGCCAACCGATAATTCCGTACTGATTACTGGTTCGACCGGAACCGGCAAGGAGTTGGTGGCGCGCGCGATTCATGATAAGAGCCTGCGTGCCCGTGGCCCGTTCGTCGACCTCAACTGCTCGGCAATACCAGAAACGCTGATCGAAGCAGAGCTCTTCGGACATCAACGAGGAACGTTTACCGGCGCCCATGAAAATCGTGTAGGTCTTTTTGAAGCAGCTTCAGGCGGCACACTTTTCCTCGATGAAGTAGATGCGCTGCCACTGGCCGCACAGGCCAAGCTCCTGCGCGTGCTCCAGGAGAAACGTATTCGCCGCGTGGGTGGTCGTACAAATATCGATGTTGACGTACGAATTGTGTCAGCTACTAACTCTGAGTTGAGCAATGCTGTCAGCGAAGGCCGTTTTCGTGCCGATCTGTTCTATCGTCTGCGCGTTTTCCCGATACACGTCCCCGATCTTTGCCGTCGTGTCGGCGACATTGAATTGCTGATCGACTATTTCCTGCAACGTCATGCGGACCAGTACGATACAACCCCGCGACGTTTTACTCCTGAAGCAATGGCCGCTCTGTTGCAATATTCGTGGCCTGGCAATGTGCGGGAGTTGGAAAGCGCCGTCGAATACTCATTGGCAATTAGCTCGAGCGAAAAGGTTGGAATCGAGGATCTGCCGTCTGAATTTTCCGTTCGAACGCAGGAAACTTCTAAGGACCTGAAAAAGATCCTCGAAGCTTACCGCAACGACGGCGCACCGTTGGCGGAAATCGAGAAACGCTACATCCTTTCGGTGTTGCAGCAATTCGGGGGAAATCAGGTCAAGGCGGCCGCAGCCCTCGGAATCGATCGCAGCAAACTCTATCGTCGCCTCAAGCAATATGGCATCCTCGCCGTCAAGTTTCTTCAAGAGGAGGACCTTGACGGAATGCAACTGCTCTCGAGCCGCAAAGGCTAACTAACTTCCCATTGAGCCCCTGACCCTCTGTAACGGATCTCATCGATCCCGAAAACTTACGACCTGGACGCACTGCGCTTCAGTTGCTTACGGGCGAAGTTTCAACTGAAACAACGTGTAATCTCCGACTCGCTCTCCGCTATCGCGCTCATACCACTTATCTAAATTCGTAAGATTCTCAGTCGCTGACACAACGGCGTAGGAAAGAAGTGGTTCGGCCGCCTCTGTGAGACTAAAACCGGAACAGAAAAGCCTGTATTCGTCGAGAGCCGTCTCAACATCTTGTTGAGTTATTGGCTGAGAGTTTCCTGTTAGAACCGGATTTGCTCTGTCAGCACCAAAAATCTCCACTCGGGCATTACCGTGCTCTTCCGTTAAGGACAATCTCAGCT
>JBKOZZ010000095.1:0-12800 GCA_046726155.1 Acidobacteriota bacterium
ACTTCAACAACGTCGCCGGCGATCGTTATCCGTTCACCAGCCCCGCCGCCGGAATCTGGGGACCGAAGGTGATGATCATTAACGAGATGGCGGGCTCCGGTGGCGACCTCATGCCTTACATGTTCAAACGGCGCAAGATTGGTCCGTTGGTTGGGAAACGTACCTGGGGCGGATTGGTTCACACGGCCGACACGCCACCGTTTATTGACGGCGGCGCGATGATCGCGCCACGCGGCGGGTTCTTTACACGCGACGGTCGATGGGCCGTGGAAAATGAAGGCGTCGGGCCAGACATCGACGTCGAGAACTGGCCTAAGGAAGTGATCGCGGGCCATGATCCGCAACTCGAACGCGCCGTCACGGAAGCTATGCGACTGCTCAAAGAGCGGCCGGTTGATCGGGCGGTGAAGGAACCGCCCCCACCGACGTGGGGCCAGCGACCGAGATAGTCAGACAACGAGGACCTACTATCCGGTGAATGCGCTGAAGCCAGCCGGTCCATAGTTGCCTAATTATTATGTGGAAATACTGCGGAGCTGCGTTCTTTTTCCTGATCGGCGCCCTGGAAATCATCCTGGCGCTCAACGGACAAATGCGCGCCGAGATCATGAAGACTTACCCAATAAAATCGACGCGCGCAACTCCACTCTTTCTTTTGCTGGCAGGATTATCGGCGCTGGCCATAGCTGTTGGAATTCTATTTTACAATCGCTTCTTATGAACTGCGTGCAATAAATGCGCTTTAGGCAATCGGCCCACATACGTGCTGGGAGCGCGGGCGTCTCGCCCGCAATGAGCGCGAAGCGCGAAGGAATTCTGACAACCATAGTCTTGAAGAGTAACTTTGCGCCTCTGGCGCGTTGGGCGGGACGCCCGCGTTTCCAGCAGGCCCGTTTGAGCAATCTCTCTCATTGCTTCTTCTTAAGCTTGCGAAACTTTCTGGTAACTAAATCTCGACGCAGCGGACTTAGATGACGGATGAATAGAATGCCATCGTTGTGATCCGTCTCATGCAGAAAACAACGCGCCGCGAGACCGCTTGCCTCGCGTTCGAAAGTTTTCCCTATGACGTCCTGCGCTCGGAGCACTGCCGTGTCGGCCCGCTTGAGCTCAGCGTGAACCTTCCCGACTGAAAGGCAGCCCTCTTCGCCACTTTGTTCCCCTGCTGCGGAAATGATTTCAGGATTGGCAGCCACCAACTTAACTCCATCGCAGTCCATGACAAACAGACGAAGCGACACCCCGATCTGCTGAGCAGCCAATCCCACGCCTCCGGCGTCGTACATGGTGTCAAACATATCCTGGACGAGGGCCTGCAGCTTGCCATTGAAACTCACCACCGGCTCGCCCGGTGAGAGAAGCACTGGATCCGGATATTCGACTATTGCTCTCGTTGCCATAAACGGATCTCAATCTTAGAGATTTGTCGCAAAACGTTAGGCCGCAAAAACCTTAATGCCGGCGTAGTGTATAGCGTGGTTCTTATCCATCCAACACTACCTGCCCAAAGATTCGCGTTTAGTAAACTGCGGGATTGTTTCTTAACTGGAAAAACATCATCCATCTCTACAATGTCAGGAGAGGAGTATGCCGAGGCTGGATGGCTTGGGGGCCACGCGCAGGATTCGTGAACCCGATGCGCTCCGCGCCGTGCCGGTGATTGCAGTTACCGCTTTCGGCACCGCGGGTTTTCAGCGAGCGGCATACGATGTAGGCGTTTCAGGTTACGTAACCAAACCCATCGATTTTGACCGTATGCATCAGTTGGTCGCGCGACTGCTTGCGCCCGGAGGCGCGGGAAATTTGGTCGGCCTATAGGTCGAATGAGAACGTAAGGGAAGCCGGCATCACACGCCCACGAATTCTTCGTCAGGTTTCATCAAAAACTCAAACGGCTCCACAATCTTGCCGGCGATTGCCGAAGCGGCGACGACGTAAGGTGATGCCAGGTAGAGTTTGCCCGGGCCGCTGCGGCCAGGGAAGTTTCTGTTTTGAGCGCTGACAGTAACTGTCTCCGCGGAGGGAGACGCGCCGGGACCCGCATTGATGCAAGCACCACAACTAGGATCAATCAGTTCTGCACCCGCCTTTTCAAAAATCTCCAGATATCCTCGACTACGAGCATATTGTTTGATCTTCTGCGAACCAAACTGAAGGTAGAGATGAACACCGGGCGCGACTCGCCTCCCCTGGGCGAGCGCGTTCTGCAAAACCTCGGCATACATGTCCATGTCCGCCATCTTCCCGCCGGTGCATGAGCCACCATACGCGGCATCGATTTTCACTTCTGAGGGTAGCTCATCGATCGGGATGCCGTTGCGTGGATCACCCGGGAGCGCCACCATCGGGCGAATCTCATCGAGATCAATCTCAAACACTGCCGCATACTCGGCATCTGGATCACTGAAAGTGAAACCTTTGCGCACCTCGTCGGCGTCGAGCCCGCGCATCTTCACGACGTAGTTGAGCGTCTGCTCATCCGGTTCGATGATTCCCGTTGTGCCGCCGGCCTCGACCGACATGTTGGTTAACGTGGCTCTTTCATCCATCGGCCAGTTTTTCAGATCGTCGCCGGCAAACTCAAGCACTTTGCCAATTCCCTGGCTCGTTTTCATGTAGTCGCTGGCGAGAATAACAAGCATCACATCTTTCGCGGCGACATCGGCGCGCTTGTGTCCTTTCAAAACATAACGCACTGTCTCCGGCACCTTAATGCGAATATCTTTCGCGAACCACGCGTTTGCCATGTCAGTGGAGCCAACCCCAAACGCAAAACAGCCAAGCACGCCAGCCATGCAGGTGTGCGAGTCAGTACCGATAACAATCTGGCCTGGCAACGCGAGATCCTCGACAACGGCGTTGTGGCAGATAGCTTCGGAGCCGCCTTCAGGATTCTCGCCGTAGAGGCGAATCCCCTGCTTAGTGGTGAAATCTTCCTGAGTAGTCGCGAGCCCCTCCGCTCTTTCCAGCAGTCCCATCTCGCGATGCTTTGGCGACATTACCCTTCCCAGGAACGTCAGGTGATCGCGAAACGCGAACACCGATTCGGGCTCCGTCACGCGCGCGTCCGGCCCGAGCGATTGTTTCAAAAGCGACTCCGCCATCGGCGTTACATACTCATGCGAGAAGCGCACGTCGGCAACCGCAAACAATGCGTCGCCCGGCTTCACTACCGCCACGCCAACTTCGCCGGCGCGCACAAACGCATGCCGCGCGATGATCTTTTCAACGATAGTCATCGGGCGCTGCGGTTGTTCAGAAGGAGTTTCGAGCGGCGGCGGCGTGACTTCACCAGCCATGCGCGCTTTGTTGTAGTTGAAGAGTCCGCCGTGTTCGACGATGTCTTTTGAGATCGGATCGAGACCGCGCGTGAACTCCTCGAGCGGAATTTCCTCGCCGCGCCGGATACGCTCTATCAAGCTAAAATCAGTTGCGGTCAGCAGACCGATGTTTTGGGAGTTTTGTCCATAAATCTTTTCGATGCTTTTGGCGATGACGAGTTTAATGCCCGCCCACTTTTCGGCGTAGGGAGCTGTTTCCCGCGAGGACCCGCAGCCTTTTGATAAACCGGAGACGACCACCGCAAACCCGCCATTCTTCACTTCGTCTTTCTTGACCGCGGCGTCCCGCATGCCCACATAAACGTACTGGCCCAACGTTTCGTCATAGTAAAAGCAAACCCAACCCGGCGTGATCTCGTCGGTCGAGATGTTGCTCATCAGCGGCAGGTCTTCATGCAGCAAGCGCTGCGACAGCTCTGCTTCGAGCCGCTCGCGCTCGTCGCCTTTCGCTTCCAGTTGTGCTCGGATCAGTGAGGTGTCTTCAGTTAGAAAAAGAATACGGCCTGTGAATCTCACGCGCTCGGGTAACTGCGAAGCCTTATCGGAACTCATTTGTACTCCTCAGAATGATTGCATTTGTTTGAAGTCTCATTATAACCTCGCGCCTGCCAAAGCCTCGAATCACTATCATTCGTCACTTTTCCAGGAGGACTAATGCCAATTAGAAAGGGTTCGAATCTTCCAAGTCGTGGGGGTGTAATCGGAATGGGCGCTCCGCCGCCACCACCGCCGCCGCCGGCGATGCCTTCAAGTTTCCCAAACGCACGATCCAGCGGACTGTTTTCCGCGCCCAAGGATGCCAGGTTCATTGATTGGACCATGATGAACGGAGGCATCATAGGCCACTGGATTCGGGTCAGGGTCTACAAGTGTCCAGTGGGAGCGCCAAAGATTGCGATCGCCGGACCAACCGCAGTCTTTCTTGATGCCACGATTGCCGCGCACGAAGCAGTTTCACTAACCGGCGGCAAGCCTGATCGCCGAAGCGTTTATTACGAAGTAGTCGTTGAGGACGAAGATATGCGCATGCACCCGAGTGTGCAACTCTTTCGCAAGTATCCCACCGAAGTGATTGCCGGCACATTAATCACGCCAGGCGACTTCGCACAAACGGTTACGTGAAATATTATGGAGGCGCAGCCTAAGGCACTTCGTAGATCACTGCTCGCTGACGCCGGCTCGCTCCGAACACCAGACCCGTGACGGCGCCTGCTCCGGCTCCGAAAATCAATCCCACCGGCAACCAAATCTCGCTGTCGTCTCTATTCGAATCAACCTTCGCAGCGCCAATACCGGCGCCGGCCGCGCCGCCAACGCCCGCTCCAATCAGGGCCCACTTGCTTTTAGCAGACCTCCCTCGCGAATGCTCGATCTTCTGAATGTTATCGCGCGAAATGTTCACCACCTTGTTATTGTGCGACAGCGTTAGATTCGTTTCCGAGGCTTCGATCATTTTGCCTTCGATCGTTTTGCCGTCTTTTTGTTTTACGATCAACCGCTCGTCCGCCGCTATCGCCTGAACTGCTGACCAGTCGCGACCGGATGCCTGAGCCACTTGTCCTAGCGCTATGCCCGTGGGAAGTTGCGCGATAAGTAACGCCCCGACAATAAGCGGGAGGAAGATTCTTGTTTTCATGCTTGCTCCTAACTGAAGAGTTTTTCAGATTAACTCCTGCCAGTTTGGCAAGCAGTGTTCCTTCAGATGGAGCAAAAAACCGCCCGGAAGCTGCATGAAGACGCGCGCGGCATGATATGGCTGCCGGAAATTGCGGACAGATGGTGAGAATTAGACGACGGCTTTTAGAGATCTGGCGAATCTCAACCAGGTGTTAGCTAGACGCGCGTGTATTGCTTGTCGTATTGCATGGCGCCGATAACGGTACCTTCAGTGTCTTCGAAAAAAATTAGGGTGCCGACGGTTGGTATCTCAAACTTTGGCATGACGATCTTTCCGCCATTGGCTTCTATGGCCGCAATCGTGTCGTCGATTGAATCGACTCCCAGGCTGCATTCAAACCCGAACATCGGTTTCCCCGGAACGACTTCGCGGCGCCCCTGGAGCGCGCCCTGAACGCCCGGATCCTCATCGGTTCCGGTTTGGATCAGATAAAAGCCCGGCGGCCCCCAGGGCTTAAACTTCCAGCCAAAAGTCTTCTCGTAGAAAGCGCGCGCTCGCTGAATATCATCCGCATGGATGGCAAAATGCTTCAAGTTGTTTGGCATGGTGACTACTCCTTTAATGTGTGAAAAATCGAAAATGGTTTTTCAACGGCCCGACGATAACCCCCAGAGTGATTGTCTGTCTTGCGCTATAATGCCAACCCATGTCGAAAAAGCGACAGAACTCCTCGCGTGAGCCGGACCTCGAAGATTTGCTCGACATCAGGAGTTATGCTGTTGAACTTTCAACCGCCCATAAGATTCACAAACACTCCCACGACTGGCACCAGTTGATTTATGCATCGCGTGGAGTAATGACGGTGAACACTTCGACCGGCTCGTGGGTCGTGCCATCGCGACGCGCAGTCTGGGTACCGGCGGGAATCGAGCACGAAGTGGAAATGTCGGCAACTGTGTCTGTTCGCACTCTCTATCTCCGCACTGGCCTCTCCGATGTACTCCCGAAGGATTGCTGCGTTGTAAATGTTTCACCTTTGCTGCGCGAGTTAATACTTCGTACCGTCGAGATCGGAATGCTCAATAGAAACGTGGCATCTCACAAGCATCTGATCGACATAATCCTGGATCAATTTCGGGCGCTGCCGACGATTCCACTTAATCTTCCTATGCCAGCAGACATCCGGGCGTTACGGGTTGCCGAGCTCGTGCGTGAGAATCCCGGCGATGCGAAATCGCTGGATCATCTGGCAAAACAAATCGGGGCGAGCAAGCGAACCATCGAGCGATTGTTTCAGACTGAAACAGAAATGACATTTGGAAAATGGCGACAACAACTGCGCATGTTGCACGCCCTTCGTCTGCTCGCAGCCGGTGAAACGGTGACTACTGCTGCACTCGAAGTTGGTTATGACAGTACCAGCGCGTTCATATCAGCTTTTAAGATCGCAGTGGGGACAACGCCGGGCCGGTATTACGCAGAAAGTCAGGCAACAAAGCCATGAGCGGTGGGAACCGGGGATCCCTTCGCGAACCAATCCGGGGACGTTGACGTATGGCTCTTTAATGTAGGTTGCGTTACATTAGCGGCCTCGCGGGCCCGCAGCCTGGTATAAACGGTAGGACAGGCAGGAATGCCTGTCCTACTTAGATTCTGATGTCTAAACACTTAAAGTGGACTGACCGTACGTTTCAATTCACGTTTCCCGTTGCCATCTATCCGGAAATGATCGAGCGCTTGCGGGGCACTCCCGCGCGATTGGAAGATCGCCTGCGGTCAATTGCGCCTGAGATTCTGACGAAGCGTGACGGCGAGCGCTGGTCGATACAGGAAAACGCAGGGCACTTACTGGATCTTGAGCCACTCGTGAAGCAAAGACTTGACGAATATCTGTCCGGCGCCACCGCTTTACATGCGGCTGACATGTCGAACCGCAAAACCTACGAGGCAAACCACAATCAAGTTTTGATGGATTCGATTCTGACTGACTTCCGCGCGCAACGGATGCAGACGGTTGATCGTTTGGACAATTTGGCGCCGGAGTCGTTTGCCGCAGTCGCCCATCATCCTCGTTTGAATGTGCCAATGCGTTTGGTAGACATGATATTTTTTCAGGCCGAACACGACGATTTCCATTTGGCTAGAATCAGTGAGCTGATCAGGCTGTTCATGGCGTAGTGTTAGCCACGAAGCGGGGGCAAGCCCGCCTTCCTGACCTCGAGCTGATTAAACTTGCGTGGCTGATTCTTGTTTGAAAGACTTTCAGCGCCGGCCTAACGAGGCAAGCAGAAGGTCTCTCTCAGGTAAGGAAGGTGGGCTTGCCCCAGCTGTTTCGCTAACACCAAGTTAAAATATGAAGGAATTGAAGCGTGCGGTTGATTAGATTCTTAAGAGTTTGCCTTAACCCTACTGGAGCGACTAATGCGAAATAGAATCTGTTCACTGATTTTCCTTTGCGCTTCTCTAACCGCAATAAGTGTCAACGCCCAGCAGTCGCTGGATGCCATGCTTGACCGCGACATCGGTTCGCTCGTGGCAACTTACAAAGAGTTACACGCCGCGCCGGAGCTGTCGCACTACGAGGAAAAGACGGCCGCGTTCTTCGCTACTCAATTGCGCGCAATGGGATACACAGTCACGGAGCGAGTTGGCAAATATGAGAGGCCGGAATGGACCGGCTATGGCGTTGTCGCGGTAATGAAGAATGGCGCCGGGCCGACAGTGCTGCTGCGCACGGAACTTGACGCTCTCCCGGTTGATGAGAAGACCGGCCTGCCTTACGCAAGCAAAGTGAAAACGAAGAACGAGGCCGGCCAGGATGTCAGCGTTATGCATGCCTGCGGACATGACATACACATTACCAACATGCTCGGCACCGCTAAGATACTTTCCGAATCCAAGGATCAATGGCGCGGCACGCTGGTCCTGATTGGCCAGCCGGCTGAGGAAGTAATCGATGGAGCGAGAGCGATATTGCGAGATGGCCTTTACGAAAGATTCCCTAAACCTGACTATGTAATCGCGCTTCACGATAGCGCGGACCTGGAAGCGGGCAAGGTCGGTTATACGCCAGGCTTTGCGATGGCTAGCTCGACTTCCGTCGACATAAAGATTCGCGGCCTCGGTGGCCATGGCGCGAGACCGGAGTCAACTAAGGATCCGATCGTAGTTGCCGCTCAGGTGATATTGGCGCTGCAAACGATCGTCAGCCGCGAAGACTCGCCGCTCGATCCGGTGGTGGTAACTGTTGGCTCGATCCATGGCGGCACCAAACACAACATTATTCCTGAAGAAGTTGATCTGCAGTTGACGGTGCGCGCCTACAAAGAAGACGTGAGAAAGAGAGTGCTCGCCTCGATTGAACGAATAACCAGAGGCGTGGCGATGGCGGCGGGAATTCCCGAGGACCGCGCGCCGATCGTTAAGTTCAGCGATATTCAAATTACCAGTGCGACCTACAATGATCCAGAGTTGACAGAGCGGCTGGCCAAAGTCTTTGTAAAAGCTCTCGGTCAGGAAAACGTGGTCAGGCTGGAGCCAGTGATGATGAGTGAAGATTTTGGTTACCTCAGTTTGGATCAGAAAATTCCAGCCACACTGTTCACCCTGGGAGCAGTTGATCCGGCAAAGGTGAAACAGAGCAAGGAAACAAAAACGCCTTTGCCGTCGTTGCATTCAGCACTGTTCCAGCCGTTGCCTGAACCGACGCTGCGCACCGGCATCAAAGCTATGACTTCCGCGGTGCTGGAGTTGATGAAGAAATAGCCAGCGCTGGGACAGGAGGCAGACGGCAGGCGCAGGAGGCAGGTGCGAGCTCTGACTTCTGACCTCTGACTTCCGATTCATGCTGCATATTCACAACGGCGACTCTACCGCAGATACGGCGAAGCAATCATCGCTCGCGGGTCAACATCTTGCCTGGCGCGAATCGCTTATTACTGGTCCAACGCCCGCAGGTTTGACGGGGGCTGAGTGGCGCCAGGTGCGGGCCCGGCATTTGTCGGAAGCTTATAGAGTTGATGAAGAGGAATGCGAACGAAGCCTGTTGAGTCAGGAGGAGACGCTCGCTTCTTTTGCGGAGCATGAAGAAGTCGTCTTGTGGTTTGAGCATGACCTCTTCTGTCAGGTACACCTGCTTTACCTGCTTGATTGGTTTTCGCACCGCGATCCAGGAAAAACTAAGCTGAGTCTGATTTGTGTTGGCGACTTTCCCGGTAAGATAAATTTTCATGGATTGGGAGAGTTGAATGCTGAACAGTTGGCTTCATTGTTCCCGGCTCGGCAACCCGTGACATCTCAGGAGTTGAATCTCGCTTCGTCGGCCTGGCAAGCTTATTGTTCTGCGAATCCAAACGATCTTGAAAACGTTTTGCAGCGGGACACATCGCCTCTTCCTTTCCTGCGTGCGGCGCTCCAGGCTCACCTGGAGCGATTCCCTTCGACCCGCAGCGGTTTAGGCAGAATTGAAAAGCGCGCCCTGCAACTAATTAACGAAGGGCCGAGCAGTTTTATCGATCTCTTTTCCCGCTTTGGGGATGCGGAACCCGTCTACGGTCTTGGAGACGCGCAGTTCTGGCTCGCCTTGCGGCGAATGAGCGCAGCAAGACAACCGCTACTTAAGATAGAGGGCGTAGAAAACGAAGAATTAGATCAGCGAGTGTTGACGCCCGAGGTTGTGCATAAAACTAAAGTCAAGATAAGCGACTTGGGTAAGGCAGTGCTGAGAGACGAAGCTGATTTTGTGAGCCTTAACGGGATCGATCTTTGGCTGGGCGGCGTGCATCTCCATGGTCAGGACAATTTGTGGCGATGGGATGAACAATCTCGAGCGCTCGTGTTGCCGGCAGGCTAACCCGTCCAGGATAACAATCTCCGCGTTCTCTCGCCTTTGGAATTCACTCGAAAAGGAGTTTCGTCAAATGGCGCAATCCAGTTACCTCATTCTGAGTTGTGATGGCGGTGGCATCCGCGGCCTGGTCCCGGCTTTACTGATACAGCAACTCGATTATGAGCTCAATTTTCTTAAAAACGTGCACATGTTTGTGGGCACTTCAACAGGCGGCCTTATCGCGCTCGGGCTGGCGAGCGGTGTGCCCGTCTCGAGTCTCGTCGATATCTACATGAACAAAGGTTCGGAAGTGTTTAAACCGTACGACGCACCTCTTGCTACCGTCCCGCCGCAGGAGCTTATCGACATTTATCCAAGCGCAGCTCTGCTGCCACTTGATCTTCTGCGCGTGAAGTATTCGGACGAGGGTCTGACGGGCCTCGTCAAGCAAACATTTCCCTTCCACAAACCGCTAAGCGCGTTGGACCACGAGCTTCTGGTAACGGCATTCGATCTGTATCAGCCGGAAAGGAAAGCCTGGGCGCCCATTTCCCTGACAAACCTGCCCGGCTCCGACACCAGTGACATTGTTGTGCTCGATGCAGCGCTATCAACCTCCGCGGGTCCGGTATACTTTCCACCCCACGTCTTTTACCATCATGGTAAAAAAAAGGCGCTCATCGATGGCGGAGTTTATGCCAACAATCCCAGCATGCTTGCTGCTGCGAGCCTGATGGCTTCCGGCATTTTGAAAGACCGCGGCCTGGCTTTTGAAAACATAAAACTTCTTTCCCTGGGTACGGGGTTTACCCTCAACGGCATACCTCCGGAAAATCTTTGGAGTCCCGAATGGTATGGCGTGTTGGCATGGATGTTTCCAATCACGCGGCCGCCTACCCCACAATTTCCACTGCTTTCACTAGTGATGGATGGGGTTGCTGATATTGATACTTTTCAATGTGAGCAGATCCTTGGTAACAAGTTTCGTCGCGGCAATGTCCAACTCACCCAGCCGATAGATCCCGATGACTACCAGAAGGTTGGCGAACTAAAGAAAATGACGGAAGCTTATATGGACTCGGCGGAATGGGCAGAAATCAAGAAGTGGATTGCCCGCGAATTTGTGTAAGTGCCGGCAAAAAGACTTAGTCGCAAGGGACGGAAAAGGCGCCGCAAAGAAACGCAAAGCGAGACGCTGACATTTATTATTGACCATTTACGATTTACTATTCGCCCGCTATGGACGCCGAATCTGTTCGCAAGTTTTGCCTGTCGCTGCCACATGTCACGGAGGATGTGCAGTGGGAAAGCGATTTGCTCTTTCGTATCGGCAACAAGATGTTTGCCGTTGTGGCGCTTGATGCCGCCAGTGATCACCGCATGTCTTTCAAGTGCACTCCTGAAGTGTTTGCGGAATTAACAGAACGGGACGGCATCGTACCCGCGCCTTATGTAGCCCGCTACTATTGGGTTGCGCTGAAGCGTTTCGACGCTTTGCCGGAACGCGAACTGAAGGAACTGCTAAGAAACGCCTACCAGCTGATCCTCGAAAAATTGCCTCGGAAATCGAGAGCACAATTAGAAGCACCAGCAGTATCCAGCAAAGGTCGGCGGAAGAAGCGCTAATCAGTCGTTTGTTTAGAAACCTCTGTCGAACTTAAACGTAACTACGAGAGAATGATTGACTGGTGGAAAAACTTTTTTCACGGCGTGGCGCTCGACTTTTGGCGCGCTGTGGTGAGCGACGAACAGACGCGCGCTGAGGCCGATTTCATTCAAAAGCAACTTCAACTTTCCGCAGGAGCGAAGGTGCTTGACGTACCCTGCGGCAACGGCCGGCTTTCAATTGAACTGGCGCGACGTGGATTTCAAGTAACGGGTGTGGACATCGCAAGTGAATTCATTGCCGAAGCAAAAATGAACTCCGGTGAGGGCGACGTTCCACTTGATTTGCACGAGCGCGAGATGCGCGACCTGCCATGGACCGGCGAGTTTGCCGGAGCGTTCTGCTTTGGGAATAGTTTTGGCTATCTCGACGACCAGGGGAATGCCGATTTCTTGAAAGCAGTTTGGAAAAGCCTGCAGTCCGGCGCAAGGTTTGTCATCGACAGCGGCGCAATTGCTGAGTGCCTACTTCCCGTGTTTCAGGAACACCGCAGCTTTGAGTTTGGTGGCATTAACCTCGTGGCAGACAGTATTTATGATCATGCGCAGGGACGAATGTTTACGGAATACTCTTTCACGCGCGATGGGCGAACAGAGAAGCGCCCCTCTTCACAGCGCGTTTACACCTACCACGAACTGACCATGTTGTTGCGCGAAGCCGGCCTGGAACCTGTTGCCGCCTACGCCTCGTTAACCGAAGACGCTTTCAAGCTGGGTGCGCAAAGACTTTTGCTCGTTTCTGAGAAATGTTGACTGCAGAAGAGAACAGCGGGGGTAAACCGCCCTTCCCAACCTCGAGCTAATTACAGTTGAGCGCAACGCATTAGATTGGAAGGCTTCCAAGCGAGACAACCAAGTCAACTGTGAAAGTCTCAGGGTTGGGAAGGGTGGTTTACCCCCGCTCTTTCCTGACCCAGACGCAATTCATGAGACAACCCGGCCTAGCTTTCGCGACTCAAACCCACACTCCCCGCTCCAACCTATATTGTCTCGCCTGGAGGTTCCTATGAGGCCCAAATTCTCTGGTTTGTTCCTTCTGCTTTTCCTGCTCATTTTCAGCCCAACGCTCTACGCCCGCACTAATCTCGAAACGTTGGCGCTTAGGGCGATCTCTGAAAACCCAGCAGTATCCGCCCCGGCCCTCGCTGAGCTGCGTGCTCAGGGTCCGGCAGGATTGAATGCGCTGTTTCAGACATACGCGCGCGAGATCAGTGAGCAAGTCGCGAATCCGTTGCTCGCTCCCACGCCGGAGTGGGAGCGTTTGAGTACTGCGCTCGATACAGTGAGTCAGCAGAAGGACAGTTATCTATCCGGTCTCTACTGGTACACCGACATTGAACAAGCAAAG
>JBKOZZ010000096.1:0-35354 GCA_046726155.1 Acidobacteriota bacterium
AATCAGAATCGACCTTAATCAGAATCATGAGCAGCTACGGAATCACCCGCACTCGCGGCCTCAGCTTTGCGGTCCTCGTCCCGCAAGACAGCTTTTCGCGAAAGTTTAATCTTGTTGCCTTCTTTGCCGATGCATTTGACCAGGATCTGCTGTCCTTCCTTCAACTCATCGCGAACATCTTTCACTCGGCGATCTGCGATCTCGGAGATGTGAAGTAGTCCATCTGTTCCCGGAAAGATTTCAACGAACGCGCCAAAATCAACGATGCGGGAGACTGTGCCCAGGTAGGTCTGACCCACCTCCGCCTCGGCCGTGATTCCGCGAATTCGGGCAACCGCGGCTTCGGCTGCCTCGCCGCTCGCCGTAGCTATCGAAATCGTCCCATCGTCTGAAACATCGATCTTCGCGCCCGTCTCTTCTACCAACGCCCGGATCATCTTGCCGCCTGGTCCGATAACGTCGCGAATCTTGTCAGGATTGATTTTGATCTGGATGATTCTTGGCGCGTGAACCGAAATATCGGCACGCGGCTTAGCAATGGCTTGCTCCATCACACTGAGAATATACAATCGCCCCTTTTTCGCCTGCTCGAGGGCCTCGGTCATAATCTGCGCGTTGATGCCCGCGATCTTGATGTCCATCTGCAGCGCGGTGATGCCTTCTTTAGTGCCAGTGACTTTGAAGTCCATATCACCGTAATGGTCCTCGGCTCCGGCGATGTCCGTCAGAATGGCATACTTATTACCTTCCATTACCAAGCCCATCGCCACGCCGGCGACTGGAGCCTTTAATGGGACACCTGCGTCCATCAACGACAGGATGCCGCCGCAAACGCTGGCCATCGATGACGAACCATTGGACTCGGTAATATCAGAAACGATGCGAAGCGTATAAGGAAAAACCGACTCATCCGGCAGCACCGGCTCAATCGCCCGCCGCGCCAGAGCACCATGTCCAATTTCGCGCCGGCTCGACGAACCAAAACGACCCACTTCACCCACCGAGTAATGCGGGAAGTTGTAGTGCAGCAGGAAGCGGCGTTTAACTTCGCCCTTCTCGATGTCGTCCATAAACTGCTCGTCTTCTTTAGTGCCCAGCGTGGTGGTGACGAGAGCCTGAGTTTCGCCGCGAGTAAAAAGTGCGGAACCGTGGACTCGGGGCAACCAGCCAATTTCGCAGCTTATAGGCCGTATTTCCGAGAAGCGCCGGCCATCGGGCCTGCGCCGGCTATTGAGAATATCGTCACGAAAGACGGTTTCTTTCAAATGGTCGAAAACCCGTTTCGCCATCTGTCGTTTTTCCGGTTCATCTTCCGGATAGCCTTCAACGACTTCCTTTTTCAACGCGTCAACCGCCGCGTAACTGTCGCGCTTCTCCTGATTGGTGGTGTCCATAGAGGAGCGTAGACGTTCACTGTAATTCCGCTGAATTTCTCCCAGCATTTCCTCGTTAAGCACCGGGGGTTCCACTTCGCGCTTCTGTATGGCAAGCGCTTTGTACAGCCCCTTCTGCCAGCGACAAA
Source organism: Acidobacteriota bacterium (assembly GCA_046726155.1). GTDB lineage: Bacteria > Acidobacteriota > Blastocatellia > Pyrinomonadales > Pyrinomonadaceae > PSRF01. The sequence continues at coordinate 1,523 of JBKOZZ010000096.1, forward strand.
GCCGATTGATTTCTTTATGGGCAAGCATGAGGGCCTCTAGCATGATTTCTTCCGACACTTCCGAGGCCCCGGCCTCGACCATCACAATGGCCTCCTCCGTGCCCGCGACGATCAGGTTCAATCGCGACTCGCGCACTTCGTCGTAGGTGGGGTTAACAATGTAGCGGCCTTCAATCAGTCCGATCCGCACACCGCCGATTGGATTCATGAAGGGGATATCGGAAAGATAGAGCGCGCATGAAGCGCCAGTGATTGCGATCACATCAGGATTGTTGTCGGGGTCCGCGGAAATCACGCTCGCGATTACCTGCGTCTCGTTACGATAACCTTCAGCGAATAATGGTCTGCAAGGTCGATCGATCAGACGGCTGGTAAGGGTTTCTTTTTCTGTAGGTCTTCCTTCGCGCCGGAAGTAGTTACCGGGAATGCGCCCGGCCGCGTAGTTTGCTTCACGGTACTCTACCGTCAGGGGGAAGAAATCAACTCCTTCCCGTGTGGTCTGCGCGCCTACCGCGGCAACCAGCAGCATTGTGTCGCCATATTTGATAACGACTGAACCATCTGCTTGTTTGGCGACTCGGCCGGTCTCGACCGTCAAATCCTTATCGCCTAACTTTATTGACTCTTTGAGATATTTCTTAACTGTCATATTGTTTGTCTCCTTCGGACAATTACCTGATTGAATCAGGCTCGCGAGCGTCTCGTGCGCCTCGCTTTGATTGGAATAAAACTTTCATTTCCCAGTTTCCCAGTTTTCATTTACCGGGAGCGCGCCACGTGAGGCGTTTGGGAAAATCGTGGAGCCGCAATAATCACAAAGGCGGCAGAGCCTCTTCACCGTGAAGCTCTGCCGCCTTTTGTGCATTACGCTAAGGCCGAACACGTCTGCTTGCTTGGGAGTATCGCCGTCACGTTCGGCACCTTGGGCAAGCCCTTCGATAGACGTGGGCTTTGGAAATCTGAGATTCGAAGTTTCTCGTTACACTACTGAACGGTTCTGTTGCTTCTGTTTTCTTATTTGCGAAGCCCCAGACGAGTCACTACCTCGTGGTATCGTTCGATGTCTGTACGCTTCAAATAATCCAGCAAACTTCGACGCTGCGAGACCATCTTGAGCAGGCCGCGCCGCGAGTGGTTATCCTTTTTGTGGACTTTGAAGTGTTCGGTAAGCTCGTTGATTCTCTTGCTGAGTAAAGCCACCTGAACCTGTGGCGAACCTGTGTCTGTATCGTGGCTGCGAAAATCGTTAAGAATCTGTACTTTCGTTTCCTTGGCTAATGGCACTGCTAAAAATGATCCTCCAGAACAGCAGAAAACCGCCAATGGACGGCAACCGCTAAGATTAAGTGTCAAGGTAAGTTAACACGTGCCCGAAAGGCTGTCCAGCGGGGTCGAAACGGACCGATTGGTCTTGCTGGTGAAAAGCGGCGGCTAAGTGGACGGAAACCAGGATTTTCCATTTATCATTTTTCATTTGCCATTTGCCATTTAATACCGCTGGGCGCCGCCTGTTCGATCGCGGCTTAAATGGCAAATGAAAAATGTCAAATGACAGATGGAAAATCTCCATGTTTTTACCGGAAGCGGTCGCGGTACTCCCCCGAAATGATAAACGCCTTAACCATTTCTGCCTGTTCAAAGTTTCCATTGAACTCGCTCAGCTTGTTCAGCCAGAATGCGTAGCCGCTTTCGTCCGGGTCGCGCCTCAGGTAGCCGAAGTATTCCATCATCACAAACATCTGGTTCGACTTCGCCCGCGTAAACCCTTCATTCTCCACCACCTGGCGCAAGACCGCCGCCCGCGTCATTGTCCCATTAGTTAAGCCATTGACGAGGGCATTGCGATCGCCACTAAAGCTCGCGCCGGTATGGCCGATTAGCGTGTCGACAAAAGCGTCGCTTGCCAGCCCATCATAAGCTGCACGGAATGCCGGTCGCTCTACCCAGGCGTCGACAAACGCCTGCTCATTCGTTTCCAACTGTTGCGCCCAGTCGCCCCGGCCAACAACTACATCGCGGGCTACTACGGCCGTGTCAGGCAAGAATTCCGCATAAAGCGGTCGCCGGCCATAACTGGCACGGTAAAGTCCGTCAACCAGTCCGCCTGTCTGCTGAAACTCTATTGACAAGAAGTAGGCCGCCGAAACATTGATTCGCCGCCGCTCGAAGCAGTTCGCGTCACCCCCACATTCGAGTATCTGATCGCTCCAGAAGTTGAACCCGCTTTCATCCGGCTCGCGTCCCAGAAAATCAACATAATGCTGGCGAACGAAAAACTCCGGGACGTCCACCGGATTCGCAACCATGACCGCGTCCGGAATGGCGGTGAACACAGCGTCGGTCTTATTGCCGGAGAGCAAGAAGGAGCGATTATCCGGAGTGAAACTGTAGTTCACGCGCGCCGGTGTAACTGTGTAGAAGTTATCTGTCCTGACATTATCGAAGCGGTAATTACCGTTGGCGTCCGTAATCGTTTTCCGTGATCCGTCTCCGGTCATCTGGATAGTCACACCGGCCAGGGGTTGACCGTCTGTGGTTGTAATCTGTCCGCTGATGCTCGCCGGTGAAGCAGTCGGTGCAGCGTTGACAGCAGCCAGAACGTCCACCCGGCCGTAGCCGAAGGAATTGTTTGGTATCTGGGTCGATGGTATGCCACCGCAGGTTTGCGGCGTGACGGTCACGGCCGGGTTAGCTGTGTTCTGCAGGATCGTCTTGGTCTGGGGGATGTTGCGCACCAGGTTTGGCCGGGCAGACCAAAGCAGGGCAACCGCGCCGGCGACGTGGGGTCCAGCCATAGAAGTGCCGCTCAGGTTCCCAAAGCTGGTATCGCTTGTCCGCGTGGATGAGCGGACGTTGACGCCGGGGGCCGAGATGTTTGGCTTTAGCAGGTTTGGCGTGTAGAACGTGCTTGGGCCACGACTGCTGAAACTCGCCAGCACGTTGCTAATGTCAATTGCACCGGTCGAAAAGGAGGCGCTGTAGATCGCCGGCGGATCGGATACAGTCGAACAACCTGAGCCGGAATTGCCTGCTGAAACTTCAACGAAGATCCCGGCGGCCTCCGTGTTGTTAACTATCGTCTCCAGCTCCGCGCGAGTGACGCATCCTTCGCTGAACGGGCAACCCCAGGAATTGTTAATCACGTGTGGACGCAGGGCCGGGTTAGGGTTGCTGTTAGTCAGATCAGTCGGCGCAATGAAGAACTGAAAACACTCTGTGTAGGTGGCTGGAGTACCATTGCCCTGATCCATGTTGCGACAGCCAATCCACTTCGCTCCCGGAGCTACACCTATCTGGTTGCCGGCGCCATCATCCCCAATCGTCGTACCCGTGGTATGTGTGCCGTGTCCATTGTCGTCGCAGGGCGCTACTGCGTTGGCGCCGCAGCTACCGCCGCCGCTGTGAATTGAATCGTGCCAGTTGAAATTATGGTCGGCGACGGCGCCGTTCCAGCCGCGGTATTGGGGCTTCAAAGCATTGTGGGTCCAGCGCATGCCGGTGTCTTCGTTGGCCACCACTATACCCTGACCGGTGAATCCCATCGCCCAAACCGCCGGGGCGTTGGTATTCAACACGCCCCACTCGACGGTATCGGGGGCATCGGCGGCGTTGGCTTTGCTGGTCGTGACGCCGAACCTTTCAACGACCGGGTCCTCGATCCAGCGAGTTGGCCTGTTCGAATCGACGCGGGCGACGTCGGCACGGGCCGCGAGTTTTTCGACCAGTTGGCGGTCGGCTGTCGCGACGATCATGTTAACAGCCCAGAAAGATTGATAAGTCGCGCCTTGACGTTTCAGAAACTCCTGGAGGCCAACCTGCGTGCGCGCGGCGTGCTGAGTAAGCGTGTTATATACAAACCAGCCGCGCGCGTCCTGGTCGTTCATGTCATACGCGGCGCTGACGTCGGCCTGATCGGCCAGCAGGATAACAATCGATCCCCTCTTGCCATCCGCCGTGTCGGCGAGCACGTCGGGCGCGATCTTGTCGGCTGGAGTCTGTAAAGATAATTGCATAAGGGCGCGCGACGACGATGAGATGTCATTGTGGTAAGGATCACCGATCCAGGTTCCACGGTCTTGATAATCTCCACGACTCTGCGTCTCTTTATCATAGAAAAGTTTAGCTTCGAGCTTGCCGGCGTTGGTTTCACGAACGACCTCTTTACCGTTATAACCCAGCGAGTGTGATGATGAGATAGTGGTCGCGGCCTGGTTTAGTCCCAACAAGCAGACGGCGATGAATGAAAAGGACAGATAAAAACGAAGTTGGGTGTGGGGAGTCCTTGGGTTCATCTTTGGGCTCCTTGATCGTGGTTCGGTGCCGCTCGGAATGCAACAACATTATTACGGCAGCAGCGCGGGGTCAACGAACTAGCGTCGCATGCTCGGGTCAATTTGTTTAACCACAATTTCAAGCCACAAGCCATATTCGCCCCCTGGCTGTTGTCTGTTACCATTTCGAAAAGCAGGGAGTTTCACACAGATGGAAAACAAAAAAGCGCGGATCCTTATTGTTGGGGGTGGCTTTGGCGGGCTATTCGCCGCGCTCGATTTGGAAAGCTCGTACGAGGTCACGCTTGTCAGCGATGCAGATCATTTCCTCTTCACTCCAATGCTTTACGAATATCTGAGTGGCGAAGTTGAGGAATGGCATATTGCCCCTCCCTACAAAGAATTGCTCGATGAAAGCGTGAAGCTCGTTCGCGATCAGGTCATGAATATTGATCTGAACAAGCGCACCGCGACCCTGAAAAACGGCGGCGACTCACTCACTTATGACGTTTTGGTGCTCGCCGTCGGCGGGGTTACAAACTTCGCCGGAGTCACAGGCGCTGCGGAATATGCGATTCCCTTCCGCAAGCTTGCCGACGCAGATATGTTGCGGCGGACTATGATCGATGCGCTCGACCATGTACCTCCCGATCTGCCACCCCAGGACATTCAACGCGCTTTGACTTTTGCGGTGGTAGGCGCCGGCGCCAGTGGCGTGGAACTCTCGACCAAGATGGCTGACTTGCTTCGCGACGCTTTCAAACGGCGCGCCCTCAGCGGCGAACCGCGCGTACTGGTTATCGAGATGGGAGACCGCGTTGTGCCCGGAATGGGCCAGGAGATTCGCCAGTTTGTAGACCAGGCGCTGCGCCAATCGCACGTGGAAGTTCACACACTGACTCGCGTCGTTCGCGTTACGGAGAAGACGCTGGTGTCGGAACACAATGGAACGCAGACTGAGTTTGACACGGCCGCGGTGGTTTGGGTGGGCGGCGTGCGCGTCAGTCCGCTGATCGAAAGTCTTAACGTAGAGAAAACCAGCCGGGGTTTGATCCTGGTGAATCCCACTCTACAAGTTCCTTCCCACGCAAACGTCTTCTCGCTGGGGGACATCGCTTTTTACAAGGCCGCCGCACCAACCCTGGCAGGAACGGCCCAACTGGCATTCCAACAAGCGGGTCTGGTCGCAAAGAACGTCAAAGCTTTTCTCTCGGGCGAGGAGTTACAGACCAAACATTTTGAGGAACTGGGAGAAGCGGTCAGTCTGGGTACGGAACGCGCCGCCGTGCTCGCCGGCGGAAAAGCATTTGGAGGACCACTGGCTCGCCAGGCGCGTTTTGCGCTTTACACCGCGCGCCTACCCACGTGGCATCATCGTTTACGCGTTGGCGCCAGCTGGTTTTTTGAAGGCACGGCACCCCGACCGTTGTTGCCGTTAGGTTTTCACAGGTAGCTATCGTGGCGCTTCAAATAACACGCCGCGCGCGGTTGCAAGTGTTGCTCATTGTGGCCGTAGCCATCGCGACTATCGCAGTTATATCGTGGGCGCGCGGGCGAAGTTCGCGTCAAAGAGTCAATTTGAATCGCTACGAACAAGCCAACGGCTCTGTTCAGGAAACTCCTCCACCCGCTTTAACTCCTTCCGTATCGCCGGCGCTTGAGATCGCCCCATCCGCATCACCGACAGCGACCCCAACGGCGTCTCCTACTCAATCCCCAGCGACGCCGAATGCGGAACAGACGCCTTCAATTGAAACCAGCTCGCAAGATGCCGCGCTCAGCCGTAGTTTTGTCGGCACTTTGAAACTGATAATTCCAGTCGCCGGTGTGAAACCCGATCAGCTATTGGACACGTTCACGGATGCGCGTTCGGAAGGCCGCGTCCATGATGCGATAGATATTCCCGCGCCGGCGGGGACGCCGGTCCTCGCGGCGGCCGATGGCGAGATCGTCAAACTGTTCCAGAGTGAGCGCGGCGGGACCACCATCTATCAGCTCAGCACCGATAAGAAGCTGGTTTTTTATTACGCACATCTGCAAGGCTATGCCGATAGTCTGGTGGCCGGTAAGTTTGTAAAGCAGGGAGATCTTATTGGTTATGTCGGCGACACCGGCAACGCAGGACCTGGAAATTATCACCTACACTTTTCAATATCTGTCGTTGCGGATCCCAGGCGTTACTGGGAGGGCACCAACATCAATCCCTATCCATTGTTGCGTAAGTAGTCTGGGGAGACTGATGTTTCGGGACTAAACGAAATTAAGTAGTCCGAAACCCTGAACTTCACGACCTCCTAAACTTTTTGCGCTGCCATTTGCCTGTATTGCTGCCAGCGGTGATCCACCGAGGCTTGTGCCTGCTGTAACAAAAGCTTCGCTGTCTCTGGATCGCTCTCGCGCAGCATTCGATAACGACCTTCGGTGTAGATGTAATCCTGGAGCGGAATTTTGGGATCGCGCGAGTCAAGCTGAAATGGATTCTTACCTTCGGTGGCCAGCTTCGGATCGTAACGATAGAGCGGCCAATAACCAGACTCGACCGCCAGCTTCTGCTGCTGCATACCTTTTGACATGTCGATGCCGTGCGCGATGCAGTGACCGTAGGAGATGACCAGCGAAGGACCCGGATGGGCTTCCGCTTCGAGAAATGCCTTTACCGTATGGGTATCGTTGGCGCCCATTGCTATCTGCGCAATGTAAACGTTGCCGTAGCGCATCGCCGTAAGGCCCAGATCCTTCTTGGCCGTCGGCTTCCCGCCGGCAGCAAACTTCGCCACCGCACCCAGGGGCGTTGCTTTCGACGCCTGGCCGCCCGTGTTTGAATAAACCTCGGTGTCAAGCACGAGGATATTTACGTCTTGCCCACTCGCCAGTACGTGATCCAGGCCACCATAACCGATGTCGTAGGCCCAGCCATCGCCCCCGACGATCCAGACACTCTTTTTAACGAGCGCGTCGGCCAGACTCAAAAGATCGCGCGCTTCACGTTCGCCGCGACCGGCCAGTTTCGCTTTCAACTCAGCCACCACTTCACGCTTCTTCGCGATGTCTGTTTCAGTCGCCTGCTCTTCATTCAGCAAAGTATCCGCCAGCGAGTCGCCAATCAGCTCGCGTAATCGCTCAACCAACTGCTTTGCGTAAGCATTTTGGTGGTCAAGCGCGAGGCGCATGCCCAGACCAAACTCAGCGTTGTCTTCGAACAACGAATTGCTCCATGCCGGACCTCGACCTTCGCAATTGATGGTGTAAGGAGTAGTCGGCAAATTCCCACCGTAGATGCTCGAGCAGCCGGTGGCGTTCGCGATGACCGCACGATCACCGAAGAGCTGCGTCATCAGCTTAATGTAAGGCGTTTCTCCACAGCCTGAGCACGCGCCCGAGAATTCAAAGAGCGGCTGCAACAGTTGCACGTTCTTAACTGTACTGAAGGCGAGATTGCCGTTGCGACGAATTTCGGGCAGCGAGAGGAAGTATTCCCAGTTAACGCGCTCGCTGTCGCGCAAAGGCAACTGCGGGTGCATGTTCAGTGCTTTACGAGAACTATCAGTCTTGTCTTTTGCGGGACAAACTTCTACACACAGCTGGCAACCGGTGCAGTCTTCAACTGCAACCTGAATCGTGTAAAGCTGATCCGGGAGCTCACGCCACTTCGCCGGCATTGTCTTGAAACCGCCTGGCGCGTTCGCGAGATCGCTTTCGTGACAGACCTTGGCACGAATCGTCGAATGCGGACAGACCAGAACACATTTGCCGCATTCGATGCAAAGGTCCGTTTCCCAAACCGGAACTTCCTGGGCGATATTGCGTTTCTCCCACTGGGCCGTCCCAACGGGATAAGTGCCATCAAGAGGAAAAGCACTGACCGGTAACAGATCGCCACGACCAGCAATAATTTCCGCCGTCACGCGCTGGACGAAGTCCGGCGCTTCTGCGGCCACCGCCGGCGGCAAATCAAAGGTGCTGGTTGGCAGCGTGGGCACAGCCACTGGTTGTAAGTGCTCGATCGCAGCATCAACCGCCGCGAAGTTTTGCCGCACGATCGCGTCGCCGCGCTTACCGTAAGTCTTTCCAATCGATTCTTTGATCCTGGCAATCGCTTCGTCGCGCGGAAGCACGCCACTAATCCCAAAGAAGCACGTCTGCATGATTGTGTTGATGCGATTGCCAAGCTGGTTCTTTTTCGCGACCGCGTAGGCATTGATCGAATAGACCTTGATCCGTTTGGCAATAATCGTCTCCTGGACTGAGCCTGGCAGGTGCTCCCAGATTTCCGTGGCGTCGTAGGGGCTGTTCAGAAGTAATGTCGCGCCTTCTTCAGCCGCATCCAGAATCCGGTAACGATTGAGGAAGTCAAACTGATGAACTCCAATGAAATTCGCACGCTGAATTAGGTAAGTACTCTTGATCGGATCTTTTCCAAAACGCAGATGCGATACGGTCATCGCGCCTGATTTCTTTGAATCATAGACAAAGTAGCCCTGCGCGTGATGCGAAGTCTCTTCGCCAATGATCTTGATCGAATTCTTGTTAGCACTGACTGTTCCGTCGGCGCCAAGTCCCCAAAACATCGCCCGTACTTGATCTTTCGGCTCGGTGGCGAAGTTTGGATCAAACGGTAGTGAAGTAAACGTCACATCATCGACAATCCCGATACTGAAGTGGTTTTTTGGTTCTGCTTCGCTAAGCTCGTCGAACACCGCCTTGACCATCGCGGGCGTAAACTCTTTTGAAGCGAGACCGTAGCGACCGCCAATCACGCGCGGCCTTAACGCAAAGTCAATAGTTGAACGTGCGCCTTCTTCGATGACGGCAGTAAGCACATCCTGGTAGAGCGGCTCGCCGGCGCTTCCCGGTTCTTTCGTTCTATCAAGTACGGCGATTGATCTCACCGAATGTGGCAGAGCCGCCACGAAATGCTCTACCGAGAATGGGCGATACAGTCGCACTTTCAGTAAACCAACCTTTTCTCCCTTATCGCATAACGCTGTGACAGTTTCTTCGGCGGTTTCGCTGCCTGAACCCATCATGACAATAACTCGCTCGGCGTCTGGGTCGCCGACATAGTCAAAAAGCTGATACTGGCGCCCGGTGAGCGATGCGAATCGCTTCATTTCCTCGGCCACGATCGCCGGCGTTTCGAGATAGAGGGAATTGGATCGTTCGCGCGATTGGAAGAACACGTCGGGGTTCTGTGCCGTGCCTCGCATTACCGGATGATCGGGCGTTAGCGCCCGCGCACGATGCGCCTGCACAAGCTGCTCATCAATCATGGCGCTGATTTCATCGTCAGCGAGCTTTTGGATTTTCATTACTTCGTGCGACGTGCGAAACCCGTCGAACACATGCAGAAACGGAACGCGTGACCGTAGCGTGCTCGCTTGAGCGATCAACGCGAAATCCATCACTTCCTGGACCGAGTTGGCGAATAGCATGGCCCAGCCCGTCGATCGTGTCGCCATTACATCGCTGTGATCGCCGAAGATCGAGAGCGCATGCGTTGCTACTGAACGCGCGGCGATATGAAAGACGGTGCTGGTTTGTTCACCGGCAATCTTGAACATATTGGGGATCATCAAAAGCAAGCCCTGGCTCGCAGTGAAGGTTGTGGTTAGGGCGCCGGTCTGCAGCGCTCCATGAACCGTGCCTGCCGCGCCGCCTTCCGACTGCATCTCGCGCACGATTGGAGTCATGCCCCAGATGTTCTTTTCTTTCTTCGCCGCCCAGGCGTCAGCAGATTCACCCATGTTCGACGACGGCGTAATCGGATAGATCGCGATCACTTCGTTGGTTTTGTAAGCGACTAGCGCCGCCGCTTCATTGCCGTCAATAGTAATGGTTCGGTTGTTCATAGTATGGGTCTTTCCTCGAGGAATTGGCTGATCACCTAAACGTCAACAGCAGCGTCAACATCTTCACTGGGACCACGGGCGTCCCGCCCGCAAACCATTCCTTACCAGGATTGGCTCAATAAAAAGCTTTACTCGCGCTAACGCGCTCGTTGCGGGCGGGACGCCCGCGGTCCCCAGTGAAAATGTTGACGCTGCTGCCGCGAACAGGGACAGGTGGATACTCGGAGCTGTAGAGATTTCGTCCCTACGCGACTCCGGCAGTCGCTCTCGCATCCTCAATGTCCTTGATTTTGGTTCGCATCCACTGCATCAGCGTGCGTTCCAATTTTGCTTGATTCTCCTGAGCCTCCAGATCCTCAATCGTTTCTCCCGCGTCGTTTAAAGGAATGAAGTGGCAAGGCACCTGTTCAGCTCGATGGTCTTCTTCAACGAATTCAAGCAAGTGGCACTCGTTACACGGATGCACGCGATACGGGTAGCCATAGTTTATGCAGGTCAGGGAGTCCTGGAAGGCTGACTTAGGTAACCACGGTGTGCGGACCGAGCGTCCATAACCGCCTTGCTCTATGAAAGCCAATTCTTCCTTAAGCAGTTCAAGAATGTCTCGATCATCTTTTGCCATGGTGTCACCCTCCATTTCTCCCTGGCTCTGCACTCTGAGCAGCCTGTCGCTGCTCTATTCGCTCGAGCTTTGGGTTCCCGATCCTTGACCACAGCAACGCGTATGCCGCCGCGCCAACACGGGAGTTGATTAGGAAAGCTAGTGCTGGCCTTCAGTGTTTGTGAAAAGTTCCGCACTGCGTTGCGCGAAAATTCTCAAGCGGCGTGCAATTAAATGACTAAATTCGCTCGATTAGAACCTTTCAAGTAGGCACACCGCTTGCGACGGAGGGCGCGCGGGAACCAGGCAGCAGCTTGGACTACGTTCTGAAAGCGAGCTTTTTGAATACGCTCAACAAGCCTGTCGACGATGTATGTCTTAACGCATAGACAAACATCCGGGGATAATTTGTGATAGCGGTAACTTTTTGTTGACAAAGGAGGAGAGCGGGCCGATGATCGGCGCACCAAGATGGCTTCGCAGTTGCTTCAAGACACTCAAGCACAAAATGCAGCTGTTGTCGGCATCAGAACGCGCTCGCCCCGACTTTTCATTATCAAAGCCCCACTTTTTTCGGTAAGAAACATTAGAGAGGCTTTTCACGCCTGTAAGGAGGCCGCGAATTGAGACTGACCAAAGCGATCAAAACGCTATTCGTCTGCGGGTCGGTATTGGGCCTGGTGCTGTGGTTCGCTTCAACCAGGAGCTCACAAGCCATCGGTTCTGGTGAGAACTCCAAGCCGGTAAGCATGATGACCGACGATACCGATTACGTGGGCAGTGACGCCTGCAAGGATTGTCACGAAGATCAGTTCAAGGCTTATTCGCACACTTCGCATGCTCACCTGGCGACGATAACCAGTTGGAAGGGGAAAGTTACTGGTTGCGAATCTTGCCATGGCCCCGGCAAAAGCCACATTGCCGAAGGTGATCCCGCCAAGATCATATCTTTTAAGAATAAATCGTCGAAAGAAACTTCAGAGACCTGTCTGACGTGTCATGCCGGCAAAGAAGAACATAACAACTTCCGCCGCGGCGAGCACTGGCGCAACGACATCGGGTGCACTGATTGCCACTCGCCCCACTTTATAGCAACCAGTAGGAATGTGCCCGGCTCGATTACCCGGGTGACCGCAGCAAACACTGAAAAGCCGGGCTTCTCATCAATCAGAATGTTGAAGGTGAGTGAACCGCAGCTTTGCCTGGGTTGCCACAGCGAGGTCAAATCAGCGTTCTCGGCGCCCTTCCATCATAAAGTCATGGAAGGCGCGATGCGCTGCAGCGATTGTCATAACCCGCACGGTGGTTTTGAACTCAAACAAACGAGATTAGCCACCGGCGGAGACGCTACTTGCATTAAATGTCATGCGGATAAGCAAGGTCCTTTTACTTATGAACACGCCCCGGTGAAAACCGAAGGTTGCGTTGCATGTCATACACCACACGGCTCGTCTAATCCAAGGTTATTGAGATTCAGCGCGGTTAACCAACTCTGTCTCACATGCCACAGCGTAGCCCATGACGTCGGAGCCGTTGAGCCTGCTGGTCCACAGCATAATCAGAATGCGCAATACGCTAACTGCACGGCCTGTCACGTCAAGATTCACGGGTCGCGTTCGAGTCCTGTCTTCTTCAGGTAAGGCGTGACTAGAAGGCTGGTTGAGACTATTGGCTAGTTGAGCTGGAGAATCGCTATGAAGAGCAAAACCACATCGCTAAGGTCGGCAACGGCTCTTGGTCTAGTAATGGGTTTGTTGGTATTGGCGTCAGTTACCCGGGCGCAAGAGCCGACGCCGAGTCCAAGCCCGAAGAAATCTCCCGCAAGCAGTACGGACAGTGCCCCCGTTCAAGCCGGGGATGACGCCGGTGATTACATAATCACATCCACCCTGGAGCTCGGTTATCGCGGCCTGAGCGTAGGCGGCGACCTCAATAAGTACCAGAGCGATCTGAACTATAAGGCAGGACCGCGCCTCTTTGATTCCAGCTTTCTGGTGACGGCAAAAGATGGCAAGGGTACTATTTTTGACAAGCTGCTGGTGACTACAACCGGGTGGGGCTCAGATCCGTACGGTCATCTTCGAATGAGCGCTGAGAAGCCCGAGTTGTATCGCTTTGATGCCACTTATCGGCGTTTCAAGTATTTTAGGTTTCTCAATAATCTGGCAAACCCGAATTGGGTATTCTCGCCGGCGAGCTTCAGTGTGGCGCCCAATCCAATAACGGGCGAACACGGTTACAACACTACCACGGAGCTGGGAGATTTCGATCTCACCATACTGCCTAAGAATAGAACGATCAGGTTCAATCTCGGACTTTCACCTGAGAGACTCCGTGGCCCGGCATTCACAACCTACCACCTTGCCGGGGGCGAGTTTAATCCCCTCTCTCAGCTTAGTTCGCGGTCTACTGACTACCGCGTCGGGGCTGATGGCCAGGTGGGTCCCATCGATTTTTCCTTCCTGCAGGGATTTCGCCGCTTTACCGACGACAGTCTAATCAGCCTCGGAGCGACTCCGGGCATTAATCTGAACCCTGCTGCTGCCAGCCTGACGAGCTTCCATCGCAATGAACCAGCTCGCGGTAACGTTAATTACACTCGGTTCAGCGCCCACACGCTGGTTGCAAAAAAGCTGGATATCACGGGACGCATCGTCCACAGCAAGGCAACTTCCAGCTTTGCCTTCATAGAAAGCTTTAGCGGCATAAACTTGAATCCAAGAATTAACGGGTTTCCTCCAGGTCCCCTTCCAGTCACACCCAACATAGTCAATCTCGGCCGGTACAACATTGTAGGAACTACTAGACGGCCAAACACACTCGGGGATATTGGGGTCACTCTTCTGGCCACGAACAAGCTCCGAATCTCCAATACCTTTCGAGTTGAAGACTTCACGATTGACGGCGTAGCCGTGTTTAGCGATTTCTTCTCCGTCACTCGAGGCGCGGGCCCAACCTTGAGAACCGACACAATTAGCTTCAGCAATTTGGACGCAAACAAGATTACCAAGTATCGCAAGTATCAGAATACCGTCGAAGCCGACTACCAGTTTAATGCCGGCTACTCGATACACTTCGGGTATCGCTACGGAAAACGCCGCATCGAGCAAAGCTTTGAAGGTTTCAATCTCGGTTCCAACGGGTCCGTGAGTCCCCCGCCAGCCCGCACTTCGGAAAGCGAAGAAGAGGAAAACCACACTCATGCGTTCCTTGGTGGATTCAAGGCGCGCCCGGTAAAGAATTGGACTATCTACTTCGACGGCGAACATGGTACGGCGGACAACGTGTTCACGCGCATTGGAAACTACGACTACACCAATATTCGGGCGAAGAGCCGGTATACGCCGAGCACGAAGCTGTCGTTTAACGTGGCTTTCATTGCCAGGAATAACTCCAATCCATCCGAGATAGCCGGCGTTTCTTTACAAGATTTTGGCGTGGACACTAAAACACGCGTATTCACATCAGCCGTCGACTGGACCCCTAATTCGAGGCTTTCGTTTAGCACCGGCTACAACTACAACTGGGCCAACAGTGATGCGGTGGTTGATTACTTCTACAACAGCGTCAGACATCCCCTTGGCCACAGTTTGTACTTCATGAGGAACAATTTCTTCTACTTTGATGCGACAAGACGTTTCCATCCGCGCGTGACGCTCTACGCGGCCTACCGGCTGAATCAAGACAGTGGGCAGGGTGACCGACTAGCCGATCCAACCGGCACTCCGGGCACTTTGATCAACTCTTATCCGATGAGCTTTCAGTCGCCGGAAGCGCGGCTCGCGATAAAGATCAATCGGCGATTGGATTGGAATCTTGGTTATCAGTATTACAACTACAACGAAAACGCGGTCGTCGGCCCCAGGCCGCAGAATTATCACGCGCATCTACCGTACACGTCTCTGCGTTTGTACTTTGGTCGTAAAGAGTAATTGCAGCTAACTTGCGTAACGGTTGTCAGGCGCGCAATCTCCAGCTAAGGTATCGACCATAGCTGGAGATTGCTTCATAGAAATATCAGGATGATCAGTACCCACGGAGAAGAGTCTGAAGGAACGTCTGAAAAAGATCAGCAGACCTAACTGGCCAAGCCGAACTAGATCAGAGGGTTCCGAAGTCTATATGACGCCTTAGATCCGGGAGGGAGACGATTGTTGGGAAACACGTCCTGGGACAAAACCCTTAATCCCGAGCACGCTCCACTACCGACGAGCAGACGACGCTTCCTCGACTACCTGCTCGGCACCAGCGCCGTTGCAACGCTGGGCGCTATCCTTTATCCCATCATCCGTTTCATGTCGCCACCGCCGGTTATCGAGTCAACCGAGACCTCGGTGGTGGCGGCAAAACTAAGCGAAGTTCCAATCAATTCGGGCAAGATCTTCAAATTCGGCAACAAGCCCGGCATTTTGGTTCATACCGCGACCGGTGAATTCAAAGCGCTTTCGGCTGTCTGCACGCACCTCGAATGTATTGTTCAGTATCGGCCGGAGACTAAACAAATCTGGTGCGCCTGTCACAACGGGCAATACAACTTGAGTGGAAAGAATATCGGCGGGCCGCCGCCTCGACCTTTGGAAGAATTCAAAGTCAACACGCGTGGCGATGATGTTGTTGTCACCAGATCGTAAGCAGACGTGAGGATACAGTCCTTAATAGCCTGGCTGGATGAGCGTTTGTCTATCAGCACGCTTGCCGCCATCGCGAGAAAAAAGGAAGTTCCGGTCCATCGCCATTCGATCTGGTACTACTTCGGCGGTATGACGCTTTTTCTTTTCACCGTGCAGGTAGCAACTGGAATACTGCTGCTGCTCTACTACCGTCCCAGTGCAGAAAACGCGTTTGAGAGCGTCCAGTTCATCATTACAGAAGTCAAGTTCGGTTGGCTGATTCGATCAATTCATAGCTGGTCAGCGAATCTGATGATTGCGACGCTGTTCATTCACATGTTCAGTGTCTTTTTCCTGCGCGCATATTACCCGCCGCGCGAAATCACCTGGATAAGCGGTGTGTTCCTGCTCTTCATCGTCATCTGTTTCGGATTCAGCGGGTATCTCCTTCCCTGGAACAAGCTTGCGTTTTTTGCGACTAAGGTCGGAACCGAGATCGCCGGAGTCGTTCCCGTCATTGGCCGGCCTATCCTTAGGTTTCTGCGCGGAGGCGACGATGTAACTGGCGCGACGCTAACTCGCTTCTTCGGATTTCACGTTGCCGTGCTGCCGGCTACCGCGACCGTTTTCATCGCCATTCACGTCTTGTTGGTGCAAATGCATGGAATGAGCGTGCCGCCTAAGTTACTGGGCCAGCCGGTGAAGAAGATGAAGTTCGTGCCCAATTTTCTTTTGCGGGATCTCATCGGTTGGATTTTGGCGATCGGTGTTTTGGCGGCGCTGGCTGCGTTGTTTCCCTGGGAGTTGGGTGAGAAGGCTGATGCGTTTGCGCCAGCCCCGGAGGGCATCAAGCCGGAGTGGTACTTCCTCTTCATGTTTCAAACGCTCAAGCTGATTCCGGCAAAGGTTCTGGGGTTTGATGGTGAAGTGCTGGGCATCATGGCCTTCAATATTGTGGCGCTGGTTTTGTTTATCGTGCCTTTCGTTGACAGGTCGCCAGAGAATCGCCGGCGCAAATTGATCCTAAATGCGTTGGGCGTGCTGGCGCTGCTTTACATCATCGTTATGACTATCGTCGGGTATGTGACGTGACACCGCTATGAAACTTGGTGGACCAAAGGGCCAGGACGATCTATGCGCACCGGCAGCCGAGTTGTCGCCGGAAACCGAGTTTGCGCCTGCATTGATTGCCGGGCGATTGCTTCGGTGTGCTCTTCAAATATCGATTATTTTGATGCTGTTCGCTACGGCTTCGGCGCAGAAGAAGAGTTCCTGTATCGAGTGCCACGCGAAGCTGGATGATCCAAGGCTGAGCGCTCCCGCCAAGCTCTTTGATAACGACATTCACCGTGGTCGTGGTCTGTCGTGTAATGATTGTCACGGTGGCGACCCGAGCGCGGATACTAAGGAAGCCGCAAAAGATCCCGGCAAAGGCTATCTTGGAAAACCGAAGACACTCGACATTCCTGCATACTGCGGCAAGTGTCACAGCGATGCGAACCTGATGAAGCGATTCAACCCTTCTTTGCGCGTCGATCAAGAGCGCGAATACTACACCAGCGTGCACGGGAAATTGCTCAAGACCGGAGAGTGGAGGGTTGCCACTTGCATCAGTTGCCACAGCGTTCACGGCATCAGGGCGATAAACGACCCATTATCGTCTGTCTATCCCACGAACGTGGCCGAGACCTGCTCGAAATGTCATGCCAGCGCCGATTACATGCGGGGCCTTGGAATTCCAAGCGATCAATACGTTAAGTACAAAACGAGCGTACACGCCCAGGCTTTATACGAGAAGCAGGACCTCTCGGCGCCAACCTGCAATGATTGTCATGGCAACCATGGCGCCACGCCTCCAGGCATCGCTTCAGTCGCAAACGTGTGCGGCCAGTGTCATGCGCGACAGGCGGAGTTGTTTCAAACCAGCCCGCACAAGGCAGCATTCGATCAGAAACAGCTTGGCGAGTGCATCACCTGCCATAGCAACCACGCTATCAATAAACCAGGGGATCAGATGATCGGCACGACCCAGGGGTCCCTGTGCGTCAACTGTCACACCAGCGGCGATAAGGGATTCGTTGCCGCCGGTCAGATGCGTTCACGAATCGATGAACTAATCGCGAGCCTCGATAAGTCAACCGAGATTCTGAATCGGGCGGAGCGGGCCGGTATGGAAGTCAGCAAACCAAAGTTTGAATTGAAAGGCGCAACCGATGCGTTAACGCATGCGCGGGTGCTGATCCATTCTTCGTCGACCGGCGAAGTTGATAAAGTCATCGGACCTGGCCTGGAGGTGGCGAGCAAGGGTTATCAGGCGGGCTTGGATGCACTTGCAGAGCGGCGGTTCAGAAGACAAGGACTGGCAGTGTCACTGGTCTTTATCCTGTTTCTCGCGTTGTTGGTTTATCTTAAAGTCAGACAAATCGAGAGTAGGCAGGCGGCGGCGCAGTAGCCGAGAGCGGCTTTGCCGCAGCAATATAAACATTGCGACACTCTGCGGCGCGACCCACAATGAAATTTCTGATGAATTGCAACCGAGAATTACACTTCTCTACGTGTTTAGTCTTGGCGGCGTTTTTGACACTGTGCCCGATCGCGGGCACGACTCAATCGAGCCACGCCGCACCGCAGCGACGCGCCCCGCGTGGTCGCGTTCAGAAAAAGGTCGCGGCGCCAAAGAAGCCGCGCGTCGACTACTCCGGCTTTTCACATCGCACTCACGTGGAGAAGCAGAAACTAGCTTGCGATTCTTGCCATAAGGTTCCTTCAAAGAATTGGAAAGAAGTGCGGAAAGGCGACGCGGCGTTTCCGGACGTCAGCGATTTTCCCGAGCACTCCTCCTGTTTGACTTGCCATCGTCGGCAATTTTTTGCGCGAGAAAGGCCCGCGCCGGTCATTTGCTCAAACTGTCATGTGAATAGCAGCCCGCGTGATACCAGTCGTTATTTGTTTCCGAGCCTTGGCGACGTTACCGATCCGGCGAAGAAGAGACGGGACTTTGTTTCAGAATTCGGTGTTGGCTTCCCGCATGACAAGCACCTTGAGGTTGTCGGCTTCAATACGCAGGAGCCAGGAAGCGTCCCGCGTTCATGGTTCGTTAACGCTTCACTGCAGGAAAAGAAGAAAGATGGGCAACCGGCGAGCTGTCCCGTCTGTCATCAGACTTATCAGCCACAGGGCAACTCGAGTGAAGAATATGTCACTAAGCCTCCAAAAAATATCGGCGACGCTTTTTGGCTGAAGAAAGGCACGTTCAAAACCATCCCAAACAGTCATACAGTCTGTTTCACCTGCCACAATTCAGATTCTGGAATTGCGCCAGAGCCAAAGAACTGCAACGTTTGTCATAAGCTCCTGTCGCCAGAGCTGGTCGTGAAAGCCGATTTCGATCCGAAGCTGGCTCAGGACATGGGAATCATCGATCGCCTGGCCCTTGCAAGATGGAGCCGGCGCATCTCAGCCGGCGCTTTCCGACATGAAGGCGGGGAGCATCCTGACTTGAACTGCATGAGCTGCCACAATGTTGCAACATTCAATACGCTGGATCTGAAGACGCTGAAGGTCGCCGTGCGCTCGTGTGGCGGCGCTGAAGGCTGTCATATCACAGCTACGACCGACGATGGCGGGGCCCTGAATTTCGAGATCGATCAGAAGAAGAAGGATCCGGCGTTTGTTTGCACGAAGTGTCATATTACCTTTGGTCGAGAAGCGCTTCCGCAAAGTCATCCGCACGCTATACCGACGCCGACAGCCAGGAAGCCAGGTTCATGATTGATTTGATCAAACGATTATCGCGGCTCCGCCGCACGATGTGTGGAAGGTCTCCGACCTTCGGGACGGTCTATAAAACTATTCGGGGCCGCGCCCTAAAAAGGAGCGTAGCCCCGGAACAGATAGTAGCGCGCGCACGGTGGGGCAGAATCGCCACCGCACACCAGGCGGCAAAGCCACGAAGCGATTTAGCGAGCTTGGTCTCTGAATCAAGTCTGGCCGCATTGTTTGTCGTCTTGATCGCAATTGGTTTCGCCTTCTCTTTCTTGAACTCGCGCGCATCGGCATCAATGCCAGAGTCGCCAGGCCAGGAACAAATGCAATTCCCTGAAGGCTTGGATTACTCGAAGTTTCAGCACAGCAGCCGGAATCATTCCCGGCTGCCCTGCCTCTTGTGTCATCGTCGCGAATCGAACGCGCCGCGTCCAAAACTTCCGGGAAGTAATGGCCACTTGCCCTGCGCCGGTTGTCACGCGCAACAGTTCTCGAGTTCAGACAGCCCGATCTGCACCATTTGTCACACGGATGTTAAAACGGGTGCAACCAAGTCGTTTCCGCGTTTGAAGAGTTTCAGAATGAACTTCGAACACGCGCGCCATCTGAATATGGGCGGAGTAAGTTGCGCCACCTGTCATAGGCCGGCGGGCGGTGGCGTGGCGCTCTCAATCCCAACTGGATTTAACGCGCATGCTACCTGCTATCGATGTCATACGCCGCGGGCGCAATCCGGCGGCCGTGATATATCTTCGTGCGGCACCTGTCATCAGTTGGGCGGGTATTCCCGGACGCCTCAATCCGCACCAGCATTTCGCGTCGGCTTTAGTCATGCAAAGCATCAGAGAGTAGCTTGCAACGAATGCCATCAGGTGAGAGCAGGAATGCCGCAGCGCAGGCAAGTAAGCGCGCCGGAGCCCCTTAACCATCACGCGACCGGTCGCGCCTTAAGCTGCATGTCTTGTCACAACGGCAGGCGAGCGTTCGGAGGAGACGACTTTACTGTTTGCAAACGCTGCCACACCGGGGCCACCTGGCACTTTTGAAGAATGATACTAAACAGTCACAGATTTAGCACTAATCAGGAACCAATCGATCTTATTATTTGTGTTTATCCGCGTGAATCTGTGGCGGTAATCTCCAAAGGAGTTGAACCATGAAAGTCTTTACAATTTTTGCAGCCCTTATCTTTTCAATCCTGCTGGTCTCGAGTTCGTCGAGGATCACATCCGGGTTGTCAGCACAGGATGCTAAGAAACCGCCGGAGACAATTATCCTGGCGAAGGAAGCAAAGCTTGGTCAGGTCACGTTCCATCACCTCGATCACATTACGAAGAATCGCAGCGTCGATGGAACGAAACCAATTGCGTGCGTGGAATGTCATCACACGGCCCAACCTGCCTCTGAAGCCGCGAAACATCCGCCGCACAAAACGGCATGGCCGGCAGACCGTACAACTACCCTAACCGCTGAACTGCTTGAGAAGGATCCGACTGCGCCCGCAGTAACCATCTGTACTGACTGTCACGCGCGCGCCGATACCAAACCGAAACTTCTACCAGAGATTCCCCAACTCAAGTTTGAGGGCAGTGCGGAGCCGACGGTTCTGACCAATCAGCAGGCCTTTCATCGCAACTGTGGCGATTGTCACGACGCGGTTGTAAAAGCGAGATCCGATTTGTCGCCGCCTCCACCAACCTCCAAGAAATGCGTCGCGTGTCACAAGAAGACCGCAGCGTAGACTCGGGAAATTCTGATCAAGTTGGCGGTTAGGACAAAACCCTGGAGTGCGGTGACAGGTTACCGCACTCGACAGAGTTGCCTCCAGCTAAGCCTGTTCGGACTTCTTCCGAGGTTCCTGAAGTCATCCTGCGGAATTTTTCTTTCTTCTGAGCGAAAGATCGCAGTCAATCAAGTTTAGCCTGCGATTTTCCCCTGATAACCGCGCGGCACGGTCATTGCCCCTGTCGAATATGGGCGGAGGTCTTCAAATCCCCCACATTCGCAAGTTTTCCCTAAGAGGGTGGAGGCAATAATGAAACTTACGATTACGCGTCTGATTAACCTGGCCATTGGGATAGTCAGCGTATCGTTTTTAGCGGCAACCCTGCTCGCGCCAGCACCTGCGAGCGCCAGCGTTCAGGATCAGTTCGACGCCGCCGGCACTTACAAAACAAAGTGTGCTGCGTGTCACGGCGCCGCGGCTGAAAAGCGTTTCGACAAAACACTAACAGACGAGCAACTAATCGACGCTGTATTGAAGGGGAAGAAGCCTGACAAGCCGCCCAACATGCCCGCCTTTGAGGCTAAAGGAATCACCGCGGATCAGGCGAAGGCACTCGTCGACTACATGAAGTCGATTAAGCAGTAGGTCCGGTCAGAGTTTGACTCGTAGCCGCATCCGCCGTTCGGACGGTTCAACGGGTTTGTGTAGCATGTCGCCAGATATGTTGCGTTGAGTCGCCCTAGCATATCACGCGTATGCAGCGCCGGCTTGTATTCTCAAAACCTCCTGTGTCTGCGAACCGTTTCTTGCGGCAAGGGCATAGGAGGTATTTTTCTGTAGCCATTTGCAGGGAGAGTTTCTGTGAGACACTACCTTGCCGCCGCCGTCATCATCGTCGCGGTATCGTTCAGTGTGGCACTCTGTTTCAATGACCTGAAATCTGTCGCAGCTCAGGCGAATCAGAATTCAGCGTCTCCCCTTAGACCTAACGAAGGCGCCATTATCGGCGGCCCGGATGCAAACGCGTCGCCTGCCCCATCTCCGCCGTTGCAATGCCAAGGATGCCACGCCTCGGGCAAGACGCTTCCATATCTTGCCGGCTCGCTTTTCCATACCGGCCCGCACGCCGGCTACGACCACAGTTTTCATGCGCAAGCAGTTCACAATGGTATGAAGGCGGCGGCGTGTCTTGATTGCCATACCAGGAATGGCGACCTGACCACGATCCTGCCGGCCGACAATCCAAAGTCGACAATCAATCGAACTAACATCGCCGAGACCTGCGGCAGGTGCCACGGCGATAAATCGGTGATGCAGGGAAGCGGCATCAGCAACCGGCCGTTTCTGTCTTATCGAGAAAGTGTGCACGCGAAAGCAATCGCGCGCGGCAACGTGAGTGCCGCCGTGTGCACAGATTGCCACAACAGCCACGACATTCAGCCGGCATCCAATTCCCAGTCGTCGATTGCCAAGGTTAACGTTCCTTCGACCTGCGGAAAATGTCATCAAAGCGAAGCGAAGGAGTTCAATCAGAGCGTCCACGGCCAAGCCGTAAGTCGCGGCGTTTCTCGCGCGCCGGTATGCACTGACTGTCACGGCATTCATAACATTGCGATGCCGTTCGATCAGGCGACGGCCGCCATTTCTCCAGCGGTGGGAACTGAAAGCTGCGCGAAGTGTCATGAAGGTGTGACGTTAACGCAGGAGTTCGGAATAGCGAGCGGCCGTGTGAGCAGCTACAAAGACAGTTATCACGGTCTGGCTTCGCAACTTGGATCAAATGTCGTCGCCAACTGCGCCAGTTGTCACGGCGTGCATAACATTCTTCCCTCCTCCGATCCCAGGTCGTTTGTAAGCGCCAGTAATTTGCAGCAGACTTGCGGACAGTGCCACGTGGGCGCGAGCGCCAACTTCACCAAAGGCAAGATTCACCTGACCTCCGGACTAGTTTCTGATGTCCCGATACATGACTTCGGCGTCGTTGGAACAAGCATCGTTCGTTGGATCTATGTTCCCTTGATTATCCTGACAATCGGCGGCATGGCCTTTCACAACGCGCTCATTTGGCGTAAGAAGGCTGCTGCTAAACGGCGCCAGATTCGGACCATCGTTCGCCTGACCGCAAACCAAAGAGCACAACACTGGTTGCTGCTTATCAGCTTTATCGCACTCGTGCTAAGCGGCTTTGCTTTGCAATACCCGGATTCATGGTTAGCCTGGCTATTGGGCGCAAATGAATGGCTGCGAAGGATCATTCACCGCCTTGCCGCCGTCGTGATGCTGCTGGTGGGAACTTATCATGTTCTTTACCTCGCGCTGACGAAAGAAGGCAGGGGATGGGTGAAGGATATGCTGCCCAAGGTGAGGGACGTCAAAGACCTGATCGGCAATCTTGGCTATTATCTCAACGCGCGAAAAGAGAAGCCGAAGATTGCCCGCTTTGGCTATGCCGAAAAGGCGGAGTATTGGGCGGTGGTGTGGGGAACCATCATCATGGGCCTCACCGGGCTGATGATTTGGTTCAAGATCTCTGTTTTTGGCTTTATGTCCAGATGGTGGATTGACATCGCGCTTGCCATTCATTTCTACGAAGCAGTGTTAGCGACCCTCGCTATTATTGTCTGGCACTTCTATCATGTCATGTTCGATCCCGACGTTTACCCGCTAAACTTCGCGCTTGTTGACGGAAGGGTTTCGGAAGAACTCTACAAAGAAGAGCACGAATTAGATTATGATCGCCTTATGCAGACTGAAGCCGCGGCGATCGACGGCGGCGACGAAAGTGGACCTCCGCTGACCGAAGGGCCGAATCAGGGAGACCAAGAAGGCCAAACAGATAATCATGGGTAACGAAGAATCCGCGCGCAAATCCCCAACTCTGTTTCGCAACTACATCAGTCTGGTCGGCGCAGCGATCGTCATCGCCAGCATCGTTAGCGTGACACTGCTGTTTCTCCTCGAGATTACCTCCAGCGGTGAGAATCCCTACCTCGGCATCCTGACCTACATTATCTTTCCGTCCATTCTAATGTTCGGGTGTTTGGTAGTCGTTGTGGGCATGTTGCGCGAGCGGAAGCGGCGAAGTAGGGCCTCTCCTTCAGAGATCGCCCTCTATCCTAAATTGGATTTAAATGATCCATACTCGCGACGCGCTGTCTTCGTATTTCTGCTGGTGATGTTTCTTTTCATCTCCGCCAGCGCTTTCGGAAGTTATCGCGCTTACGAATACACTGAGTCTGTAGGCTTTTGTGGTCAAACTTGTCACGTTATGAAGCCTGAGCGCACGGCTTATCAGGCGGGCGCACACGCGCGCGTCGGGTGCGTCGGGTGTCATGTGGGTCCGGGCGCCGGGTGGTACGTGCGCTCCAAACTTTCCGGCGCCTATCAGCTCTATTCGGTTACCTTCGACAAATACCCGCGGCCCATAACGACGCCGGTTCACAATTTACGTCCGGCGCAGGAAACCTGCGAACAGTGCCACTGGCCGGAGAAGTTTTTTGGCGCCCAAATGAAGGTTTTCAATCGTTACGCTTACGACGAGCAGAACTCTCTGCGACAGAGGCGCATGCTTATTAATGTCGGCGGAGGCAGTCCGACCACCGGACTGGTTACCGGCATTCACTGGCACATGAACATTGCGAATGAGGTTGACTACATTTCAATCGATGACCATCGCCAGGTAATTCCCTGGGTGCGAATCAAGGACAGGCACGGCAATGTCACCGAATACTATGATCGGACACGGCCGCTAACTCCGGAGCAGATCGCGCGCGGCAACAAGCGAAAGATGGACTGCGTCGATTGTCACAACCGGCCGGCGCATGTTTACCTGCCGCCAGACGCGGCGGTCGATCAGGCTTTTGTGTCCGGCCGTTTGGATCCATCGTTGCCTTATCTGAAGCGGAAAGCGGTCGAGGTTATCAGCAAGCCCTACAACTCGACGCCGGAAGCCCTGAGCTCGATTGCCGCTGGTCTGAACGATTTCTATCGCACGCAATATCCGGAGGTGCATTCGCAAAAGCAGGCGTTGATTTCAGGCGCTGTCACTGAAGTGCAGCGCATATTTCAAACCTACTTTTTCCCCGAAATGAGGACTGATTGGCAGACGCATCCCAACAACATTGGACATCTTTATTTCTCAGGATGTTTCCGCTGCCATGATGGTGAGCACGTAAGCAATACGGGAAAAGTCATAACAGAAAATTGCAACGTCTGCCACACGGTTATCTATGATTCGATGAATCCGGCTGCTTCAGTGAAGACCGGACCATTCCAACATCCAGTTGACCTGGGCGGGCTGGCTGTGAAGAAATGCGAAGAATGCCACAAGGCCAACAAGCCGTTTCAGCATCCGCTAAATCTTGGCGACATCTCGATGTTCCAGTGCGTGGAGTGTCATCCGAAAAGCCCGTAAGATCCGACTTCACCGGTGGACGAGCGGTCATCCCTACGGCTTGCGAGTGAAACTGAGGGTTAACTTAGGACCAGTTCGGCGGTCCGACCGTCAGAAACTAGTGTTTGGTTTGTTCTCGCTGCCAGCAGTCGATGCAAAACGCTATGGCTGGATCGAAAGCGAGTTTTGTGTCTTCAATCCATCTGCCACACCTGCTGCAACTACCGTAAGAGCCTGCCATCAACCGATCCAGCGCATCGTCGATTTTACATAAGCGCGCCTGAAGGAGCTCGCGGTGCCAATACCCAGCACGCTCAGCGTCACTGGGCTCCGATTCCGCTCGACCTGGAGCTTGAGAATTTGAATCAGGCTCGTGGTGGAGCGCTTCGCAAATGTCTTCTCGTTCGGAGTGCAGTCGGTGCCAGATTAGACCGCTCTCTTGATTGAGGATATTGTCCGTTGATTGAGTATTCAAATTTGCGCTCATCCTGATGCCCTCCCGCGGTTTTCTACCGCCCACTGGAAGATGCAACCTCGGTGCCGAGCAGTGGTTGTCTAAAAATAACTAAAGAACGCAATTAGAACTCGAGGAAGCGTGTATCTTGCGCGCGTTAAAAATCCCCACGGTGAGCAAAAACTCGCAACGAAACCATACTACATAACCGGCATTCTCACCTTTTCGATGCTCTGGCCACTCGGCATGTGAATTGCCGAAACCCAATTGTCAAAGTCGTGAATAACCCGGGACCTGTTAAGGCTTCGGGCTCCAACAATGGTTTCGGAATCAGCTTCATCTCCATGGGCGAACATAACGTCGAACAGTTTGATCAAAAGAAGGGGCAGGCGTTCATGACGGCTGTGCTTGATGATCTGCGTGCGCTTGCTTTCATGCTGGAAAATGGTCGCCTCGAAAGCGGCGTCGCTAGAATCGGCGCAGAACAGGAGATGTTCTTAATTGACCGCGACTTCCGGCCAGCGCCCGTATCTCTCGAAGTTCTGGATCACGCAAGTGATGCCCGGCTTACTACGGAGATCGCTCGATTCAATCTCGAGGCTAATCTTACGCCGCTGTTATTGACCGGAAGATGTTTTCAGAAGATGGAAAAGGAACTCGATGAACTGGTTGCGCTGACTCGCAAAAGTGCAGCCACGTTGGGCGCCGACGTTCTTCTGTCCGGAATTTTGCCGACCTTACAGAAATCAGATCTGACGCTGGAAAATCTAACGCCGGTATCTCGCTATCACGAGCTGGATCGTGGCGTAATTCGCCTGCGAGGCGGGCCGTTTTCGATTCATATCAAAGGAGTGGATGAACTACAAATAACGCACGACAACATCATGATGGAATCGTGCAACACGAGTTTCCAGATCCACTTTCAAACTAATCCAGCGGAGTTCGCAACGCACTACAATATCGCTCAGGCGATTACCGCCCCCATTCTTTCGGCCGCTGTTAATTCGCCCGTTTTGTTTGGACATCGATTATGGCAGGAAACGCGAGTTGCGTTGTTTCAGCATTCTACGGATGGAAGATCGCGGCCTCAGTTGGCGCGCAATCATCCGACCCGCGTAAGTTTTGGCGACAGTTGGCTGGAACATTCGGTAATCGCGCTTTTCCACGATCAGATTTCTCGCTTCCGGACGATAATGATCACGCAACCAGATGAAGATCCATTTCATATTCTCGCGCGTGGCGAAACCCCGCTGTTGTCAGCCTTGCGCATGCATAACAGCACGGTCTGGCGCTGGAACCGTGCGTGTTACGGAGTTTCGGAAGGCGTAGCTCACCTGCGAATTGAGAATCGGGCATTGCCGTCCGGACCAACGATTGTCGATGAGATTGCCAACTCCGCATTCTTTGCCGGATTGATGTTAGCGTTGCCACAGGAGTATGGCGACATTTCCAAGCGAATGTCGTTTGACGATGCCAAGTCAAACTTTTTCCGCGCCGCGCGTCATGGCCTCGATGCTCAGTTCAACTGGATAGGGGGGAAAGGGTATCCCGCGCCGTCGCTGGTCCTCGAGCACTTGCTGCCGCTAGCTCGGCAGGGACTCAATGAAGCGAAAGTGGAGGCGAGCGACGTTGATAAGTATCTCGGCATCGTCGAAGAGCGTGTGCGAAGCCGGCAGACTGGTGCGCGATGGATCTTGAAATCCCTGGCCGCCTTGCAGGGAGCCGGACCGAAAGATAACCGTCTGAGACAACTCACCTCCACAATGCTGGCCTCCCAGAAAAAGGAACAGCCGGTTCACACCTGGTTGCCCATCAAAGAATCTGAGCAGTCGGAATGGGAACAAGGATATCGAACCGTGGGCCAATTCATGTCGACGGATCTCTTTACAGTCCAGCCCGGCGATCTAATCGATCTCGCGGCCAGCGTAATGGACTGGAGGCACATTAGACACGTGCCTGTTGAAGGTGAAGACGGGCGTTTAGTGGGCCTCATAACTCATCGCAATCTGCTTCGTCTGATTAGCACGGGTAGTCGGGAGAACAATATTTGTTCCATCACAGTCCGCGACGTCATGGTTTCCAATCCGGTGACAGTTTCACCGTCAACTCCAACGCTGGAAGCGATAAAGATCATGCGGGAACAACGCCTCGGTTGCCTGCCGGTCGTTGAAGGTGACCAACTAGTCGGTATCGTCACCTCGTATGATTTTCTCGACGCTTCAGCGCGTCTTTTCGAGCAACATCTTTCGGCCCCAAGTAACACTGCGAAAGGCCGCGTCATGAAGCAGAGCGCCTAGCCTGGATTATTCAGAAAGCCACGCTGTGTGGCGTGAATTCACGCAGCCAGCGAATTGAAAAGCCTACTCGCGCACTCTCACCCGCAAATCGTAGGTCCCAACTACGGTTGAGACTCCTGATTCTTATATAATGCAGTGACTGGAAGGTGACGACAATAGTTCTGAATCAGAAACATAAAATCCTCGTCGTCGATGACGAAAAGATGATTCGCTGGTCGCTCGGCGAAGCGCTGCGCGGGTGGGGCTACGAGCCTATCGACGTGGAAACTGCGAGCGCGGCCCTGGCTGCGTTCGACGCCGATCCGCCTTCGGCAATTTTGCTTGACATCAATCTGCCTGACGGATCGGGTATCGATGTGTTGCGAAAGATTCGTAACCGGCAATCGGATGCAGTGGTAATCATGATTACTGCGAACGTGTTGGTGGATGAAACAATCGCGGCGCTAAGGGGTGGGGCCTACGATTTCATCGGCAAGCCGATCAATCTCGAAGAACTTCACGTCGCCATTCGTAACGGCATCGAAGCCGGCCGCTTGCGCAAAGAAGTAAACCTGTTTCGTCGCCAACGCGCGCAAGAGTTCAACTTTCACCAAATCATTGGCCAGTCGCCGGCGATGAAGGAAATGCTGGCGATCGCGCAAAAAGTTGCTGAAAGCGAAGTCTCGTCAGTATTGCTGCAAGGCGAATCGGGAACTGGTAAGGACCTGGTCGCCAAGGCGGTCCATTATCAGTCCAATCGAGATGAGGGGCCTTTCGTGGCAATCAACTGCGCTGCTTTGCCGGGTACGCTGATTGAAAGTGAGCTCTTTGGTTATGAGAAGGGTGCGTTCACCGATGCAAAAGCCCGCAAGGAGGGTTTGTTTCAACAGGCTGAGGGTGGAACGCTCTTTCTTGATGAGATCGGTGAACTTGAACTCAGTCTACAAGCAAAACTCCTGCGTGTCCTTGAGGAAGGGGCATTCCGCCGCGTCGGTGGTTTAAAAGACATTCCCTTCGACGCGCGCATCATCGCGTCTTCAAATCGCGACCTGAAGACTGAAAGCGATGCCGGCCGGTTCCGGCTGGATCTTTATTACCGCTTATCGGTGATCCAGATCGACATTCCCTCGCTCCGCGAGCGTGGCGATGACATTCTGCTGCTGGCTGAGCACTA
Source organism: Acidobacteriota bacterium (assembly GCA_046726155.1). Taxonomy (GTDB): domain Bacteria; phylum Acidobacteriota; class Blastocatellia; order Pyrinomonadales; family Pyrinomonadaceae; genus PSRF01. The sequence continues at coordinate 30,642 of JBKOZZ010000096.1, forward strand.
CATCGATTCGTTTGGCAAGAAACTTCGTAAGCAAATCTACGGACTTGATCCAGCCGTGGCCGAAGCATTCCAGCGCTATGCCTGGCCGGGGAACGTCCGCGAGCTGAGGAATGTTATCGAGCGCGCGTTAATACTCGAAGACGACGACGTCATCACCATGAAGTATGTGCCGCGAGCCATTGTAAGCGGACCGAGGCAGGCAAGCTCGACCGTCAATACCATCGCCCCGGAACTTTTCTCCTTACCAGCCGCCGGAACTTCACTTGATGAAGTCGAGATGTCCCTTGTACGCCAGGCGATCGAGCGTAGCCGCGGCAATCAAACAAAGGCCGCCGAGTTACTCGGTATCTCGCGGGACCAGCTCCGCTATCGCCTGAAAAAGTTGGAGGAATCCAACGTTGCCGGCAGGGAAACGGCGTGACACCGGGTTCGCTTTTGACCGCGCAAAATTCCTGTGAAAAAAGTTTCTTCCAACGTGAAAGAATGGCTTGGATCTGAAGTCAAGCTCGAACAGACGCTCAAAGAGTTAGCCGACATTAAGTTCGCGCTCGACCAATCTACGATCATCGCCATCACGGACCAGCGCGGCATCATTACCTACGTCAACGACGAGTTTTGCCGCATTTCGAAATACTCACGCCCTGAACTGTTAGGACAAGATCACCGCATTATTAATTCCGGCTATCACCCAAAAGAATTCATACGCGATCTTTGGACGACGATTGCCAGCGGAAAGGTCTGGAAGGGCGAACTCAGAAACCGCGCCAGCGACAAGAGCATCTATTGGGTCGACACCACCATTGTTCCATTTCTCAATTCGGAGGCAAAACCTTACCAATACGTGGCCATTCGGCACGACATCACTCAACTCAAGCTGGCACAGGAGCAGATTCAACAACAGGCTGCGGACCTGCAACGCGCCGCTCATCTTTCCTTCATTGGTGAGTTGGCAGCGGGTCTGGCGCACGAAATCAAGAATCCGCTGGCCGGCATACAGGGCGCAGTGGATATACTCATTCGACGTCACGACCCTAATGACCCGGAAATAGAAGCCTTAAGAGGCATTCGACACGAGGTCGGACGGATCGATGGCACTGTTAGAGCCTTAATGGATCGGGCGCGCCCGCGCACGCACAATCCGGCGTGGACATCGCTGGCAGAGTTGACAGGGAGGGCGCTCAATATCGCTCGCGCCCAGGCTAATAGCGCATCAGCACGCGGCCGACGCGTGTATGTTGAGTTGGAGCCTCCGGCAGATGACATCATTCTCGTGGCTGACGCCGCGCAGATTGAAGACGCCGTTCTGAACCTGATCCTCAACGCGATCGACGCCATTCAAGTTGAAGGCAAGGTCACGGTCCGAATCCGGCGCGCCGTGAACGAGAACGATGAAGACTTTCCGGAGGAAGCCATCATAGAAGTCTCGGACAATGGTCAAGGAATCAGCGAAGAAAATCTCTCGCGTATCTTCAACCCTTTCTTCACTACTACTAAAGGCGGCACCGGCCTGGGGCTTCCGGCAGTAAGACGCATCGCTCGTTTGCATGGCGGACGTGTCGAAGTGAAGTCTGAACCAGGACGCGGCTCGACCTTTTCGATACATATCCCGACGGCGCGAGGCGAGTGACTTACTCCTCGATGCTGCGGATATCCACGCACGTCTTCCGTCAGAATGCCCAGGAAGCCGCCTTCATTTAGTCGCTTCCCTCAACATTTCGACGCGACGCAAGTTGGCATAGATGTTGAAGGCGGTTGAAAGCGGAAAAGAATTGTATAATTTCGAATTCGGTTAAGACGGAAATCCGGCTAGAGCCCTAGGTCGTCTTCAGGGTTACAAACTAACAGCGCGGTCTGATTGTTTCGATGAGGTGAAATATGAGAGCACTGCTTGAGGAAGAAGCGCGGTCTTTGCTGCAAGCCGCCAAGGTCGGCCGGCTTGGTTGTGTAGATAATGGAGAGCCTTACATTGTGCCGATCAATTACTTGTTTGAGGACGATTCCATCTACAGTCATTCCTTACCCGGCCGGAAGCTCGAAGCCCTTCATAGGCATCCACGCGCGTGCCTTCAGGTCGACGAAATCGAAGACGATTTTAATTGGCGTAGCGTTATTGCATATGGCAACTTTGAAGAGATTCGCGTCGCGAGTGACCGAAGGTCGATTTTGAACAAACTGCTTTTGCGCTTCCCACTCCTTACTCCAGTGGAGTCTGTGATGGCGAGGGACGCTGCTGCCCCGGACAGCGTGGTGTTTTGCATCCGTGTCGATCGCATCACAGGCATGGCGGAAGGCTGAGAGGTAACTTTCGAAAGCGTGCTCGCCCCTGAGGCTGGCAACACTCTACCCACGCACACCCAGCAGTGGCCGCGGTTCAACAACTGAGACGCGGACGCGAGCGTCGAGGACGACGGCACCGTGTTGTTGAACTACGAACGGATTGCAGTCGAGTTCGGCAATCTGGGGAATGTCTTCCACCATGGCGCTGACCCGCAGCAGACCGTCCTCGAGCGCCCCCACATCGCACAGTGGAGCGCCGCGAAAACCAGTCAGTAGCGGAAAGGTTTTCAAACTCCGGACCATTTCTGAAGCATCTTCGTGCGAAAGCGGCGTTAGTCGCACCGAAACATCGCGCAGTAGTTCGACCTGCACGCCACCCGCGCCGCAAGCCACCACTGGACCAAATTGCGGGTCATGTACGACGCCGACGAGCATCTCTACGCCGCTCTCTGCCATCCGCTGAAGCAAAAACCCCGTTACTGAATGTCCGTTTGACGTGACGGCGTTTGCCATCTCGGTGGCTGCCTCGCGAACCTCCCGCCCCCCGCGTAAGTGAAGCCGCACGCCACCCGCCTCAGTCTTGTGAATCACGCCCGGCGCGATGACTTTCAAAGCGACTTCACACTCCATCTGTTCTGCAATGGCGCCGGCTTCCTGCGGGCTGGTCGCGATTCGTTGCTCGATCAGCGGCAATCCGTAGCACGAAAAGAGTTCGGCGATTTCGTGCGTCGCGAGCCAGCCGTCGCCGCGGGAGAGTGCGTTAGCAACAATCGCGGCCGCTTCATCGCGTCGCACATCTTCGAAAAGGGGTGGAAAAGTTTCCGGACGTTCACGCCATTCGCGATAACGAGTGGTGCGTGCCAGGGCAATCGCAGCGGTTTCCGGAAACTTGTACGAGGGGATTTTCGCAGCTCGCAGCTCCTCCGGCGCCGCCTCTGCTGAAAGAAAAACAGTCAGCACAGGTTTGTCCTTATCAATCTGCTGGACCGCTTCAACGATATCTCTTGCCACGTCACTCGCATGCGTTACCAGCGCCGGGGTGAAGATTACGATTAACGCATCGACATTTTCATCAGCGCCGGCGATCTCAATCGCTCGCCGATAATGTTCCGCCGGCGCGGAAGCAATCAAGTCAATTGGATTACCCACACTGGCCCCAGGAAGCAGAAACTCGCGCAGCCGATGTTGACTCTCGTCACTGAGAATCGAAACATCCAGCCCTCTCGCCTCACAGGCATCAGCGCAAAGAATTCCCGGGCCCCCGGCGTTGGTGATGATGCTCACACGCTTGCCTGGTGGCAGCGGCTGGTTCGTCAGGAGCGAGGCCACGTCGAACAACTCTTCAAGCGTATCGGTGCGGATAACTCCCGCCTGCCGAAACAAGGCGTCAACAGTGACGTCTGAAGCTGCAATCAGAGCGCCGGTGTGCGATGAGGTCGCGCGGGCGCCGGCAGCAGAACGTCCGCTCTTGACGACAACTATCGGCTTTTTGCGTCCGACCCTTCGAGCGATCTGCGAGAATTTCTTAGGATTTCCAAATGACTCCAGATAGAGCAGGATCACGTCCGTGCCGTCGTCGGATTCCCAATAGCGCAATAAATCATTCCCGGAAATGTCCGCTTTGTTGCCGACGGAAATGAAGGTCGACAGACCCAGGCCCAGCGAGTTGGCGTACTCAAGGATTGCAAGTCCGAGGGCGCCGCTTTGCGAAGAGAAACCCACCCGGCCAGGCGTCGGCAGAGTCGGTGCGAACGTCGCATCTAGATGAACTGCGGAATCTGTGTTGGCGATCCCCATGCAGTTGGGACCGATCAAACGCATCCCCGCTGCGCGACAAACACGAAGTAGTTCGACTTGTCGCGCCTGGCCTTCCTTTCCAGTTTCAGAAAATCCCGCGGAGATCACGACCAGCGCCTTGACGCCTTTGCGAGCGCACGCGGCAGTTGCTTCTATCACCTGCGCTGCCGGTACCACGATGACTGCCAGATCGACGGGGCCAGGTATGGTCTCGACCGTCGCATACGCCGGCACTGACTGCACCACTTCAGTGGACGGATTAACCGGATATACCGGGCCCTCGAATCCATAGCTCAGAAGATTATGAAAAATCTCTCCACCAATCGTACCGCGTTTTCGCGACGCACCTACAACCGCTACGCCGCGTGGGTTGAAGAAGAGCTTCAGCGCGTTCACTGCGGCGATTGTTTCTCGGCGTTCGAACCTTTGAATTGCTCCCGGCGTGAACGACGTAGGGAACGTTACATGAAGCTGTCCGGCAGCAGCGTCCACCTCGATCGGAAAACCTGATTCGCGGAAGACGTGGAGCATCGCGTGGTTTGCCGCGATCACTTCAGCTTCAAACATCTGGACGCCGTTAGCGACCGCCACGTCCGCCAGTTGGCCCAATAGAATCGTGGCCAGCCCGCGCCCCTGGAA
>JBKOZZ010000097.1:0-11353 GCA_046726155.1 Acidobacteriota bacterium
GCGGGAAATAGTTATGGCTATGTTGGGCTGCTAATCTACCTGCTGGTCTACACGCTCATGAACATGGGCGCGTTTGGAATCATCATCAGTCTGCGAAGGCGGGGAATCATTGGTGACAACGTTGATGATATGACGGGACTGGCGCACAAGGCGCCCGGCATGGCAGCGATGATGGCAGTGTTTATGTTGTCGCTGGGTGGACTGCCGATGACCGGCGGCTTTATTGGCAAGTATTTTCTTTTTGGCGGCCTGCTGGAGCGCGGCAAGACAGACGGCAAGTCGTGGTACTACTGGCTGGCCGGCTGGGCGATTATCAACACTGTCGTCTCCTTTTACTACTACGTGCGCTTCATCAAGGTAATGTATCTGGACGACCGCGTTGCCGACGACAAACCGTTATCGCTTTCTCCCGCTTTACAGACGGCCCTAATCGTCTCACTGGTTGGCATTATCTTCATCGGTGTGTACCCGCAGCCTTTGATTGACATTGTTCAAAGGCTGGTCGCACCGTTAGTAGCGGTGGCCTCAGTAACCCTAAAATAGAAATTATGAACGCTGCCTTGCCAGGTGAGGATCTTATCGAAGCGGGCGTTAGAGATCTGAACGGCGGTCGCGAGACGATCGCCGCTTTGCTGGTCGCGATAGGGTCGCCGAGATTAAGACGATTGGGTCTCAGGCTACCTGAGCAACTCCCCCAAAATCCGGAACACCGCCTGTACGACTTGCTGGCCCGCGATGACCCCGATTCAGCGCATTCCCGGTACAATGCCTTTATTAGAAGATTAGTCAGCTACGAACGGGCCGCTGAATGCGTCAACCGGTAACCGCCGCTCGCGTCGAAGAGTTTATGAAAGCTCTGGGCAGTGGAGTTACGAGCCCGGCCCGGGTCTTCCTCGTGGGGGGCGCGACTGCCGTTCTGCTGGGTTGGCGCGATTCGACAATCGACATCGATCTCAAGGCTATTCCCGAGCGCGACGATATTCTCAGGCAACTATCAGCTCTGAAGGAACGTCTCGAAATCAACATTGAATTGGCTTCGCCTGATAACTTTATTCCAGAGCTGCCGGGTTGGGAAGACCGAAGCCAGTTCGTTCGGCAGGAAGGAACACTCACGTTTCTGCATTATGATTTTTATTCCCAGGCGCTCGCCAAAATTGAGCGAGGCCACGAAGCGGATTTGCGGGACATACGACAAATGATTAAGAGGGATTTAGTTGACCCAGGGCGCCTGCTGGAGCTTTTCTCCAGAATTGAAGGGGACATTGCCAAGTATCCCGCTCTCAATGCTCGTGCCTTTCGCCGCGCTGTTGAACTCTTTGTGGGTCAAACTGCCAAAGAGTAAGTCGAGATATTTTGATCGACGTTCCTCCGGAAAATAAAAATGACTATTTGTGAACGAATAAGTTTCGCGCTCCCTTCGCTTAGAGCGTGATGTTGGTATTCTATTTACTTGCCTCAATCGTAATCTGGTTGGGCATATCTTCTCTTCGCAGTGGTCTTAGCTTCGCTGCCTACGTCCGGCGCGAGACAGCCCGTCTCCTTCCTGATTTCACGCCTTTCGCTTCGGTTGTTGCTCCCTGCCGCGGTCTGGAAGATGGTTTGCGAAATAATATCGCGGCGCTCTTCGAGCAAAACTATCCTGCGTACGAAGTGATCTTCGTTACCGATCGCCCAAACGATTCGGCGCTCGCCGTAGTTAAGGAAATTATCCAAACTGAAAACCACCCGGACCGTGTTTCCACCAGCATTGTTGTAGCCGGGGAGGCGGTTGATTGCGGACAGAAGGTGCACAACTTGAGGGCGGCCCTTGCGAAAGTGGACGCGTGCAGCAAAGTTCTCGTTTTTGTCGATACTGACGCTAGACCGCAGCCTGACTGGCTGCAATCTCTGGTAGCGCCCTTGGCCGATCATAGAATCGGCGCGGCAACTGGATATCGCTGGTTCATTCCTGTTAATGGTGGTCTCCCTGCAAACCTCCGTTCGGTATGGAATGCATCGATTGCTTCAGCGTTAGGCGAACGTGACGACAAGAATTTCTGCTGGGGTGGTTCGACTGCGATTCGAAAGGGAACATTCGACGAGCTGCAAATCGAGAAGCGTTGGCGAGGCACGGTTTCCGACGACTTCACTATGACGCGAGCATTGCAGGAAGCAAAGCTGCCGATACATTTCGTGCCTCTCTGCCTGGTTGCCTCCCTGGATGATTGCACGTTCAAAGAACTGTTCGAATTCACAAACCGGCAATTGAAAATCACTCGGGTTTACGCTTCACACTTATGGAAGCCGGTGCTCATCGGCAGCTTGTTATTTTGCGCAGTGTTTTTTGGAGGGGTGGCTCTCGTAATCGCTCGCGCGATTCTTCGCCTTCCTTATGCTCTGCCGCTTGCCATGCTGTCTGTCATTTATGTGCTGGGCGCGGCAAAGTCTTACATCCGTCTCAAAACGGTGGCCCTAGCGCTGGCGCGCTACCGGAAGCAGCTCTGGAGGAGCTTGCCCTCGCACCTGTTGCTGTGGCCCTTTGCCTCGGCGCTTTATCTGTGTAATGCCGTGGTGGCGGGATTCTCGCGGCGAATCAAATGGCGCGGCATAACTTACGAATTGAAATCACCTACCGAAGCTGTCATCATCTCGCGCGAGTGGTAGGACAGACATCCCTGTCTGTCTCAGCTTTCGACAAAACGAAGGGACATCCACTCTGAGCGACCGATTGAGAGTAAGGTAATGACAGGCAGGAATGCCTGTCCTACAGATGCCAAACAAAGCCGTTCAACTGGTGCAACTCCTGCGTTCCACCCAACGCGAAAAGCGTCTGGGCACAGTCATTCTTTTTGTTACTTCACGCTGCAACGCCTTTTGTAAGACCTGTTTCTATCACGCAGAGTTAAACCAACCCGGCGATCTGACGTTTGACCAAATCGAGAAAGTCTCACGTACAATGCCCTCAATCACCGACCTTTGGCTGTCAGGCGGGGAGCCAACCCTGCGCCGCGATGTTTCTGAAATCATTGACGCGTTTGTAAATAAGAATGGCGTTAAGCGGGTCATCATTCCCACCAATGGTCTGATCAAAGCGCGCGTTTATGAGATTGTTGACAGAGCACTGGAGTGCCACCGCAAACTCGATCTCTACCTGAACATCGCGCTGGACGGTTACGGCAAGACTCATGACGAGATTCGCGGCGTACCGGGGAATTGGGCAAAGACGCTCGACTGCATTGAGTCGCTTTATCCACTCAAGGCGAAGTATGCAGACCGCTTTCGACTCAACGTCAATACAGTCGTCTGCGCTGACAACTACTCAGAAATAAAAAAGCTTGGCGAGTTCATGTGGGAAAACTTTGAGCTGGACGGGCAGTATTTCAATATTGTTCGCGGGGAAACGTTGGTTGGCGACGAGATCAAACAGGTGCCCCCAGAAGTGTTGCCGGGAATGTATGAATACATTTCCCGGCTGACAAAGCGCTACGGCGATCGCATGTTTGCGGATGATGAAGCGAGCAAGCGCTTTGTCAAAAACGTCGCTTATGTGGGCGCTATTACCACTCACTACCGCACTCAACACGCAAACTTTCAGGCATCCACAGCCTGGCCCTTCCCCTGCATGGCCGGTGAAACAACGGCTGTCATCGATTACAACGGCGACGTGCGCGCCTGCGAGTTACGCGAGAAGTTTGCCACTCTAGCCGAATACGATTACGACTTCGGCGCGCTTTGGGCTGCCGGTGAACGAGGCTTCGAGCTTAATGCGATCAATGGTGGAAAAGCTTGTTGGTGCACGCATGTTTGTTTCATACACGACTCCATGCGCCACTCGACCCGCGCGATGTTGTATGAACTGCCGAAGAATTATCTCACCCGGGAGAATTGGCAGTCGTAATGCCAGAACCAAAGAAAGAAGAAGAAAACCTCAAGAGTGGAATCGCTTACGCCGCTGCCCTGACGCTATTCGCTTCTGTAGTCTCACTTTGCGGTATTGGTTGGTTATTGGATCGCTGGCTCGGGACGAAGCCCTGGCTGCTGGTAATCGGGATTGTGCTTGGAGCGGCGGCGGGTTTTTACCAGTTCGTCCGACTGACTGCAAAACTTTAGCAAGCAGTGCCGAGAAAGAACTCAACTCGACAGTAAGGCGATTTCCTGTGTAAAATCGCCAGCTTTGCTAATGAAGGAAAATCTGAACAATGCAGGTGCCACTATGTCGCCGGAAGGCAGCGATAGCGGAATCGAGAGTCGTGTTTTCCGCACAATGGTCTGCGCCGTGATCGTTGCGGTGCTCGCTAGTTTACCCCTGACGCACTGGCGCATTACCACCGGCTTGTTGTTGGGCGGTCTTCTTTCACTGCTTAACTATCACTGGCTGAGCAGTTCCACGGCAGCAGCCTTCAGTGTCATTGCGCATGGCACCAAGCCGCAGCTCAGGGTCACGCGATACATTCTCAGGTACTTTGTCGTAGCTACCGTCGTCTTCCTCGCCTACAAATTTAATATCGTTTCACTTATCGCGACTATCGCCGGGTTATGCAGTTTTGTTGTTGCCTTGTTTGTAGAAGCTTTTCGAGAATTCTATTTCGCATTTATTCACCGAGAGGAAACTAGTTGATGTTCTGGTTACAGGAAACTGCCGAAAAGGGCGCCGAACACGCCGCAGAAGCCGAGCAGGCTCCAATCATCGTGCAACTTGTTAATCACTACTTTGGCGAGTGGGCTTACAGGTTTGAGATGAATTATACCTACCCGCTCTGGACAAAATTCTTTGCCAAATTTAATACGACGCCGGAAGCGGTGTTTGGCCCTTACACACCGGAGAACGCGATCCCGTGGTACACGGTCATGTTTGTTATTGCCTGCATTCTCAGCGTGGTGATTATCTGGATACTTAAGGGCCAGCTTTCCGAAGATGAACCGGGTTATGGGCAACAGACACTCGAGGTCAGCGTGCTGGCAGTTCGCAACATGTTGGAAGACATAATCGGGCCCCAGGGATTGAAGTATTTTCCTGTCGTTATGACCTTTGCGGTATTGATTCTCGTTTCAAACCTGATGGGATTGTTTCCCCTTTTCATGTCGCCCACCGCCGCCGTTAGTGTCACCTTTGCCCTGGGGCTTTCTTCCTTTCTCTACTACAACTGGATTGGCATAAAGGAGAACGGACTCATCGGGCACTTGAAACATCTGATGGGACCAATCTGGTGGATTGCGCCATTGATTTTTCCAATCGAATTGATCAGTAACTTCATACGTCCGTTTTCCCTTGGCATTCGGCTTTTCGGCAACATGTTTGCCGACGAGAAGGTGTCCCACACGGTTGCCGGTCTCTATCCCAAATATACGCATTGGTTGCTTCCCGTATTTATTATGCCGCTGGGCGTCTTCGTCGCCTTTATTCAAACTTTTGTTTTCGTGCTTCTTTCGCAGCTTTATTTGAGCGAAGTTTCACACGGGTCGCACGAAGAAGAACATGTGGAGCATGGCGAAAGTGTTGAGATATCCGATGAGGGCCATCGAGCGACCGATGCGGCTCTGGCAGTTTCTTGATAGTAAAACCTAGCGCGAGTTGAGCGGTGCAGACAGACGCGTCTACACACGTTGGCACGCAAAAACTGAAAAGGATGCACACTGCAAAACAGGAAGCAGGGTGGCAACTAATAACACTTTGCCCGGGAAGCTAATGTCTGTTTCGCTGGAGCGCCGTTGTAAGAGGGGCGGTGGATACCGGATACAGGCGAAATCATACAGCCGGCTTGCTTATGGTGTTGCAGATCAAGCATTCAATGATGACTGAGGTTAACGCCTCAGCAGGAGAAACCGAATGAGAAAACTCAGCTTACTTTTCTTTGCCTTAGTCGGAGTAATGATGGCGGCAATGCCGGTGCTGGCACAGGCGCCTGCGGGAACCGCGGTTGATAACAGCGCGGGCCTGAAAGCGATCGCGGCGGGCGTTGGTTTCGCAATCGCCGTGTTTGGGGGCGCGCTGGGACAATCCCGTATCGGGGCGGCGGCTTGCGAAGGGGCGGCACGCAATCCCGGTGCGGCGCCCAAGATTCAGACGATGATGATCCTTGGGCTGGCGCTCATTGAATCGTTAGTTCTATTTGCGCTGGTGATTGTGTTCGTGAAAGTCTAAGCGCAGTCAAGCTGATCGACTAAACTAAGCATAAATGCGGGCGTGGCTTTCGGGCCTCGCTCGCATTTCTGCTTTTGACCTGCAACGCAAATGTTAGTTGGCGCCAAGCTAACTTACGAGGTTGCACACATCTTTTGCCGCCATATAAACGTCTGTGGTACGCTCTTTGTATTCTCCCAAAGAAGTGTAGTCTCCAGATCAAAATAGTACACCGAGTTTGCTTTTTTTCGTGTAGTGAAGATAAATGACAGACGAATGCCGGTAATAGGTTTGCAAGGACGTACCTCTCGATGAAAGCTTGTCCGAAGTGCGGAAAAGAGTATCCAGACACTACGACGCTGTGTCCTTCCGACGGCGCTGCTCTCGAGAAAACAGATGACTCCTTGCTCGGTCAGACTCTCGCCGGAAAATATCGCATCGAAGAACGTCTCAGTGAAGGCGGCATGGGGACAGTCTACCGCGGCACGCATGTGTTGATGGACAAGACAGTGGCTGTCAAAGTATTGCGTCCTTCGCTTGCCGCTGATGAAAAGATTGTGGCGCGTTTTTCGAGAGAGGCGCGCGCTGCCTCCAAAATCTCCCATCCACACGCGCTAAGTGTTACCGATTTTGGCGAAGCCGAGAATGGTGTCGTATTTCTGGTAATGGAGTACCTGAGCGGACAGACGCTCAAGGAACTTATCCGGCGCGAAGGCCCAATGCCACTGCCGCGGGCCGTCGAAATTCTTCGGCAGATAGGTGGGGCGCTTGATGCAGCTCACGCCGAAGGGGTCGTGCATCGCGATCTTAAAAGCGACAACATCATGCTGCTCAGCAGCTCCGGCACTGACTATTCGAAGGTGCTGGATTTTGGCATCGCGAAGATCAATGAGCCCGAGGGGACCTACAATCCCGGCCTGACTGCGCCGGACCTTGTAATCGGCACGCCGCAATACATGTCGCCGGAGCAATCTTCGCAGTCGCCGAATATCGATGCGCGTTCTGACATCTACTCTTTGGGCGTAATCCTTTACGAAATGCTGGTTGGGCATGTGCCGTTCACAGGCGACTCGCCGACGTCGATTATGGTCAAACATTTACAGCAGCCCGCGCCGTCTGTGTTAGCTGAAAGAAGCGACTTGCCGGAGGCGATTGGCCGCGTAGTGGCACGCGCGCTGGAAAAGCAGCCAGAAGATCGTTACCAGACTGTAGGTGAGTTGGTCGAAGACTTTACGATTGCGGCAGGAATGGAACCCGCCGGCATTTCATCAACGGTGAACGGCGTGCGAACCGGAGAGCCCGCCGAAACAGCTCGACCATTGATTGACGATGCGGACGAAGAAACGTTGATTCGACGCAGAGTTACGAGGCAGATGGAGCCACCGATTGCTTCGCCGGACGTTTCATCGTTTGCACGTGGCATATCGGGTGAGGTGCCCGCTCCAGCCACTAGTTTCAATCCCTGGAAAGTTTTGATTCCCTCGATGATTGGTCTCCTTGTTATCTTTGGAGTCATCTACGCATTTACGCGCAATTCTCAACCAACCAACGCGACTACGTCGGGTTCAAGCCTCGCTGCCGATCCAAATAGCAGCCCCGTCGAACCGGCGAAACCCGCGACCGGCGAGTCTGAAGCCGGAATTCCTGCCGGCGGCACTACAAGTCAATCCGTCACTGCAAACACCAACACAAATACTTCCCCGTCGCCTCAGGCTGGGGAAAATCCGCAAGACATCGGTGGCGTGAACCTTAACGTCAATGAGAATGCCAACGAGAATTCAAACACGAGGAAGGGCACTTTGCCCTTGCCCTCGGCTACCCAATCGGTGGATGTAGAATCTCCGCAACCGTCGCCGACCGCTACCAAGCCGCCTTTGCCTAAGCCCACGCTTTCACCACCAAGCGCGCCGCTTCCGGACTCGCCATAATTTCCGTCATTAACGCTCGCGTTTCCTACAAGCGGTGGCGCGGATGATATCTATCAGTCGATTTTCCTCATCGATTGAGATCTGAATCTCGAGAACATAGCAGGGCAGTTCCAAGTTAAGAGCCGAAAGCTTGAGCGCGTCTTTTGCTGTAGTTATCAGCGCTCCAGCCCCACGCGACTTCGCCTCCTTAACCAGCGCATCGAGGTCTGCCTGGTTGTAGTTGTGGTGGTCGTCAAACGCCCGGGTGAATGCGAGTGCAGACTCTTCCCGGCGCAGATGATTGAAGAATGACTCCTGGTTTCCCACTCCACAGAACGCGCCTAATGTTTGTGACCGGAGGCTTTCCTGATTGGCGCTTCCGCCGCCGAGTTTACGAATTCCTAAGGTCACCATCCGCGATGAGAAAATCGGAGCGGCATTCACCAGACTTTTCACGGTTCTCTCGACTGACGACAGATCTTCAACCTGGTCCGCTCTGGTGATAACTACACAATCCGCGCGCGACAGCCCGGCGCGCGGTTCGCGCAACCGTCCATAAGGTAGCAAGCTGCCGCCGCCCCAGGGATTGGTAGCATCGATAGTCACAATGTCCAGATCGCGCGCCAGGGCCAGATGCTGAAAGCCGTCATCAAGAACAAAGTATTGAGCATTCAGGTTCTTGATGGCCCATTCACCAGCGGCGGCCCGATTTGGATTGGCAACAACCGCCGCGATTCCCAGCAGATTTTTGGCAAGGAGCAAAGGTTCGTCCCCGGCCTCTCGCTCGCCTGCCAGAATCTCAACACCGTTCGAAACTAAGACCTGAGTTTTAGGATTGTCTCTACGGTAACCTCGCGTGAGTACGCACACTCCTTTTGATTCGCGCCGCTCTTCACCGGCGCCTTCGCTTGCTACGACGCGGCAAATCCACTCCACCAACGGCGTCTTGCCGGTACCTCCCGTCGTCAGATTGCCGACGCTGATGACCGGCGCGGCAAGGCTGGCAACGGACATCCAGCCCCGCCGGTAAGCAGCCAGCCGCGTCCGTGTAATCGCACTATATAGCGCGCCTAGAGGTATTAGTGTTATAGACGGCTTCATGCGATGGGCGCGCTGGTAGCGCTTCGCGATCCGGCGTGCTCAGCGACTGTAGCAGGTCTGGCTAGTAACGAGCTTATTGATTCGAGCGTGCGCTCCGTGGCGCCTCGGTTTTCGTTCACCAGACTTCGCGCGAGTGCGCCGATTTGGCGTCGTCTGGGAGACTCAGCGAGCAGCTCCGAGATTACACCTGTTAAGGCAACGATTGCCGCTGAGTCCGACATCGGTTGTAGTTGGACAATCGCTCCGGCTTTTACAAAAGTCTCCACGATTGACTGAAAATTGTAAGTGTGAGGGCCGACAATTACTGGGGCACCTACGGCCGCCGGCTCAAGGATATTATGTCCACCAGTCTTAGCAATGCTGCCGCCGACGAAGACAATCGAAGCCAGGGGATAGACGGAGTTGAGCTCGCCAATGCTGTCAAGAAGGACAACTTCAGCCTGCCTATCTCGCGGGTCTGGAAGAGCAGTTCTACGGACGCAGTCCAATCCCGATGCCTTAAGCAAATCGGCCACCTCCGCAAAACGTTCCGGATGACGGGGCGCAATCATTAGACGCGGTTTCCAATCACCCCTCAAGATTACCTGCCTGAAACTGTTAAGAATTAGCACTTCCTCCGAGGCATGCGTACTGGCGGCGAGGATCAGGGGAAACTCTTCAGTCAGGTTAAAGCGTTCGCGAAATTCTTTGGCCAGCGAATCATTCACCCTCATAGTGCCGGCATCGAATTTGAGATTACCGGAAACGAAGGCCTTACCCTCGTCCATGCCCAGTGCGCGCAGTCGATTGGCATCGGCTTCTGTCTGCATCATGGCCAGGCTAAGCGAGCTTAGAACTCGCTTCATGAATATTCTGATTAGGCGGTAGCGCCGGAATGATTGTTCCGAGAGTCGGCCGTTAACTATAGCGACAGGAATTTGTTGCTGTTTGCATTCCCGAAGAAAGCTTGGCCACAACTCGGTTTCCATTACCAAAACAAGGGCAGGGTCAATGGCCTTTAGTGTCCGCCGGACTACCCAGCGCCAATCAAAAGGAAAGTAAAAAACCCTGGCCGCGTCGTGGTTGAAAACCTCCCGCGCCAGATTTTGTCCCGTTAGAGTAGTAGTTGAGATTGCGATCAGATGGTTGGGGAAGCGTTTCCGTATGCCTCTCACCAGAGGCCGCGCGGCTTGTGTCTCGCCTACGGAAACGCAGTGAATCCAAACAACCGGGCGGCCATCGTTTGGTATGGCTGATAGCGAGCCTAAACGCTCGCGAAAGCCTGCAACATACTTGCCGTTACGAAAGGCGTCGAAGAGAAAGCGAGGTAGTAGTATTAGAAAGGCCAGACCCAGGAGAAGGCTGTAAATGAAATACATAGCTAGGACAGGCACTCCTGCCTGTCTCGGTTCAGTGACAGACAACAGATCCGCCCAGCTTGGGCCGCTTACTTTGCGCGTTCAATGTAACGTCCTTCGGTGGGGTCGACGCGAATGCGGTCTCCTTCATTCACAAATGGTGGAACGGTAACTGTCACTCCATTTTCGAGTAACGCCGGCTTGTTTACATTGGAGACAGTAGCGCCCTTCATGGTGGGCTCCGTGCGCGTGACGGTTAGTTCCATCGACGGCGGCAGGTCAATGCCGATTGGAGCGCCCTCATAAAACTCTGCTTGAATTCTGAGGCCCGGAGTCAGCCACTGCGCCGCATCACCTAATTCCTCACCACTTAGCGCAACCTGCTCGTAGTTTTCCGTGTTCATGAAGTGATGATGCGAGCCATCTGAATACATAAACTCCATCTCATGTTGCTCGAGCAGAGCACGCTCTACCGTATCAGCGGAACGGAAGCGGTGCTCGAAAGATGAGCCGGTTTTGATGTTTCTGAGCTTTGTCTGAACCATCGCCCGCAGGTTGCCGGGCGTGTGATGGCGAAATTCAATGACTTTGCACGGTTCGCCCTCAAAAAGAATCATCATTCCGCGCCGAATTTGAGTCGCTGGGATAGCCATAAACTTATTTTCAATCTCCGTCTCAAGAGCGTTAATTTGTTACCGCGAGCTTGTTGTTTTGTTGCCAAAACCCACTAGTAAGCGTCCGGGCCTGGTTTTAGAAACGCGTAGTCTAGCGAGGGCTTGGGGCTTTGTCCAGTAGAGTACATTCCGGGTGGTGGGTCAGTTTAGCGTGGGGAGTTCGGATTCTTTGGGGAACCGTGCGCGGTAGCGCCGGATGCTAAAGTCAACTTTGGCGTAGCGATTATACGAGGA
>JBKOZZ010000098.1:0-23349 GCA_046726155.1 Acidobacteriota bacterium
CCACGAGTGGCGGCGCGTACTTCCTGTGCGCGCCCTATCTTGAGCCAGTGCCGCACCATTCCCAGTTGCGACAGCGTGAAAGAAAGAAAAACGCCGACAGCATAGAGCGGAATCAGGCGACTTGTATCACCTCCAAAAGCACCAACAAGGATGCAGGAAAAAATTGCGAGGATGATTACGCCATTGGAGAAAACCAGGCGATCGCCCCGATTGGCAAACTGACGAGGCAAAAAGCGGTCGCGCGCCAGCAGACTCGAAAGCCGCGGGAAGTCGGCGAACGAAGTGTTGGCGGCAAGAATCAGGATTAATGCTGTAGTGCCTTGTATCAGGTAATAGAACCACCCCATCGAATCGGTAAAAATGATGCGCGCGAATTGCGAGATGACAGTCTCATTCTCATGCGGCTGCACGCCGTACAAGTAGGCCATCACACTCGTCCCGATAAACATGGTCGCCAGAAGCGCGGCCATCACAGTCAGAGTGGTAGCGGCGTTTCGGGCTTCGGGCGGTTTGAATGCGGGTATGCCGTTCGAGATCGCCTCCGTACCAGTCAAGGCAACGCAACCATTGGAGAATGCACCGAGCAACAGAAACCAGGAGAGCGGTTGAATATGATAGCCTTCTGCTAATTTTATGTTCTCTGCTACGACTGGTGCAGTGACTGGGCTGATAAAGTAATGGATGATGCCGTAGCCAATCATGAAAAGGAAACTAAAGACAAAGGCATAAGTGGGACCGGCAAAGAGCGCGCCTGATTCACGTACCCCACGCAGATTAACGATCGCAATGAACGCTATCAGGAATACACACAGAAAGACCTTGTGATTGTTTAGCCAGGCGAAGCGCGTGCCCTGCGCGGCGGATGTTATTGCAGCGACGCCTGCTGAAATCGACACGGAAACTGTCAACACATAATCGACGAGCAACGAGCCCGCAGCCACCAATCCGGGCGTGACTCCCAGATTGTCTTTGGCAACGATGTAAGCTCCTCCGCCTGATGGATAGGCAAAAATGGTTTGTCTATAACTGATTGCCACAATTGCCAGCACGATCGCGATGATGATTGAGATCGGCACGACATAGTGATAAGCATAAGTTTGACCGGCGGCTGCGGCCACGGCCAGCACGAGTAAAATTTCTTCAGTTGCATAAGCTGTCGAAGAGAGCGCGTCTGACGCAAAGACTGCCAGTCCAGTTTTTTTAGACAGGCGCTCATGAATAGCCTGTTCCGTTCGCTTGGCTCTGCCTACGAGCAGGCGCTTGATGCTTGCAACCAATGTTCGTTCCCTCCTCGAAATTTGGTCACCGTGTCTTAAGCAGCAACTCTTTGAAAGTGCGCTGGCCTGGCAGCGCGTTGGCCTACCGTGGCCGTCCTTCTATCGTTCGTCGCTTTTCACGCGCCGAGGGCAAAAGCGCTGCCAGGCCAGCGCACTCCAAAGAGTTGACGCTCACCCGGGGTCGCACAACCCAGATTTTCGCCGCAACTATTTTTGCGACTCCTCGCGCTCCCAGCGCGCTGCGACATCAAGCTCTTCACGCGTCAGGTCACCAACCGTGAGTCTTTGGTCGGGAAAGCGGCCCTCGTTCCATAAATAAGTCGCCAGCGCATGCTCGGCCCGATAGGTCCAGAATGAATTCTGTGGTGGCAACGTACGACGTGTTATTCGTTCGGCGTAAGCTACCACCTCGTCAGGAATTTCCACAACTACTTCACGCTGCCAGCCACGCGGATTCTTCACGATAAAATGACGCTCTCCCGGTTCAGCGAGTTCGGAATCGCTCGTCGCGTCTGTCTCAGGCGGACGCACAATTTCAAAACCATTCATCGTGATTGTGGAAATCAACGAGACTGCCGGTTCGTCTGTACCAGCTTGATCAGTGACAGCGGTCGTTTGAAGGGGCGTTCTTGGCTTTGCGATTGCGGCTGTAACAGCGTCGCGCAGAATCTCCGGCGTCATTGGCTTACGCACAAAGTCGCTTGCGCCCAGTTTCATAGCTTCAACCGCAAGTTCAATCGAGGCGAAAGCTGTGATCATGATGACGGAAGTGTCCAATCCTCGCTTGTTGATCTCTCGCAACACCTGCAAACCGTCCATGCCTGGCATCTTCTGGTCCAACAAAACAAGATCCCAGGTTGAATTGTCGAGCAATAACTCCAGAGCTTTATTACCCTCTTCCGCCTCACCGACCTCGTATCCGGCTGTTTCCAGCGCCAGCCGAATCATTCGACGAATGTGCTCTTCGTCGTCAACTACCAATATGCGTTTACTCATTTCTCCTCTTCTACTGGGCCAGCTTGTCTAAGACATCGCGGTCGATGCCTCGAAGCATTAATTTGCAGCCAAGCGGAACGTCACCATCATTCCATATGAAGTCACTAAGAAAGCTCTCAGCCTGCGAGGTCCAGAACGCCTCATCAATCGGAATGTCCCTTATAACTTGCTGCGCTTCTTTCAGCGCTTCCTCAGAAATCTCAACAATCACTTCCTGCTCGCGGCCATCAGGCTTTCTAACCAGAAACCGCCGCTCATTCGGCCGTTGCGGTAACGCTCTGCTTTCGTCAGATGCCCCTAAGATGGCAAATCCGTTTAGTGTCACAGCTCTCGTGAACGCTTGTTTGTTACGCTTTTGTTGAAGCTCACGCTCTACATCCGGGTCTGATCTTTTCTTGACCGCCGCTCCCACAGTGTTTCGCACGACTTCCGGGGTCATCGGCTTCCGCAAAAAATCTGTCGCACCCAGCTTCATCGCCTCTATAGCAAGCTCGACGGAGGCAAAGGCAGTCATCATCACTACGCGAACCGCTGGAGCCAGCACCTTAATCCGACGTAAAACTTCGGTGCCCTCCATCAGAGGCAATCTCTGGTCCAGCAGGATTGCGTTCCATTCCGGGTCACCACCCAAAATTGCAAAGGCCTCCATTCCGCTTCCTGCCTCTCCGACTTCGTAACCTGCAGCCTCCAACGTAAGACGGATCATTTGCCGGATGTTCTCTTCGTCATCAATGATTAGAATGCGCTCGGCCATATGGGATCCTGGCTATACTTAATAAGCGACCGGCAAAGTGAAGGTGAAAGTCGAACCTTGTCCCAATTCCGACTGAACGCTGATCTGTCCGTTATGTGCTTCGACGATCAATCTGGAAATTGCCAGACCCAATCCCGCGCCACCAGTTGCAGCCCCTGGCACTTGGACAAACTTTTCGAAAATATGCGCCAGGTATTCCTGTGGAATTCCGCTTCCAGTGTCCGAGACTGAAACGGAAACGTGATTGGCGCGCTGCTCCGCACGAATTCCTATCTCGCCTTGTTTGGTGTAGCGAATGGCGTTCACAACCAGGTTCACGAGAACTCGTTCAATTTGGGAACGATCAGCCATTACTTTTGGCAGATCGGCCGGTGCTTCGACGCGGAAGGCAAGCCCTTTTGTTTCTACCTGTGGCCGCAACTCCATGGCTTCACTAGTAATCAAATTGCGAATCGAGATGGGTATGAGTTCGGGCTGACTCTCACCAGCTTCGATCTTGGAAAGATCGAGGAGATCCCTCATTAACTTATCCAGCCGTTCACAATCCTCTCGGCACGCACCCAATACCTCTGCTTGCTTAGAGTTCAACTCTCCTGCAGCGCCTTCGAGCAGAAGATGAACGCCCATCTGCACACTGGTAAGAGGTGTGCGCAGCTCATGTGAAGCCGTGGCTATGAATTCTGATTTGATACGATCAATCTCGCGCAGGTGAGTTATGTCTTCGAGTAGCGTAACGGCGCCGAGCAGGCGATTACCGTTGTCGCGCATCGGGGTGGTTCGCAAGCGAAAGGCCCTTTCCGAGCCGTCCACGGCAAGCGGCAAGACAGAAGACATGCCTTCACCAGCGACGGGGCGCTGCGATTCGAGAGCCTCCGCGACAGCACCGGCGATACGGGCATCCCGCGCCACTTCGCCGACGTGCTTGCCCATATTTTCTTTCTCGGAACCGAATATTTCCTCCGCGGCAGGATTCAATTTGGTTACGCACCCCTCACTATCCGTGACAATGACTGGGTCATACAAGGAATCGATTGCGGCTTCAGTAGTCTGCTGAGCCACCAGGAGCTTTCCCATATCGGAACTGCGCAGTTGGCGAATGCGCTCTGCCATCCGATTGTATTCGGCAGCCAGCACGCCAACTTCGTCCCGCGAATTCACTGGTACTTTTGCATTAAGGTCGCCGCCCGCCATCTTCGCCGTGGTTGCGGTCAGCTGTCGCAACGGTTCGACTATTCGATTCGCGAGGAAGAAAGCCAGATATAAGCCGGCAGCAACTAAAATACCTGCGATTAATAAGGTACGGTAGAACCATAGTTGAGCAACGCCCGCGGCCGCCTCCGATTTGGCAAGCATCGCGCGTTGATTAAGTTGCAGCAGGTGTTCACATTCCGCGCGTAACTTATTGAACTGAGGCTCGAGGCTTGTGAAGTACTCGTTGCGCTCTGAGAGTTCTTCATCCCGGGCCACCCTGTCGGTAGCCTTTACCTTGGTTATGAAGGCATCGAACTTTTGGTAGTAGATGTCGCGGTCACGGCGAATTGCTTCTATAGCGTCCGGCTCACCGATTTCAGTAATGTTACTCGCGGCTTTCTGAAAACTTGCGTCAAATCGAGCGCGATGCTCACGAAGTTGAGCGATTGCCTTGTCATGCGCACCGAGTAGCAAAAACAATGCGGCAGAATCCTGGCGCTCAAGGCTCTCCTTCATTTCCTGCGCAGCAACCACTGAGTCGTAATTATTGGATATGATGCGGCGGGACACGCCCCCCATTTCACGCAATCGCCAGGCGCTCAACCCACCGAGCAGCACCAGGGCGGCAACGAAGATTAGGTAACCGAATAAGAGTTTCCCTCGCAGGTTCATGGCAGGGTTGCCGACACCGATTCATTCATCATTCCTGAACTGTCTCTTCCTTCCCCGGGGATTCCACGGGCACCACCTGGACTGTCGCATCGCGCACTTCATCAAGAAAACGATTGATAATGGAGCCCCGCAAGAGGATGTCCCATCGAGACCGCGAAGTCTGGCCGAAGACAACATGCGTAATACCTTCGCGTCTCGCAAAATCGATCAACGCATCCGCTACTCGCCGCGATTTCAACTTAACCACCTTCGCTCCCACCTCCTCGGCAAAACGAATGTTTTCCTGGAGCGCCGCATAATCGGGCGGACTGATGCGGCCGGGTTCCTCGCCAGGCGTCTCGACGTAGACCGCGTACCAATCATTAGCTAACCGGCCGGCGATGCGTGACCCCACGCGCAGCAACTTTTTTGCGCTGCCGCGCGAAGCCATCGCAACCATCACTCTTTCAGGGATCACTGCGTGGTCGAGTCCTTCGCGTTCGCGATAGTCGTGCGCCTTGGTTGCCTGGTCTGTGGCCACCTGCCTCAAAGCAAGTTCGCGTAGAGCGGAAAGATTTCCCTTGCGGAAAAAGTTATTGAGAGCCTGCTCGATCTTCACGACGTCGTAAATCTTGCCCTGGCGCAGACGCGTGCGCAGTGTGTCAATGGAGACATCGACATTGACAACCTCATCTGCGCGTCGCAGAAAGTGGTCGGGAACTGTCTCGCGTACCCGCACTCCCGTCGTGCGACTCACAACGTCATTGAGTGATTCGAGATGCTGAATGTTTACCGCGGTGATTACTGAAATGCCGGCGTTAAGCAGGTCTAAAACGTCCTGGTACCGTTTGCGATTTTTTGAACCAGGAACGTTAGTATGAGCAAGTTCGTCAACGATAGCTATCGCAGGATGTCGAGCAATAACCGCATCGACGTCCATCTCTTGCAGCGTCACTCCGCGATACTCGATGCGACGCATCGGCACCACGTCCAGCTCGCCGATCATCGCTTTGGTTTCTTCACGGCCGTGAGTTTCCACTACCGCGACCACTATGTCCGCTCCCTGCTTTTTGAGTAGGTGGGCATCTTCCAGCATTTGATAGGTCTTACCGACACCGGGAGCGGCACCGATGTATACTCGCAGTTTGGCCTGCTCACCGGCATTGAGCTTGGCGAGAAGGGACTCGGGTGACGGCCGTTTACCGTTTTCGTTCATCCAAAAAGTTGTGCTTGGTGCTTTGTCCATTGTCCTTTCCCTTGGTAATGGAGCTTTGAATGAAATCCAATTCAAACCCAGGAACTAAAAACAAAGTACTAAGTACAAAGCACCAAGAACCTATTTCCTCATAGGCATTGTTCTGTCCAAATCGAGATTAAGCTCCAACACGTTTACAGTTGGTTCGCCCAAAAAACCGAATAGTCGCCCTTCAGTGTGTCGCGCTACGACTTGTCGCAGTTCGTCCTCACTAATACCGCGCTCGCGAGCAACGCGGGGCACTTGAAATTCAGCGGCGGCAGGAGAGATGTGGGGATCGAGTCCTGACGCCGAGGTGGTGACCAGGTCAATTGGCACTGCCCTACCCGGATTCTCAGCCTGCAATTTCTCAACATCGCCTTTGACGCGATCAATCAGTTTCAGATTAGTGGGGCCAAGATTCGAGGCCGAGGAAGCGCCAGCATCATAGCCACTTGCGCCCGCAGCTGAGGGTCGCGACCGGAAATAACCCGGGGAGGAAAATGGCTGCCCAATCAAACGAGAGCCTATCACCATACCATCCGATCTCTTAATCAGCTGACCATTTGCCTTTTCAGGAAAAATCACCTGGGCCAGGCCGGTCACCACCAGTGGATACGCCAGCCCAAACAGGACTGTGGTCACAAGGGTCATCAAAACCGCTGTAATAAGATTCTTCATCTTTCACCTCTGAATCATGCCAAGCCAATAGCATGAATAATCACGTCAATGATCTTAATACCAATGAAAGGGACGATAATCCCGCCAACGCCGTAGATCAACAGATTGCGTCGCAGCAAGGAAGCTGCACTCATCGGGCGATACTTCACCCCTTTGAGCGCCAACGGGATCAATGCAATGATGATTAGAGCATTGAAAATTACCGCTGAAAGAATCGCGGATTGCGGCGTGCGCAGACCCATAATGTTCAGACTGTTGAGCACCGGAAACGCGCCTGCAAACATTGCTGGAATAATAGCGAAGTATTTTGCAACGTCATTAGCAATTGAGAATGTGGTCAAAGCGCCACGCGTCATAAGCAGCTGCTTACCGATTTCCACGATCTCGATGAGTTTGGTGGGATTTGAATCAAGATCCACCATGTTTCCGGCCTCTTTCGCGGCTTGAGTTCCGGTGTTCATCGCCACGCCGACATCGGCCTGGGCCAGCGCGGGCGCGTCGTTGGTGCCGTCGCCGGTCATCGCTACAAGCTTCCCTTCAAACTGCTCTCGCTTAATTAAAGCCATCTTGTCTTCCGGCGTGGCTTCGGCAAGAAAATCATCAACCCCCGCCTCGCGAGCAATCGTCGCGGCCGTGAGCGGGTTGTCCCCGGTAATCATTACGGTCTTAATACCCATCTGCCGCAGTTGATTGAAGCGCTCGCTCATTCCCCCTTTGACAATGTCTTTCAAGTAAATGACGCCGAGCGGCCGCTTATTTTCAGCGACGACCAGCGGTGTGCCGCCCTGTTTGGAGATCTCTTCGACAATGGCGCGCAATTCCGCAGGTACGTTGCCGTTGCTGCCCGTATATTTCTCAATGGCATCCACCGCTCCTTTACGAATCTCGCGGTGGTCATAATCAACACCTGACATACGCGTCTGCGCGGTGAACGGAATAAAGTGAGCTTCGTGCGGCGCGAGTTCTCGTCCGCGCATTCCGTATTTCTCTTTCGCCAGAACGACTATTGAGCGCCCTTCTGGTGTTTCGTCTGCCAGAGATGAAAGTTGTGCCGCATCCGCGAGCGACTGTTCATCAACTCCGGGCAGCGGAATAAACTCGGTTGCCTGACGATTGCCAAGCGTGATAGTGCCGGTCTTATCCAATAAAAGAGTATTCACGTCGCCCGCTGCTTCCACCGCGCGCCCCGACATTGCGAGCACGTTGTGTTGAATCAAACGATCCATCCCGGCGATACCAATAGCCGAAAGCAAACCACCTATTGTGGTGGGGATCAGACAGACGAGTAACGAAACAAGAACAAAGATAGTCTGCGGAGCGTTGGAATAGATTGCGAAGGGTTGGAGAGTTACAACTGCGAGCAGGAAGATGATCGTCAGTCCAGCCAGCAGAATCGCAAGCGCAATCTCGTTGGGTGTTTTCTGCCTTTCGGCGCCTTCCACTAATGCAATCATGCGATCAATAAACGTCTCACCAGGGTTAGAAGTGATTCGTACCTTGATTTGATCTGAAAGCACTCTGGTACCACCCGTAACAGCAGAACGGTCGCCACCTGCCTCCCGAATAACAGGCGCGCTTTCGCCTGTGATGGCAGACTCGTCAACCGAGGCAACACCGGCAACAATCTCGCCGTCTCCCGGAATAAACTCGCCGGCAGAAACGATCACGAGGTCATCTTTCCTCAGTTGGGGCGCAGGCACATCCTCAGTCTGTGAGCCGGAAACCACCCGGTGCGCCACAGTCTCGGTCTTCGATTTCCGCAGGTTGTCGGCTTGGGCTTTTCCCCTGCCCTCCGCCATTGCCTCGGCGAAGTTTGCAAACAGCACCGTGAACCAGAGCCAAAGCGTGATCTGCAACTCAAACCCGATATTGGTCACGCCAGGAACCGGCGCAACGATCCCCCGAATCAGTTGCAGGGACGTCAAGACACTGCCAACCTCCACCACAAACATGACGGGATTACCCATCATCTTGCGCGGATTCAGTTTCGTGAATGAATCGACAACTGCACGTTTTACGATCTGCGCGTTCCAAATTGCTTTCTTATTTGTTCGAGTAGTCATTTGCTTAATTGACGTCTTCGTCTTTCGTCTTCTGCCCTCCGCACTCCGTCTTCAGTCTTAGGTTCGCTCATAGCACTGGACCATGTGACATGAAGTCAGTACCACCTCGCGGTAGCAGGTGAGTCTGCTGCTATCTGCTCCGCAAACATGGAAAGGAACCCACCCGCTACCGCGAGGTGATACTGACCTCATACCACGTGAGTACAAGCCGCTCTTCAAAACGTCGTCCCTGCGCGCATTAGCAAATGCTCAACTATTGGCCCAAGACTTAAAGCAGGAAAGAAAGTCAGGGCGCCAACGATCACAATTACGCTCACTAATAACGTCGTAAATAGCGGCGTGGTTACGGGAAATGTACCCAATGATGGCGGCACGATCTTCTTGCGGGCGAGATTACCGGCAACTGCCAGCATCGGAATGATCATCATGAAGCGCCCTATCAGCGTCGTGAGGCCAATTGTCGTGTTGTACCAGAGCGTGTTCGCCGAAATGCCCGCGAAGGCTGATCCGTTGTTACCAGCGCCTTCCGTGAAAGCATAAAGAATCTCAGACAGACCATGCGGTCCGGGATTGTTTATTTGCGATGTCCCGAAGTTCGGTGAGACCACCGAAATCGCGGCGAAAACGAGGATTATCAGCGGAAAGACCAACACTACGAGCATTGACATCTTTACGTCGTATGCCTCGATCTTCTTTCCGAGATACTCCGGCGTGCGCCCCACCATGAGTCCGGCGATGAATACCGCGAGCACAACATAAATCAAAATGCCGTACATGCCTGCGCCGACTCCGCCGAAGACGACTTCGCTAAGCATGATGTTTGATAGCGGCACCATACCTCCGAGCGGCGTATAAGAGTCGTGCATCGAATTCACCGCTCCACAGGAGGCATCGGTTGTAATAGTGGCCCAAAGCGTGGAGTTCGCCAGACCGAAGCGTACCTCTTTACCCTCCATGTTCCCGCCCGATTGGGTCGCGCTGGTCGTCTGGTCAACTCCAGCTAGTAACGGATTGCCTTTCGCCTCGGCCCAGTAAGCGACGGCGACTCCCGCGAAGAAGAGCACAGCCATTGCCCCAAATACGGCCCAGCCGTGCTTCTGCGAGCCGGTTATCCGGCCGAGGGTATAGGTCAAGCCCGCCGAAATTGCGAAAATAGCGAACATCTCCAGAAGATTTGTGAAGGGCGTCGGGTTTTCAAACGGATGTGAGCTATTGGTGTTGAAAAAGCCGCCACCATTCGTACCCCACTCCTTTATGAATTCCTGAGAAGCAACCGGCCCCTGCGCGATTGTCTGCTCTGTTACGGGCTGACTCTCTTTTACCGGGTTACCCTGGGCGTCATTAATGACGTTGCCGTTTGCGTCTTTCTTATCGACCTCAATGGTAACGCCCTTATCCACCAACTGAGCTTTATCGTACGGGCGCAAATTCTGAGGAACCCCGCCGGCAACGAGAACAAGAGCGCCCACGATGCAGAATGGCAGGCACACCCAAAGAGCAGCGCGCGTCATGTCAACCCAGAAATTCCCGATCGTCTGCATTTCCCGCCGAGCGATGCCCCGTATGAAAGCAATTGCCAAAGCTATTCCCACTGCGGCCGAAACGAAGTTGTGGTAGGCGAGGCCAGCCATCTGCGTCAGATAGCTCATCGTTACCTCGGGAACATAGCTCTGCCAGTTGGTGTTGGTGGTAAACGACGCTG
Source organism: Acidobacteriota bacterium (assembly GCA_046726155.1). Classification (GTDB taxonomy): domain Bacteria; phylum Acidobacteriota; class Blastocatellia; order Pyrinomonadales; family Pyrinomonadaceae; genus PSRF01. The sequence goes on from JBKOZZ010000098.1 coordinate 10,550, forward strand.
CCGTATTGAATGCCGAAGCGACGAACGCGCCGGTGCTACTTGCGTTCGAATCAACGCCTGACAGATGCTGGGGGTTGAACGGTAGGTAACCCTGCAAACGCTGAATCAGGTAGAGGACCAACATCGAAACTACGCTGAACAGGAGCATCGTTACCGCATATTCAGTCCACTGCATCTCTCGTTCCTCGTTCACGCCGGTAAGCTTGTAGATGAGGCGTTCAATAGGTCGCAGCGGCGGATCGAGAAACGTCTTCTCGCGATTGAATACGTGCGTCATAAAGACGCCCAGCGGCTTCGTGATTGCCAGGATGATCAGAAAGAAAAACAGAATTTGTAACCAGCCATTGAAGGTCATAACATCTCCGCTTATTTATTAGGCTGCCGCCTCGGGACAAACGTTTCTCTAGAATTTTTCCGGGCGCAGAAGGGCGTACCCAAGATAGATGAGCAGCAATGCAGAGATCGCCAGGCTCACAATTGTTTCGAGATTCATCGGATTCTCCTCACTTTAACTTCTCGCATGCGCGCACGTAAGCAATTGCGATCACGAAGAAAGCAACTGTCGTAGCGATATAGAGTAGATCTAGCATTGCGGGTCTCCTGGTTCTTTCTCTGGGGTGTTCAGCGTTTCATGGGTTGCATCGTGCACCAGCTTGATTCTCCTGTGATCTTCAATTGAAGTTGTAGCCCAGCTCGAAATAGAAAAAGTGATTTCCTTTTGACGTGTTTGCATTACCTACCGAATACGCGGCGTATCCAGTCAGCTTCTTAGTCAGCTTGTAATACCCGCCAGAGGTCCAATATCCGTTGGCGTGTTTGCCTGTATACCAATCAGAGGCAACGCCAAACTTGTCGGTAACAGGCTGTTCGAATGTGAACTGGCCGACACCTCGAACAGCATTTGGCGCCACTACGTCTCTGGTGAAGACCCCACTACCAAACCCAATCCGAGTCTTAGTTTTAAAAGTCTTTTGGACCATCAAATACGTATGGTTGCCCACGTCATATGATTTATTGTGCACAGGTGTAAACACATGATCGCCAATGGCGATGGCCCAACCATTATCTCCACCGTCATAAACCTTCCACTTCACGGCCGGCACCAATGTGGTTGAATCAGGACCCGGTTGAATGTTTCCAATGACGTTGAGACCGACCTCGACGTGCCCGCCGGCTCCCACTACGAGCCGCGGAACGAAGGAAGAGAACCTGTTGAGCGCATCGGAGTTATTTGGCTTCGCGCTAATATCCAACTCAAAATAGACTTTGCCTTTATCCAGAACGTCAGTGGTGGGCACGTTGAAAACGGTCTGCTGCGCATGGACTTCAGATACTCCGCAAAGCCCGACCGCAATTAGGGCTGCGACCACACTAATTAAGTAACGTTGAAGGTTCACCCTCCCTGCGTGTTCTACTGCTTTCTCGATCTCTCTCCAGATCACTTGATCTTCTATCCCTTCCAAGCCCCCTTTATCAGTTGTCCAGTCGATTTCCGTTTTTCGGCGCAGCAAAGGGCGCGGAAGCCTGATGCTCCCGCGCCCTTTTGCAAAACATAGCTGCGCCCTACCGGAGTATTCTTCCCATTAAGCCTGCGAGGTTAGCTGTCGGGCTCGGACTAAGGGGAAGTGTCCTACGTGAATTTCACGATTCGCCCCGTGTCTTGCTTGTGCAAGACGTTTGGTTCCCCCGCGCTGCTCCTCGCGATGACATTGCACCCGTGAGCAGCTTCGGCAGACAAATTGTCAACTCCGGAAGATTACGACTTCGCATGTAAAAAGTGCGTAAATAGTTCATAAAAAGTTTGTAAAGACAGGCGACTGAGACTCTTCGATGAATTCCTTATTTTAAAGCGCGTGGTTCAGATGCCCAGGACAAACTTCGCAATGGTGAAATAGATTATGAGGCCGGTTGCATCCACGAGCGTGGTGATGAGCGGCGCCGACAGCACTGCAGGATCTACGCCGACACGCTGAGCTGCGATCGGTATGAGCGAGCCAACCGTCGTTGACCAGACGCAGATTGCAAACATTGTGGCTGATACCGTAAACGCCAATTCTAGCGGCGCTCTCCATAAAAGAGCCTGACCAAAGGCGACGATTCCCACCATTAGCCCAACCACCACTCCCGTTGTAGCTTCGCGGAGCACAACGCGCCAGGCCTGCCGCACACCGACTTCCCCCAAGGCGAGGCTGCGTATGACTGTCATTACGGTTTGTGCTCCGGCATTTCCACCGGTACCGATCAAGAGAGGAATGAAGAAAGACAGGGCCACTACCGCGGCCAGCTCGGCTTCGAAACGGTGCAACACAGCGCTCGTCAAAGTGCCGCCCACAAATAGCAGCAACAGCCAACCGATGCGTTTACGCACCACGCGGAAGATGGAATTGTCGAAGTAAGGTTTGTCGAGCGCGCCCGGTTCTACGCCCGCCATGCGCAAGATGTCTTCCGTCTGTTCCTCGATGAGCACGTCAATCACATCGTCAACCGTGACGAAGCCAACCACGCTCCCGTCCTGTTCCAACACGGGCACCGCTAGCAAATTGTATTTACCGATCTTCTTTGCGACCGCCTCCTGGTCATCGAGCGCGTTAACAGTCACCGGCTTAAGCTTCATGACTTTGTTGACCGGAGCGTCAAGCTCAGCCATGACTAGATCCCGTAGCGAAACTGCTCCGAGCAATTTGTCAGTAGCCGGATCAAGAACGTAACAGGCATAAATTGATTCCTTCTCGCGCGCAACTGAGCGGATATGTTTCAGCGCCTGGCCAACTTTTATTTCTGGATCAAGCCGCACAAACTCCGTCGTCATGATGCCGCCGGCGGTATGGGCGGGGTACTGCAACAGATCTTCGAGCTCCGCGCGAATCTCAGCGCTGAGTTTAGGCAGAATGAGGTGACGGTCGTGGAGCCCCATTTTCTGGACGATATCAGTGCGCTCGTCGGCGGAAAGCCCTGTCAGCACGTCTGCGGCGCGAGACGGTTCCAGTTTTTCCAGGATCGCCGCACGCCTGCGCATTGTTGGTTGGTCGCAGAGTTCAACTGCTCTGGCGACAGGAAGCATTGAGATCACTGTCGCAGCTTCAATCAGTGTCAATTCATTGAGCAGCTCGGCCAGGTCCGCCGCGGGCAGATGAGACACCTGCGCCCCAATACCAACAAAGCTCTCATCGAGCCGGAGATGAATGCGTTCCAGGAGTTGCTTCAGATCTTGTGCCGGCAATGTTCACCCTCCTCTTGGGACCTGCCAATGTCGATTTGCCAATGGCCAATTGGCGTCTTGCCTAAATAGAATTCCCATAGCGCCGGTGAAAACTGGTCGCTTTTGAAATGAAACTATTTGGCAATGGACAATCGACATTTGGCAATCCTGAGATCCAGCCCCTAACGCAGGTGGTACTGACATGTTACGAGTGCGCTCACAGGAAGGAGCTGATGGAGCGCGCACTTGAAGTAGTCTTGGCCTACTCGTTCGGACTGAACCGATAACCTACCCATGGCTCGGTAAGAATGTAGCGCGGCGAGCCAGGATCGCTTTCGAGTTTCTTTCGCAGGTTGCCGACGAAGACGCGCAGGTACTGATCCTGTTCCACGTAATCGCCACCCCACACAGCAGCCAGCAGGGTATGGTGCGTGAGGACCTTTCCAGAGTGCTTAAGGAAATATATAAGGAGGTCAAACTCCTTCGGCGTTAATCGGATCTCACGACCCCGAACCGTGACATTGCGGGATTCCAGATCAGCGTGAAAGTCTCCCGATTCCAATACAGTCTGTGCGCTTTCATTCGTTGGATTAGCGTTGGCACGACGTAGGGAAGCGCGAATCCGTGCAAGCAGTTCGTCTATCCCGAAGGGTTTGGTAACAAAATCATCGGCGCCGATGTCCAGCGCTTCGACTTTTATCTTCTCCTCGCCCTTCGCCGAAAGGACAATGATCGGAACCTGCGAAATGGTCCGCAGTCGCCGGCAAAGTTCCAACCCATGCATGTTGGGCATCGCCAAGTCAGTGATTACCAGATTGGGATTCCAGTCATTAAATGTCTCGAATGCGGATAAGCCATCCGCCGCTGTGCGCACATCATACCCGTGCGACGTAAGCCCCGTTCGCAGTACGCGTGTAAGTTGCGCCTCATCGTCTACTACCAGAATGCGTGGCTTATCATTCATGAGCAATACTGCGAACGGTTGTTAACCAGTTCAGCCTTTTTATTTGGCTCGGATTCTTCAGTCGAGGCTGAGAAATCTTCGTCTCCGATGGGCAAGGTAAACACCACCCGCGTTCCGCCACGCGTTCCGCCTTCGATCCAAATACGACCGTCGTGCGCCTCAACGATACCCTTCGCAATAGCCAGTCCCATTCCTGTGCCTGAAGGCTCAAGTGTCGAGATGTCGCCGTCGCGCGTGGCGCGAAAGAATTTATCAAATACCCGTTCGCGCAACTCAGCAGGAATACCTCGCCCCTGGTCTTCAACTGCCATTTGGATTAGCTCGTCACCGGCACGGTGCGCCGTGATTCGGATACTTGAGTCTTTAGGTGAATACTTTGCGGCGTTATCAACGAGCGTATAGACAACTTCACTCACAGCCCGTTCGTCAACACGCACACCTGGCAATTCTTTTTCAATATTGAGTTCGACCTTATGCTCTCGAGTGACTGGCTCGGCCCGTAAAAGCGCTGCTGATACGATCTCATCGACCGCTCCCCACCGGCGTCGCAGCTGTAGTTCCCCTGCCTCAATACGTGCCAATTCAATAAGCCCACTGATGAACCGGCTCAAGCGATCGCTCTCCTCGTCGATAACCTCCATCATCTCTCTCCGCGACTCGGCGTCGAGCGCGACCGGCTGCTCTCCGTTCATTCGTCCTCGCAGTTCATCCAGCAGCGTCGTAATGGAGGCCTTAATTGATGTTAACGGAGTGCGGAGGTCATGGGTTACAGCATCCAGGAGTGCAGATTTTAATCGCTCGCTTTGTTCCAGAGCTTTGGCCCGGCTCGCTTGCTCAAAGGAAGTCTGTAATTCTCGGTAGAGCCGCTCAACTTCCTGACGCGATCGTTCGGCTTCCTCCGCCCGCTGCCTTGCCCGGGCTGAAAGCTCGCCTGCAGTCACCGCAGTGATGAGAAACGCAATCAGCGCGATCCAATTATGAGGATCGGCGACGGTAAAAGTTCCGATCGGCGGCAGGTAAAAGAAATTAAAGCAGACGACAGCAAGTAAGGACGTAAAGATTGCCGGACGCGAACCAAACCCGGTGGCAACAAAAAGCACTACAAGTAACAACGCCAATGCTACCGTCGTTGCGTTAATGCTTCCGCCGAATAGTTTAAGCGCTCCTGAGACTACAGTTATTCCGAGTGCCGCAATCACGTAACCGGATATTGTCTTCCCCCGAAACACTGCCTTCATAGTCTCACTTCCCCAGTGTGAAGGCTGGCAACGCACTACAGTAAATAGTGGTCAGGTAGAGCTAAAATTTCCACTCTAGCCAATTATTTTAGTTAATCAGCTTTTGTCACGAGGATTGTACTTCAGAATTCCAGGAATGAGGTCTTTGGGTGCATAATCCAACGATGCGTAACCAAGTCCTGGTTCTAATTTGACTGGTGAGGATCAATGTTTGGTGTGTCGTTCGATTAGGCGCTGGCGGAATTATTCGCCTCGGCGGTCCGACCTGCCAGAAAACAGGAGCGACAGTAAACCGGTCGACCTTGAGAAGGATAAAACGGGACCGTGGTCTGTTGGCCACATTGGGCGCATTGCACCGAGACCTCGATGCGCTGCCTGACTCCGGATGTTTGGGCCGCAGTGATGGCAGCTAATCTCTCGTTCTTGGCTTGCTTGCAGGGCTTGCAACGCTTTGGCTCGTTCTTCAGTCCCTTGTCATGAAAAAAAGCTTGTTCCCCTGACGTCCAGATGAAATACTCATTGCAATCTACGCATTTGATGCTGCGATCCGGATGTTCGGAGTCTGAGGTTGTTTCCACCTCACCTATCTCTTCCCGTTCTGTCATGATTCGTTCTCCCGGGATCGGTCTAAACCATGATCCAATGTTTGGCGGGCCACTCGGAACCGGTTTTGCCCTATTGTTCAAAGAGGGGCCGCTATTCTCCTGGCGAGCATCGGGGTGAGCGTTAGCTGGCCTCGAACAGGTGGAGCGGATGGTGAAAAGTATAACTATGGCGAAATTGTGTCAAGGGTAAAACCAATCTATTCTGACAAGGCATTTACTTAAGCAACGAGTATTAGGAGTATCGGCCAAGTATGAAAGCGCTGGCTGTCGGTTCCGGAGGTCGTGAACATGCGATTCTTTGGGCCTTAAAGCAAACTTCCAAAACGCCTATCGAGTTGTATTGCGCGCCCGGCAACGGCGGAATCTCGCAGATTGCCCGGTGCATTCCGATTCCGGTTACGGATTATGCATCACTGATGGAATTTGCCCGTTTGGAGGGTATCGATCTGACAATTGTGGGCCCTGAGGGCCCGCTGGCTGATGGTATCGTCGACAAATTCGAGCGAGCTGGACTGAAAATCGTGGGACCCAGCCGTGCAGCTTCGCGTTTGGAATCGAGTAAGGCCTTTGCCAAGGATTTCATGCGACGACACAAAATACCGACCGCTGAATACCACGTCGCCAATTCGGCCGAGGAAGCCCTCCTAGTCCTGCGTAGCGGAAGGTTTGGACCTCCTGATGCTGCGGTTGTGGTTAAGGCAGATGGGCTCGCCGCCGGGAAGGGCGTGGTCGTAGCGCGTTCGCGCGCCGATGCTGAACAGGCCGCTTGGGAGCTTGCTAGTGGAGGCCTTGTTTCACCCGAAGCTGCGAAACAGATAGTGATAGAAGAAGCGCTCGAGGGAAGAGAAGTATCAGTCCTGCTGTTCACGGACGGTCGAGATTATGCACTGATGCCACCTGCTCGCGATCACAAGCGTATCGGAGAAAATGACACTGGTCCAAATACGGGTGGGATGGGCGCAATTACCGACCCGGCGGTGCTGGACAACGAAACGCTTGATCGAATCGTGCGCGAGGTTGTGGCGCCAACTCTTGAGGGCGCGGATCAGGAGGGTTATCGTTACCGCGGCATTCTGTTTATTGGGTTGATGCTGACAGCCGCAGGTCCGAAAGTGCTTGAATACAACGTGCGTTTCGGGGACCCGGAAACGCAGGCCATTCTGGTGAGACTGGAGTCGGATCTTTTTCAGTTATTCCAGGCGATGATCGAGGAAAAACTTCGCGACGTTAGCGTCGAATGGAATAACAAATCGTCGGCCTGTGTGGTGTTGGCCAGTGCTGGTTATCCTGGTCCTTATAAAACGGGCGTGGCTATTTCAGGCTTGGACCGCCTGGCGACCGATAGTGTTCTACAAGTGTTTCATGCCGGCACGACAAAATCAGCGGCGGGGGATTTTATGACTGCGGGTGGGCGCGTCCTCGGAATAACCGCAGTCGGGGAAACTCTGGAACAATCATTGGCACGTTGTTACGGCGCCATCACGCAGGTTAACTGGGAAGGCATGCAGTTTCGGCGAGATATCGGACAGTTTAGGACGAATTCAAAAGCAAGTAGTTCAGAGGGCTGAACCTTTAGCTTGCCGTCCAAATCCAAGGGCCAAACTAAGATTGAATTCTAAGCTACTTGGCTCTTCTGGAAGGTAGTTTCCGGTGCTGCTATACTTCGTTTTACTTTGGCCACCGTATTTTGAACCCTTCGAAGTGATTCATCGTACATATACGGGCGCGGGAATTTAACGGGGGCACGAACAAAGCTCGCATATCTCTTGGTGGAGGATCAGCCACAACATGGGACTTTTTAGCAGAATTTCGCGTTCGTTCAGGGCGCTGTTTGGCGGACTAATTGAGTCAACTGAAAATCCCGAACTAATACTTCAGCAGACCATCCGCGATATGCGTGACCGCGTGCCGGACCTGAATAACTCGGTGGCTCAGGTGATGGCCACAGAAAAGCTGCTGGCGAAGAGCCGGGAGCGGCTGGAGACACAGGTCGTCGAGTTAGACTCAAAAATACGCGCCTCGGTAAAGATGAGCCGGGACGACATTGCGACCGCCTACATCGGGCAATTGCAGCAGGCCCAGGTGGACTTGCAAAAAACTTCCCAGCAACTTGAGCACGCCACGCTGGCATCGAAACAGGCGCTCAAGGCTCGCGACAATTACGTGTTGCAGATGCAGCGGCGTACAGCCGAAGCAATGCAGCTGATTAATCAGTCGAAGCAAGCGAAGCTACAGGAACAACTGGCTCAGACGATGGAGTCGTTTCAGATTGGGGACGACGCTTCAACGTTTGATGAGATGCGGGACAAGATCGATCGTCGTGCCGCCGCCGCCGAGGCAAAGTTACAACTCGGTTCCGCGTCAGTTGACAACCAGATGCAGGACATCGAACGCGAAGCCATGGATATGCAGTTGCAAGATAAGTTGCTCGCCTACAAACAAGAGATGGGTCTCTTGCCGGCTGCCACAAGCAGTTCCCAACAGGCTTTACCAGCGCAAGGTGAGACGGCTGCCGGTGAGCAGAGCGAGAAGGTCGTCAATAATAGTAACCGTATAAATTGAGATTTGAACCCGTGTGGATGGCGATGGCCAGTTTTTTCAGTAGTTCAAGGTTATGCCCGAGTTCCCTAAGATTGATCTTAAGTATCTGAAAGAGGCTTTCAAGGAACCCTTAAATTTCTGGGGATTGGCGAGCTTTGCAGTGGTGGCAGCTTACGCGCAGGACGTTACGCCGCTTGCTGCCGCCCTGGCCGCCGAAACAGTTTACTTAGTTACCGTGCCAGCCAGCTCACTCTATCGCCGTCTTGTCGACCGCCGCGAAAAGCAGCGCCTGATGAAACTTCGTGACCAGCAACGCGAAGCTTCTATCAAGCTTTTTGATCCTCGCGAACGCGAAGCCGTCGAGTATCTGCGCTGGATGAAAAACCAGATTTACTCCAACTACAAGAAGTTTACTAACGCGAAACAAATCCCTTCAAACATCCAAAGCCTGGATCAGCGTTGGGAAGACTTTGTTGATCTGCTCGACGTCTACCGCCGGCGTAAACACCATCTCAGATCTATCAACCGCCAGGCTGTGCAAAACCAACTTATCCAAGCCGAGCGTTCGGTAGAAACGGCACGGGACGATCGCGAGCGCCGGATTCAGCAATCGAATGTGGAGATTCTTAAGCGAAGGGTCGCTGCCTTCCAGGATATTGAGCGGTCTGTGAAGCTGGTTGAAGGACAATTACAGTCGATTGAAAACTTCTTTGGGTTGGTTAACGATCAGGTAGTTACATTGCCTACTCCGGAACGCGTGTCTTCGCTGGATTTCGAACAACTCAGCGACTCCATCGCGATGACAAAACAGATGCTGGAAGAGACCTCCGACACCTTTGCCGCCCTTGATAGCCACAATCGCGAGATGGGCAAATTCGAATTGCTCCTTTCCAATAGCTCAAAATAAACACGTTGCAGAACCGCGAGCGGTAGCGAACGAATGCTGCGGTCAACCTGTCACTACAATTAATCCCAACAACGTAATAGGTTGAGTGTGCCGAGTTGCAGAACCGCGAGCGGTAACGACCGGATGCTATAGGCAACGATTAGAAGTCGTGGGTTGGCCGTAGCATCCGGTCGCTACCGCTCGCGGTTCCGTATTGCCAGTGTTTTTCAGCGTGCAGTTCTTCTTTTGTTTTTAGGCGCCAGGAAAAAAATTGTGACAGTCCAGATTTGCCTCGGAACAAACCCCTTGAAGCGACTCATTATCAGTAGTTTAGGACTTCGTTTATCTCCCAATTAACACACTATAATGCACTGAGAAAAAAGATGACCACAACATATTGACATTGGGTTTTCAAAGGAGTATAGTCCGCTGCGCTTGAGACGAGGCGAGTAAAACTGGAGCAGCGGCAGGCCCCCTGAGTTGCTCTCCAGAAAGGTTTTTTCGCTTCGAAAGAAGCCATCCGAAGTATCCGCTACACATGCTAAGAGATGGTGCGTCTACTATAATTGTAGTCGTAGAACTGTCTCTAGGTCTCCCGGTTTTGCCTCGTGTCCCCGGCACGAGAAAGGCAGATAACATGAGCACAACCATCGGCAAACACACCCCCGCAGCAGGCGGATCTTCCTCTACAGCAACCAGCGCCACGACACCCCAGGTGCGTCGTAAGACCCAGCCGCTGGGGCTGAATGCCAAACGTGTAATCAGCAAACGATACTCTTTGAAAGACGCGAAAGGACGGCCGCTCGAGGAGTGGCCGGATATCGTTCGCCGCGTGGTGGGTCATGTTTCGGCCGCGGAAAAGGACGCTCTGAAACGGGACCTATTTTTTAACGCCATGAGCGATGTGATGCTGGCGCGAGAGTTTGTTCCTAACACACCCTGCCTGGTCAATGCCGGCAAAACCAATGGCCAGTTGGCGGCGTGCTTTGTGCTGGATGTCCCTGACTCGATAACCGGGATCATGGATCACGCCAAGGCTGCGGCGACGATTCATCAGACTGGAGGCGGCACGGGCATGACCTATGAATTCCTACGGCCGTCCGGCGCTTTGGTTGGTTCAACTCGTGGAGTGGCTTCCGGTCCCGTCTCGTTCATGAACATCGTCAACCAGGTTACAGATGTTGTGAAGCAGGGCGGCGTGCGCCGCGGCGCAAACATGGGCATGATGCGGGTTACGCATCCTGACATCCTGCGTTTCATTCACGCGAAAAACGATCAGCACTCGCTGACTAACTTCAATATCTCGGTAAACGTTACCGACAAGTTTTTGAAGGCAGTCGACGATAACGAATGGTTCCAACTCGAGTTTGATGGAGAACCCTGGACCGACCCTATCTACGATCCTCTGCGCGAAGGTGACTACGTCGTCTACCGACGCCCCGATGGGACAACCGTTAGTTTTCCTGACAAGCAGGCATTCCAGGGTGCGGATCTTTCCGGCTGCACCCTTGAAGAGCCGCCGCGCCCCGGCATGGTTTACGCGCCTGACATCTGGAACCGCATCGTAGCCAGCGCGCACAAGTATGCGGAGCCGGGAATTGCTTTCATCGATGAGGTGAATCGTCACAACCACATGATGAAGTCGATGGGGCCGATTTATTCGTGCAACCCCTGCGGCGAACAGTTTCTCCACTTCTCAAACTCATGCAATCTCGGTTCGATCGATTTGAACAAGTTCTACGATCCCGAGAATCGTGTTGACTGGGATCGCCTGCGCGAAGTCACGCATCTTTGCACTCGCTTCCTCGATAACGTGATTGACACCTGCGCCTGGCCGCTGCCGGAGATTAACGATGTCGTAACGCGCACGCGTCCGGTAGGCCTGGGCATCATGGGCTTTGCGGATCTTTGTGTGAATCTGAACGTCATTTATGGTTCAGCTGCATCAATCGATCTCATGGACGAGATGATGGGGTTCATTCGTCGCGAGGCCTGGAATGCCAGCATCAAGATTGGCGCCGAGAAGGGTGTGTTCCCGGAGTTTGAACCGAATCGCGAAGCTTACGAAGACTTTCTCTACAACCAGATTGGCATTTCGCGCGATGTGCCTTTAACGCCGCGCAATTATGAAGTGACAACTATTGCCCCGACGGGCACGATATCGCTTGTCGCCGAAACGTCATCGGGTATCGAGCCGAATTTCTCCTGGGCCTATGTGCGCCGGGATACGCTGGGCACGCGAACGTATGTGCACACACTGGCGGCACAAGCTTTGGGAATTGAAGTCGATCAAACCGATCAGGAATCGATCGACAAAGCATCCGAATATGTTTGTGAACATGAAAAGGAACTGCCACCACAATTTATTTCGGCGATGAACATTAGCGCCGAGCAACACGTGCACGTTTTGGCGGCAGCCCAGCGCAACGTGGATAACAGCGTTTCCAAGACTTGCAACGGCGCCGTCAACGACACGGTTGAATCGGTTGATAGCCTCTACCGCCTTGGCCGCCAGCTTGGTTGCAAGGCCGTCAGTTACTACCGCGACGGCTCGCGCGACAATCAGGTGCTCACGTCGATGAAAGCGGCGGAGTCACCTGAGTCAGAAGCAAAGGGCGAGACGGCGTGCAATCCCGAGGCGCAGATTGAAGTGCTTGATGCACCGCCGGCCAGCCCCGCTGATGCGGCGATCATTGCCCCCATCGGCGCAGACGCCGAGGTCGCCGCGAGACAACAGATACAAGCGGACACGGTAGCATCCAACCAGGTAGAAGGCAGCGCGGCACCCTCTGTGAGAGCGAAAACTCAAGCGCAAATTGAAGCAATTCGCATCGAACGCCCGCGTGAGCTGAGCGGTGCCACTTGGCAGATTCCATTTGACGGTCAGAACCTTTACGTCACCGTCAATCACGATGGCAAGATGATTCAGGAAGTATTTGCCACCGGCCCAATCAGCGGCGGCGTGGGGCTGCTTGCTTCGAAGATGCTGCGCGGCGGTTTCGACGCTGCCGAAGTTGCGTACAGTCTTAACAAGGTGACAGGTACGCACGCTGTCTGGTTCAACGAGCGCTTGTTGACTTCGCCCGAACAGGCAGTTGCCGAATGCATCATGATCACCAACCGCCGCGTGCAAAACCTTCCCGACTCCGCGCGCGCAGTCGGCAAGCAAGCGCAGCACTCAGCACTCAACACTCAGCACTCTGAGGGCGCAGCCAAGATTACCGGCGCGATCATGTCGACGATGATCGGCATCTGTCCCGAATGCCACGGCCAACTCGAACATGCCAGCGGCTGTGATTTCTGTAGGGATTGTGGTTATAGCAAGTGTAAATAAGCTTTGCTAGTTTCACTCGTCCGCTAAACGGGG
>JBKOZZ010000099.1:0-7714 GCA_046726155.1 Acidobacteriota bacterium
GCTGCACTCCTTGCCGGATACATCTGTACGCGCTGGCTGGAAGGTTTGCCCTGGCACGCCCTGGGTCTGTGGTTTCAGACGGGATGGCTGCACGATCTTTTCATCGGTTCCCTGATAGGCACTGCCTCGTTAGCGATGGCGACCGCCATCGCGACCACGGGCGGTGGATTGAGCTTCACAGTTTCTGCTCGCGCTGCACTTTTCCAGGTGGCCCAAACGCTTGTTTTCTCTGCCTTACTTTTCATTCTTGCGGCTCTCGCTGAAGAAGCATTGTTTCGAGGTTATCCTTTGCAGACTCTGACGCGAGCAAACCTCGCCTGGCTGGGCATATTGTTGACATCTGTTCCTTTTGCCGCCGTTCATCTGAAAAATCCGAACGTCGCCGCTGGCTTCACTTTCATCAACACTGCCTTGGCCGGAGTGTGGCTCGCGGTTGCTTATCTTCGGACTCGAACTTTGTGGTTTCCCTTGGGAGTTCATTGGGCTTGGAACTGGGCGCTGGGATCACTCTTTGGCCTCCCCGTCAGCGGCATAACTGACCTCGCGGCAAACCCACTTTTTCGCGGTACCGACCTGGGCCCGGCATGGTTGACCGGTGGAACTTACGGCATCGAGGGTGGGGTCGCCTGCACGATTACACTGCTTATTTCGACCATTTTTATATGGCGAACACGGCTGGTTCGGGCACTGCCGGAAATGGAGAGTTTAACTTCTCAAGAGAACCCCTTGCGGAATCAACCGATCAGCGGGGGCAAGCCCACCTTCCTGACCCTGAGGTGATTTGAGTTCAGACTCCCGTTGTTGCTTGAAAGGCTTTCGCGGACGATCGGCCGAGCAAGCCAGGGCGTCTCAAAGGTGGGGAAGGCGGGCTTGCCTCCGCCGGTTAAATAGCATCCAACCCACAAATATTGAAAGCTCAACAGCCCAGAAAATCCCGAAATCTGAGGAATAAATTCACTTGTTAACACTGTTCCCTATTGTCCCGTCTTAATCACGTCAGACAGATCGATGCACGCAAGCTTATATGAAACCCCGATTGAGACTGCGCGATGTATGAACTCGAAGCCACGGCGGACGTACTTCTCATGACCGCTCAAGCGAAACCTTCGATCGCTGAACGAAGCGTAGAGGCTGTTCCCGAAGCAGCTCTGGTCGAGGCCGTGCTGGCGGGCAATCGCGACATGTTTGGGCGACTTTATCAACTCTACGCGCCGCTCGTGCATGGGGTCCTGTTAGCGCGCCTGCCAAGGAGCGAAGTTGAGGATTTGGTCCAGGACATTTTCCTGCATGCTTTTAGGAAACTGCACACATTGCGCGACCCGCGCGCCTTTGGACCCTGGATAGCGATGATCGCGCGCAATCGAGCGATGGATTTTCACCGGCGGTCGCGCGAGACGGTCGAACTTCCCGACAATCTCCGCAGCAAAGATTCGAGCCAGATAAAGGCCGAGGAGATCCTCGCGATCATTCGCACGCTTCCCGATGCTTATCGCGAAACGCTCGTATTGCGGTTGGTCGAAGGAATGACCGGACCGGAAATCGCGTCCCGCACAGGTCTTACGCCGGCTTCAGTGCGAGTCAATCTGCATCGGGGCATGAAACTCTTGCGCTCGAAGCTTGGTTTTGAGGAGGGCTTATTATGAATACCGATAGCGATTACCTGTGGGATAAAACCGGCGAGCCGGACCCCGAGATTCAACAACTCGAGGAGATTCTCGGCACGCTACGCTATCAGCCTCGGTCGTTGGAAGTACCTGCGGGCATTCAGGTGGACCGTGAGCGAAACTTCTTTCGTGGTTCTGCTCCGCGTTTGGCGATTGCTGCAACGATAGCGATGTTGTTGCTGGGCCTCGGGCTGTGGCTCGGATTGCAACGCTGGCAACGAAGTCAGTCACCCGAGATCGTCAAGACTCCAGGCACGCCGGCCATGAATCCAATTCCCATGCTCGAGCCCTCTCCAAACCAGGACCAGAGCCCCAAGCTAGCGTCAGAGAATGCCTCGGATCGGAAACGCATTGGTAGTTCACCTCGTCATCGAGTTAACCAATCAATTCTTGCGCGAGACGCAAACCGCGTTCGCCATGAGGGAAACAAGAATCAACAGCTAACGGCGAATAAGCTCCAGGAAGCTGAAGCCGCAAAAGACCAACTGATGCTGGCTCTCCGTGTAGCCAGCGCGAAATTAAGCTTCGCGCAGAAGAAAGCACAAGGCTTAAATCAGCGAGACCAGGTTCACAACCAACACAAGATAGGATGAATGAAGCGCTATGAGTTCACTTTTGCAAACACACTTGAAATCCGCGTCATTAACACTCGCGTCGCTTGTTGTTCTCGTCGTACTCGGCGCGACTGCAACCGCGATGGCGCAAAATCCACGAATACAAACCAGCCAGCTCGATGCCCTGGCAGCAAGGGCAAGCCAGACGGTAGACGTGAATATTGACGAAGGCTTAATGCAACTCGCTGCCAAGGTCCTTTCGAGCAAAGATCCTGACGAGGCGAAAGTCAAAAGCCTGGTCAACGGCTTGAAGGGGATCTATGTAAAAAGTTTTGAATTTGAGACGGAGGGCCAGTATTCGCAGTCTGACCTTGACAGTATCCGGTCACAACTGCACAACGCGGCCTGGAATAAGATCGTCAACGTAAGCAGTAAAAAAGAGGGCACCGTTGAGGTTTACCTGATGCGAAGCGGCACTCAGGTTAGCGGCCTGGCACTATTAGCCACCGAACCTAAGGAGCTTACCGTCGTCAACATCGTGGGCCCGATAGACCTCGAGAAGCTAACGGAGCTTGAGGGGAACTTTGGCGTGCCGGAACTTGGGATCGAGATACCGAAAACCAAGCGCAAGAACTGAACCGGGAACGGAGTAGTCCCATGAGGAAGACTATTGCCATCAGTTTCCTATTCATTGTGCTCGCAGGCTTCGTTACGCTAACGCAGGCCAAGGGTGACGGTTTCGGCGAGGTCGTGAAACTGATCGAGCGCTTCTATCACGTCAAACACCAGGGCATTCCCTTTCTCGCCCGGGCTGGGCTGAAGACGGCAACTACGGTAGCGCGCATTTCCGGCGGTCCGAGACGGCAATTAGCCGAGGCTGGCACCGTCAAGGTGGCCTACTTCGAAGATCAGGATTTCATAGCTGAAGGCAGTTATGCCGCCTTCCGGTCTTCAATGGCCGCGGCGCTCGCTGAAGCCTGGACTCCTTTCATTCAAGTCACATCGCCAAAAGACGAAGAACAAACTTACATCTACCTTCGCGATGCCGGAGAAAAGTTCAGCGTTCTAGTCGTTACCATCGAGCCTCGGGAAGCCTGCGTGGTTCAGGTGAGTCTATCGCCGCGAACGTTGGCAAAGCTGATGCAGAACCCTGACGAGATGGGTAAGACAATTACCATCGATGCCACAACTGACGACCAGGAATAAAAGCAGGAGCGGAAGATGAACTCGGAGATTAATATCAAGTTTGAGATCGATAAGACAACTGTGCGCCTCGTCGTGGCCCTGGCGGCGTTAATTGCCATAATCGTATTAGCATCACGGTCGATTGCTGCATAGGAAGTGGCCGACACGATCCGCATCGACACGCGCGTTGTCTTCATGGATGCCCTGGTTACTACATGTCAGAGACCAGCGAGAAAGACGCAAAAGAGACGACGGCGTCAAAAGCGCAGTAATGATTTAATGGTTAACAAGCGCGGGGGCAAGCCCACCTTCCCCACCTGAGAGACTTTCCTGGTTGAGTATGATTCGGTGAAGGCCTTTCAAATTTGCGATAACTAAAGAGAGTTAGGCTGGGGCGTCAGGAAGCTGGGCTTGCCGCCTCTCTGCTACCTGGGCGGGTCGCAAATTGGCTTACCGTCGATCGATCGGCACGTACAGAAGATCGCGAGGGCCGACGTATTCGGCGCGAGGGCGAATGAGTTTGTTGTCGGCGTATTGTTCGAGGATGTGGCCGGTCCAGCCACTGATTCTGCTGACGGCGAAAATGGGCGTGTAGAGGTCGAGCGGAATTCCCATCATGTAGTAAGTCGAAGCTGAGAAGAAATCTACGTTGGGATACAGCCCCTTCTCGCGCATCATCACTTCTTCAACCTTGCGAGACATTTCATACCATTTAGAATTGCCTGTCGCTTCACCCGCCTCTTTTGAAAACTGCCGCAGATGGGTGGCGCGCGGATCTTCAGTTTTATAAACCGCGTGACCGAAACCCATGATCTTTCGCTTGTCCGCCAGCGCTTTCTTGATGAAGGATTCCACGTTTTCAACCGCACCGATTTCCAGCAACGTCTTCATCACGGCGGTGTTTGCGCCACCATGCAGCGGACCTGACAGCGCTGCGATAGCCGCAGTGACCGACGCGTACATGTCAGCGAGGGTTCCGGCGACCACGCGAGCAGTGAAGGTTGACGCGTTCAGTTCATGATCGGCGTGGAGAATCAGACAGACATCGAATATTCGGGCGTCGCGCTCTGAAGGCTGCTCGCCGCGGAGCATATAAAGAAAGTTAGCCGCTATATTTGAGGAATCCGCTGGTGACACCGGTTCGAGTCCACGTCGAATGCGGTCCCAAGCTGCCACGATAGTTGGGAATTGCGCGGTGAGTCTAATGGCGGTCTTAATACTTGTGTCGCGTGAAATATCTCGCGCGTTGGAATCGTAAAATTCGAGTGCTGAAATCGCAGTCCTCAAGACATCGATCGGATCGGCTTCGCGCGGAAACTGCTTCATGAGATCTATGAGCCCGGTCGGCACTGTGTAGGACGCGCGCAGTGATTGTTCCAGTGCAGAAAGCTCGGCACGATTAGGCAGGCGCTTGTTCCAGATAAGAAAGATTACTTCCTCGAAGGTCGAATGCTTCGCGAGATCGTGAATGTTGTAGCCCTGATAAATGAGCTCGCCTTTTTCACCATTGACATCCGAGATTGACGAAGTTGCCGCAGTTACTCCCCTGAGTCCCGCTGCGGAAGTACCGGTTGACGGATTTGCTTTGTTAGTCATGAAATTTTTAGTATGGACCGAAGATAACAAACGGAACAAAGTGTGACAAGTTGGGGTCGGTGAGTCGATTGCGAAAACTTAAAGGTCAACTTCCGGCTCACATCAGAACCGGAAGTAGCGACTGGTTTCCAACGGCCGCTACACCCAAGTCGGATAAATCAAGCGCAACCTTCACTATCCACACGCACTGCGGCCTAGCACATTGCAACTTGAACCCTGAACTACTCCGTCGCCCGGGCACTACCGCTTCCGGTTCCGTATTTGTCGTCCCACTCCGCCACTTGAAACAAAACGCTTAGCTCACCGCAACACAAATACGGAACCGGAAGCGGTAGCCCCGGTTCCAACGCTGACTAGAAACATTTGGAAATAAGAAGTTGCGCGGTAAACACAAATACGGAACTAGCCACTGGCCCCATTTCTTAAAGTTCGGAAACAATCACCGAGTCACCGCGCTTCACCTTCAAGAGTTTTGCTGCCGAGTTGTTCGCTGCAGCAATCTCCAGAAACCCGGCGCTTCCCCAAATTCCAAACACCTGGTTCGGCCTTCCCGTTTCTTCAGAGAAGTAGCTGCGAAATGACGTTACCGACTTTTTTTTGAGTTGGAGTTTCACGCCAACAGAGATCTTCGCCGGAGTTAATTCCTCCTGAGTGATATTGGTTACGCAGTTTCCGAAGTGATCGATGTGGATTATTCGCGCCTTGATCCGGCCGTCACGAGAGGTCTGCGGCTTTAGCGCCGGCAACCGAACGATATCGGTGATTTCGGTCCCCAACTCTTTCGGTTTGACACCCAGCGACAGCGCGGCGGCAACGGGAGCGAAGACGTCCCGCCCGTTGAAAGTCGGGCTGACAGGATGACGAAAGTACTTCGTGTTTGTGAGATGAAACATTTCCGGAGTGGCGCCGGCATTCTCCTGGCGCTCGCAAACGTAACTAAAGATTCCATTGTCCGGACCAACAAAGAATTGTTGCCGGGTTCGAATCAATATCGCACGGCGCGCTGACCCTACTCCCGGATCGACCACCGCGACGTGAATAGTGCCTGCAGGAAACGAGGAACAGACCGCAAGCAAGGTGAACGCAGCAGCTTCAACGTCTTGCGGCGGTATGTCGTGCGTTATATCAACAATGCGGGCTTCAGAATTTGACGAAAGAACTACTCCCTTGACCGCACTGACGAAATAGTCGGCAGTGCCGAAGTCGGTAAGGAGCGTGATTACCGGAGTGGTTTGGTTTGACCGCGGCGCGCCGGTAGAAAGAACGCGGGGACTTGATTCCTTCGAATCACGTCCCCGCGTATTCTGGTCACGCAGCTTGTTTTTCACCGCGTCCCGCGTCTCCCTTGCCCGGCATCCGGTTTCATTGGATTCGGGTTTCAGTCGAAGTGCGAATTCTTAGTTGTTGTCCGCGGGCGAGACGAATATCTTGTCCACGCTTGCTGAGAACACTACCGGTGCCAACCGCTCCACCAATCGCGGCGCCCACGGCAGCGCCTTTGCCACCACCGAAAACCGCACCGATGATCGCTCCGATGCCGGTGCTGGCGCCAACTTTTGAGATATCATCCTTGGTAGAGCTTCTTCCCTTCACGCCGCCCTCAGAATCAACAGTGCCTGTGTCATCTCTGTTTCCCACATTGACGATTTCGACGATGTCTGCGTTGAAGCCGGTCGTGCGGCCGTCAGGCATCCGGATCGAGTCAAACGAGAGTTGAAGTTCGGCAGTTCCCTTCACTTTTCCCGCCCGCTTAACTAGCGTCACCCGTCCCTCAACGATCGCCCCTTCGAATTCACGAGGATCGATGACACGCGCCTGGAAACGATCACCGCGCTGGCTGGCGTCTGTCGAAAGACCTGATTGCAACTCAATCAAGAGAATCGCATTGCGCGGAATCGAGAGCGGACCACTGGGCTGAGTATTTGCCTGCTGTCCTGAATTGTTGGAATTGTCCTGGGAAGAGTTTTGATTGGTATTTGGGGCCGTATTAGCTGGAGCGTTATTCGCTGGAGCATTGTTCGCTGGAGCGCTGTTCGCAGGCGCGGAATCTGCGGTGCCACGCGCTCTTAGTCCGCTGGGAATGGTCGAGTCAAATGGTTGACGCTCGTAGCCCGCGCTGTATCCAACCTCGAAACCCTGCTGATAACCATCGCGGTAGTTTTCCGCGGTGCCCCACGCTTCGTTGTAATTTCGATCGGCGCGCTGGTACTCATCCTTGTTTTGATAATCACGCGAGGCATGATTAGCAATGTCTCGCGAACCGGCGCTATAACCATCTGAATAACCCGTGCGATAACCGCGTTCCAACGCGGTAGACTGGACTTGCGTAGTCGAAGCCTGGGCAGCGGGTGTTGCCAATCCGGCCGATGACGCCATCAGCAACGCAAGCAACATTACGAGGGGAATCTTAAGATGTTTCATTTACTGTTCCTTCCGGAGATTTTACGGCAATGGAGCGCCGTTGTTGTCTTGGGAGAGCCAACATCATGCAGTTGGATGCTATCACCCAACAATTGTAACGCAAACTGTTAGTTTGCGATTGTAACCCGACGACTTGCACTACGGTACGCTTGACCGTCGCTATTGTGCGCCCTAGACTCGAATTCGCTCAAATCGTCTCGAAATGTCCGTCGCTTTCTTCGAGCAGAGCTAACTTGGCCGTCAGATGCCTGTTTTCGGTCGCTGGTTGGCGAGGGCCGCTTAAATCGCATGACA
>JBKOZZ010000100.1:0-11726 GCA_046726155.1 Acidobacteriota bacterium
ATCGCCAGCGGACCAACTAAATACTATACCGCTGATCTGCGGCGCAAGTAGGGGTGGGGTGGGGATTGAACGGTGCTGCTTCGGTCAACTTTGGATCACAGTTGCTCTCATCGAACTATGCGTCGTTATAGAAGTGTGACAAAGCCGTCGTATTTTCGCCCGCGGGGTTTTTGAATGTCGTTTTGAATATTCGCGAGACACACAGCATCACAGCTTTTGCACGCGATCGCGGTTGCATCAAGAGACGTAATGCAATCCGGGTGCTTGAACCATTGATGAGGAGACACGCATGAAACTGAACGAGTTTTTACTTACCGAATTGGATCGCGAGGTGGAGCGTTCGCGCCGCGCCTTAGAGCAAGTCCCCGAGGGCAAGTACGATTGGAAGCCGCACGAGAAGTCGATGATATTCGGCTATCTCGCGAATATGGTGGCGACGATTCCGATGTGGATTACCATGCAGATCAAGCAAGACGAGCTGGATGTGGCGCCCGCGGAAGGCTCAAAAATGGAGCAGAAACGGATGGAGACGAGCGAGGAATTGCTGAAGGCGCTGGACAAATCTGCGTCCGACGCGCGCGCGGCATTTGAAACTAGCAGCGAAGATCATCTGATGACGTCGTGGCGTTTGCTGGCGCGGGGAAAAGTAGTAGCGGAAGCGCCTCGTCACCTGATGATCCAGGACACGATCAATCACTGGGCGCATCATCGCGGGCAGATGACCGTCTATCTGCGGTTGATGGGAGCGAAGGTTCCCGCGCTGTATGGACCATCCGCCGACGACAGTTCGTTTTAGTAGGGCGGAAGTCAGAGGTCGAAGAGGCTACAGGCCAGCGGTCCCCGAGGTCAGACCCCGAAAGTCGGGGTTCCGAGTGAGTTCAATTGCGTATAATTTACTCACTGATCTCTTAATTCCGTCATTCGATTTACCTTCAATAGTCTCAGAGGAATCATTCAAGAAGGAAAGTCTCTGGGTTAGGAAGGGCGCCTTGCCCCGCCACGATAGAATGCCATTCAACCGGCGGGGGTAAACCACCGACCATGAGCTTTCCCTTCTTGACTCATTCTGCTGATCGCTGATTTCTAACTTCTGACCGCTGATGCTACCGTCGCGAAAGCCGCGCCTTCTCCGCTGTGATTCGTGCGCGCAACTTCGGTTCTAAAGTTGGGTCCAACTTCAAACATTCCGCGAAGTCTTTTTCGGCGGCAGCATCTTGTCCCTGATAGAGTTGTAGCAACCCACGGTTTCCGTAAGCCACAGCCATGTGCGGATCAAGTTCGATCGCTCTTGTGAAATCGGCGAGCGCCTGGTTGAAACTGTTCTTTCTGGTCCAGGCTGTGCCGCGAGAAAAATAAGCCCTTGCCAGGTGCGGCTCTAGTTGAACCGCCCGCTCAAAATCAGCAAGTGCGCCCTCAACATCTTTGTCCAGACTGGCCCCGCCGCGGTCACAGTAGAATTCCGCTTTGCGAGGGTCTAAGCGGATGGCCTGATCAAAATCAGCCTGCGCGCCCGCAAGATCGCCATTGTCCATCCTACAGTTGCCGCGAGAGTTATAAGCTTCCGCATCGCGCGGATTCTTCCGGATAACCTCGTCGAAATCACTAATCGCTCCTTCCATATCTCCGGTCGCCCAACGTATGGCGGCGCGGTTCTTATAAAGCAGGAGCAAGCCCGGGTTAATGCGAAGTCCGCGGTCACAATCCTCCAGAGCGCCACTCATATCTCCCAGGCGAAAGCGGGCTAACGCGCGATTACCGAGGGCCACTGCAGTGAGCGGATCGATCAGGGTGATTGACCCGGAATCTGAAGCGTCATTAGTAAAACCCATGGCCGCTTTCCATTGCTCACGCTGATTACCAGCGTCTGGTTGAGAACTGAGTTCGATAGCGCGCGTGAACTCGGCGATGGCGCGTTGGAAGTCCCCGTCGAGGTAGCGTTTGCATGCACGGTTGTAGGCCTCGAGGGCATCATGGCGGGATTGCGCGTTCGCTGTTAACGACAAAAACAGTGCGAGCAAGAAAAGAATCAGAACCCGGCTACCACTAAGCATTGCAGACCTCCTTCTTTCACAACAGCGACGGCTGTCTGGTTAGACCAGGGCACACCTCGACCCCGCTCTCCGTTTAACTTTCCCGCGCAATCGCGCCGGTCGGTCGTTTCGGAAAGGAACCTCAATAGAGGATCGATTCCATGTTTGTTAAGAACTCTCTGGAGGTGGGTTAGTTCCTCTAAAGTTATTCTGGTTTCGGCGCCGGCGCCAGCGCCTTTGGCGGTGGCTGTGGCCGAGGCTCCGGCGCAGGTTTGGGCGCTCGTTTATCCACGATGCGATAGTCAGCTGGTACCTCAAATAATGAACGAGCCGGTTCACTACGTTTGATATTAGTAAGCCTGTAAATAGAGTCGCCGGAGCGTGGGTCATGGTGTCTGGTCATCAAAGGCACTTGCAATTCGGGTGAGTACCAACTCTCATCAATAATCTCAATTGGCCCAACGTTGCCAATTTCGCCCGCTGGAATGGTGAGCGTTGATCTTGTTCCTTCGGCTGAAACACCTTCGATAGTTTTGGTACCAAGCGATTCCTTTCTCCTTTGTCTCCCTGAACCTTCTTTGACATCAACATGCTGATCGGGCTCGCTCTTTTTTTGAACTGACGGAACGGGCTTCTCCTTTGGACCCTTGAGTTCTTTGAGATCATTGAGTTCTTTTGGGCTCGAGAGCTCTTTTGGGCCACGGGGAGCCCTCGGAGGCCTGGGGCCCGAAGGCTCCTTTGGACCCCTGGGAGCTTTTTGCGGTCCTCTGTCCATCAAGGCGGTTCGCGTGCGAGGGTCAAGGCTATAGAAATTCCCTGCCACCGGATCAAAGATCGTTATTATTTGTGGCGGGTCGCCGGCGGCTGTCCATTTACCAATAGTCTTCAGCTTCTGTTCAGTCCGCATGCGGCCTTCGCTGTCTCGATAATAGGTCGCTTCATTCTTTTGAATGATCTGATTGCCATCGCTGAGCGTCTGGGTGTGTTCGGTTATCGCCGTAGCAGAGTAAGGCGCCCCTGTAACTACCCTTTCGTGCCGGGGATCAAGCCTGAAACCCAAAAGTTTGAAGGTGCCCTCGGGATGCGCAGCCTGGCGAAACGCTCTCTCAAGGGAGCGCTTTTGTTCGCTCGCTATGCGAGCCTCAGTTCGTTTCTGTTGCGCCTCGATTCGCTTCTGTTGAGCCAGCGCTCGTTTCTGTTGTTCGACAGCTTTAGCCGCAGCTCGTTTTTCTTTTTCGGCTTCAGCAATCCGTTTCTCTTGCGTCGCCGCCGTTGGCGTCGCCTGGGCAGCGGATTGAACCTCTTGCGCAATACCGGAGACATTACCCGTCAGCGCTAATAAGCAAATAGACAGCAACTGTGCTATTCGTTTTCTCACAACCAGTTCCCTTTCTTAGTAGACAACAGCTGATCTCTAGCGAACGAAACGAATCGCGCGAGCCATTCCATCGTATCCCAGCGCCACATCGGCCTTAACCGGTAGCGTAGAAATGTCAGAATTTACCGTTATTCCTGCCGCACTCAGCGCCGAAGCCGGCAACTCAACCCGCACGACCTGAGCGAATTCGGAAGAATCGAGATCTCCATCATCCACCAGGGAGTAAAACTCGGTCACCACCTCGGCTCGGCTTGACTTGCGACCTGAAACCCGCTGATGGCGCCGAATCGGTGGAGCTAAGTTAATCGGAACCTCCGCAGTCTCGCCCCCGCGCCCGGCGTCCGAGGCTACCGGGGCAGGCGATTCAACCGGAACAGGCAGCGCTACCAATATTTCATTCACATCCTTTAGCGAGTTTGAGTAAGACCAGAAAATCGCCATGGCTGAGATCAGAATTAGAATGGACGCCGCGACTGCGGCCGTCCTCCAAAACGACCAACTGTTCGTCTTGATTGGCAGCAGCACAACGCTCGGAGAAGCTGCAGCCGACACCTGCTGCTGGAAGGCCGCTAAAAGCGCAACTTCCACATGTGCCGGCGCCTGGTCTGTGGCTATTTCCGCGGCCGCCGCGCGCACGCCTTCAATCAGGAAGCGCTCCGCGGTCAGTCGTGCGGCACAGCGCCCACAACTTTTTGCGTGAACAAGGCCCGCCTCATGCGCACCAGCATCCATTAACTGGTTGCGCGCGAGCGCCAGAATGATCAACTCAAATTCATCACAGGTCATGCAAAACACCTCATCACTTGGGAGTCAGGCGTTGCCGCGTCAACTTCGCCGGCCCCACGCAATTTCTTTAGCAACAACGCGTGGCCGCGATGCAGCCGCGAGTTTACAGTTCCGATCGCGCAGTCCAGCACGACGGCTGCCTCCGCGTAGCTCATCTCTTGAAAGTCACAGAGCACCACCACCTCACGGTAACGCGGCGGCAAAGTTAAGACGGCTTGTCGCACCAACTTGATCACCTCATTGCGAGTGCAATTTCCAAAAGGATCGTCCTGAGAGGTGAACTGCGCCAGTGAAATTCCATCTTCCGAACCGTTAATAATGGGAACATAGGGTCGCTCTCGCTTCAGAAACGTCAACACATGATTGCGGGCCACTCCGTACAAGTACGCGAGCAGAGGTCCGCGGGTCGCATCAAAGCCGTTCGGATTTTGAATAAGCATCAGAAACACTTCTTGCGTGACCTCTTCGGCAATGTTTGCGGAGCCGCTCATCAGTAAGGCGAACCGGTAAACCAGGCCTTGATGCCTCCGGTACAGCGTCGCGAAAGCAGACTCATCCCCGCTTGACATCAACTGCAACAATTCGGCATCGGTGGGAATGGTCGGAGTCATCGGCCTCACGGCTTTTCACGATCCGCTTACATAGTTAATTAACGCCACGTAACCAAATCCTTCCAAAATATTTCTCAAAAGTTGTCGGTCCCTGAGCTGGGGTCCGCTGATCTCTTCAGCGACGAGTGCCTTGTATCTCTGTTCTTACCTTGAAGAGTGTCTTACCCGCGGTAATATAGAGCGTTTTCAGGTCGCTCCCGCCAAACGCGCAGTTTGTAATCACGTCTTCCGGGATTGGAATAAACCTTAGCAGCTTCCCATTCGGCGCAAAGACGTGAATGCCGGGCTTTGTATCCAGTGTTTCACTCGTTCCGCGCGTCGAGTGTAAACCGGCGGCCACGTAAAGGTTTCCCTGAGTGTCAATAGACATGCCATCTCCGCTGCGGCCGGGATAGAAATTGTGAAACACGCGCATACCTGTGACTGTTCCATCGGCGCGAAGGTCATAGGCCCGGATCACCCTGGCGCCCTTTTCCGCCTGGTTGGCCTCGATCAAATAGAAGGTCTTGTCGTCGGGAGAAATAATCAGGCCGTTGGGAACCTCGACTTCAGGCGGCGCCAGGATCCGGGCAATACTTCCATCTAAATCAATGCGGTAGACGCCGCCTTCTCCGGTTTTTTTCGCAGGTTTATCGCTGAAGTAGATTCGTCCTTTGCCGTCGAACGTCACATCATTAGGGGCAACCAGATTCTTTCCCTCGTACTTATCGGCCAGCACTTCAACCCGCCCTGTTGCTAAATCTGTACGCGTCACTCGTGGAGCAGTGCCGGCAACCGGATCGCCCGACTCGCAGGTGAGCAGACGCCATTGCGCATCAAAGACCATCCCATTCGCATAGTTAGCAGGCTGGCGAAAGGTGGAAAGCTTGCCATCAATCCCCAGCTTCATGATCCGGTTATTCGCCTGGTCGGTGAAGAAGATATTGCCTTGTGAATCTTCGGTTGGTCCTTCGGTAAACGCGATGGTAGTAGCAACCTGAACTTGCTGGGCCTCCTGGCCGAAGGCCGCAGTGAAAGAAAGCAACAACAGTGAGCCAACTGCAATTGATGTTCTCACCAGATTCTCCGTTATCAGAGCCGGCAGCAGATCTGAATTGTCACGGCATATTCAACTCTTTGGAGCGCGGCGGCCCGGCGCCGCACTCCTTGGAGTTGACTCAGGGGACTGACTCGTGGTTTGTCTAAAGCTCGTCGCGCGCACCGCGGGCATCAGGTGAATATCACTTGGTATTCTTTTCCCGCCACTAACTTCAATCGAACCACACCGTCGGCGGCGACGCCAAACTTCCTGTTTGTCCCCTGCTCTGCCACGGACGTTATCCGTTGACCGCGGGGCGCCCGCAATTTAAATTCACCGCTCACCTTCGGCCGCAAGATCGCTCCCGCTTTCCCTGCCCTCCAGCTTAGATCAACTCCAACCGCTCCACGCGCGCGCAGTCCTTTAATCGACCCTTCGGCCCACGCATCAGGAAGCGCCGGTAAGAAACTCAGTTCGCCGGCGTGGCTTTGCAGGAGCATCTCGGCCATGCCTGCTGTGCCGCCAAAATTTCCGTCAATCTGAAAAGGTGGATGGTTATCCAGCAGGTTGGGCAGCGTTGATTTTGTCAGCAGGGCAAGGATGTTTTCATGGGCCAGGTTACCATCTTCCAGACGCGCCCAGAAGTTAATGATCCACGCGCGACTCCATCCGGTGTGCCCGCTTCCTGCTTGCAGACGCCGCTCGAGGGAAACTCGCGCCGCCCGCGCCAGCTCCGGTGTGCCGCGCAACGTGATCTGATTGCCGGGATGCAGGGCAAACAGGTGAGAAATGTGGCGGTGCCCAGGGTCTGGCTCATCATAGTCTTCGAGCCACTCCTGCAACTGCCCGTGCTTTCCGACCTTCATCGGCGGGAGGCGATCACGTACGTTAGTCAATTTCATACGGAAGGCTGCATCCACGTTGAGCAACTCGCTAGCTTCAATCACACGGCTGAAGAGCGCGTGGGTGATTTCTGTGTCCATGCATGGCCCCATGCACAACTTGACGGCCGTACCGTCCGGCGCCGTGTATTGGTTCTCGGGAGAAAGCGATGGACCAGTTATTAGATGGCCTTGGCCATCATCAACGAGATAGTCAAGAAAGAACTCGGCTGCCTCTTTCATCACCGGGTAAGCGCGTTGCGCCAGAAACCGCCGGTCGCGTGTGTAATCGTAGTGGTCCCACAGATGCAGGCTCAACCATGCCCCGCCCATGGGCCAGAGGCCGGCGTGGACTCCGTCAATGGGCACGGCATCGCCCCACAGATCCGTGTTGTGATGGATCATGAAACCGCGCGCGCCGTAAAGCCTTTTCGCTACCTGGCGACCGTTTTCTCGCGCATTATCGATCAAGTCGAACAATGGTTCGTGCAATTCCGAGAGGTTCGCGACTTCCGCGGGCCAGTAGTTCATCTCGGTGTTAATGTTGATTGTGTACTTACTGTCCCATGAAGGTTGCAGCTGATCGTTCCACTTGCCCTGAAGATTCGCGGCCATGGCGCCGGGACGGCTGCTGGCTACTAACAGATAACGTCCAAACTGGAAGAACAACGCTTCAAGCGCGAGGTCCTTCTCACCGGCTTGTACACGCTTGAGTCGTTCGTCGGTGGGTAGATCGGGGGCAGGAGCGCCAAGGTCAAACTCTAGGCGGCGGAAGAGTTGCTGGTGATCGATGACGTGCGCTGAACGAAGCCGGGGGTACGCCTTCCTTGCCGCACGGAGATCTCGCTCACATTTCAGCGCCAGGTCGTGGTGACGGAAGTTCGTGGCGGCGGCAAAAACCAGAGTCGCTGCATTAGCGTTTTCGACGCGCGCTTCCGCTCCGTCAGTTCGCCCGGTACCACCTTCCGGCAACACGAGCAACACGCCCCGGAATTTGACGCCCACCTTCCGTTCGAGCGGGTGGCGGTCGCCACGGGCAATTGCTTCGCCTTCAATCACGACGCGGTCAGGATTAACGGCGCGAGTCTTACTGTCCTGTTCGCGCGTGAGCGTTGCAGCAAATGAAATACGGCCAGGCTTGTCGCTCGTCAAACGAATCACGATCACCTGGTCCAAAGCCGATGCGAAGACTTCACGCGTGAACCGCACGTCACCCGATCGGTAAGTTACCCGAACGATTCCTGTATCGATATCCAGTTCCCTGATGTAGTCATTCACACTGTCCTGACCGGAAAAGCGGAGCAGCAAGTCGCCCAGCGGTTGATAGGGTGGCATTCGCTTGGGGACTGCGATGATGGTCCTCTCGGCCAGCACCTCGGCCTCTTTGGGTTTTCCGGCAAACAGAAGGCGACGTACTTCGGCGAGGTTCCGTGCACCTTCCGGATTAATACGATCGCGTTTCTCTCCCGCCCAGATGGTGTCTTCGTTGAGCTGAATCTTTTCCGACTGCGGTCCACCAAAGACCATTGCCGCCAATCTTCCATTGCCGATTGGCAGCGCTTCGTTCCAGTTGGCGGCTGGTTGCTGGTACCACAATCTGAGATCTCGCCAGATCGGCTTTCGAGGCGTAGCCTGCTCCAGTCGGGTCTGGCCCAATACTCGCGATAGTCCCGGCAGCAAACCCAGGGCTGAGAAGAAAAGGAATGTTCGCCGTTTCATAAGCTTAATAAGAACCTACAACCCGACGCCGCGCCCTGCGGAAGGTCCCGATGAGTTTCATCATTCGATTCGGGGTTGCGGCTTTGCCGCCGCACAGTGCGGAAAGCCTATGGCTTTCCGTGCACCACCTACTCTTTCTTTCCTGAGGCTCAGCCTCAGGAGAGAGAATTTATAAAGCCTCTGACGGAAAGGCTTAGCCTTTCCGCACTGTGCTGCGGCAGAGCCGCGCTTCGGCCATTTGACGTTGAAGGACTTCGGCCGCTGAGTTAGATTGCGCTGCTGATGCTCCCAGATCTGCCTAAATTCTAAGAAACGCTGACGGCAACCCTTCTGATGTCACGCTTGCAACGAGCTCACTATTGCGTTGCAAGCTAATCGCGGCGCGGCCATTGTAGAGCTCAACTTTGCGCGCAGTGGTTGAAGTTCCCAGATTGTCAATCAGCCGGCCATCGCCGGTTAGTCCGAAGCGGACGACGTTGCGCCCATCGAGACAAGGAATTCCATTCCGGTCCTGCGCGCGCGCCTGAATAGTTACTGTTTCGCCACTCCGTCCAATCTCTTCAAGAATCAATTTGGCCGGCTTCTCCCATTTTTGTGTTTGATAGCTAAACTTGAGCTCATCATTCACGACTACGCCATCCTTGGAGGCAACCACCTTCAGTTGATTCTCGCCTTCTTTCAATTGCACTAGCCATCGCAGTCCAGCAGCGGGGAAGTTCTGGCTGTTTCGCTTCTTCGCTCCCATCGATTTTCCGTTTACAAACAACTCCGCCGTGGGACAGTTTGAATAGACCTTGACCAGCTTCGCTTCATCTTTTTCACCCCAACGGACGGGCCACGAATGGCCATAGATGTGAGCCATGGGCTTTTCTGTCCAGTAAGATTGAAAAACGAAATAGCCTTCCTTAAGCGTCAGATCGCGCTCTACCAATCCTTTCTGATTCACGCGAGGCACTGGATTTCCCGGCCGTAAGGTAGTGGCAAAGTCTTTGAAGATCCATTGTGCCGCGCCGGTCAGCCAATCCATCGTCTCCTGTTCCTTCAAGTGCCAGTCGAAGAGGTTGCAGATGTAGGTTTCTGACCAGTCGCCCTCGGTCGGCGCTTTGGAAACGCCCCCGGTCAACAAGTAGTCGAGTCCGCGCTCGTCCGGCGTTTGACCGGCGACCACTTTTGCCAGCAGTTGTTCGGTGGTTTCAGTGTGCCGCCGAGCATGACTATCGCCACCCCATTCCATATGCAGGAAGTGGTCGACCTTCTTCATCTCTGCTTCCGACAAACTCTTGTATTCCGTGTAACGTCCTCGATACCAACCGGCCCAAATGGAAGGCGAATACACGTCGACGACGTCTTTGCAGAAATCGCAACGGCGAATTGCGGTCTTTCGCGAAGGATCCAACTGGTGGGCTAGCGCGTTGAGCTCAGTCATAAACGCGCGGATCTTGTCTTTATCGAAATCCTCAAAGTCGCCGGGCCAGTCGTTCTCGTTTCCCAATCCCCAAATAATGACCGAGGGATGGTTCGCATGCTGATCAATCATGTTGCGCAACATACGTCGGGCCTGCTCCTGATACCGCTCGCCACCAAGTCCGCCCCGGCACCAGGGAATCTCTTCCCAGGCCAGCAGGCCCAATTCGTCACACATGTCGAGTACGATGCGCGATTGCTGATGATGGCCCAGGCGAACGAAGTTGGCTCCAAGATCCTTGATCAAATGCATCTCTTTGCGAATCAAGTCTTCGGTCATGGCATTCGCGAGACCGGCGTGGTCCTCATGACGCTGCGTGCCACGAATGAGCAGTCGCTCACCGTTCAGTTTGAAAGGGCCGTTCTTAACAAACTCGAACGATCGCAGGCCGAATCGCTCAGTTAAACTCATTTCGCCGCCGGCGCTTTTTAGAGTAACAACGCAGCCGTAGAGCGATGGTGCGCGAGGTGACCAAAGTGATGGTGTTTCTATCGTGAAAGTGCTCAACTCCCGCATACCGGTCCATGGTGCGAGGTTCTGCGAGTTCGCATGCACGACTCTTCCCTGCGGGTTCGTTACCTGGACTGTGAGTTTGATTTCGTCTTTGAGTGCCCCGGGGTTCGAAAGTCGAGCACGGACGATTGCGGTGGCCTTTCCTTGAGGCGTGAGGCTGCTCTCCACATGGACACGTTCGAGGGCAATCGCGGGGACATAAACGAGATTCAGATAGCGGTAGAGACCGCCATAGAGATTGAAGTCACTAAGGTTAGACGGAATCATCTCGAGGTCGCGCGAGTTGTCGCACAAGACTGCGATGGGAACCAGGCCTTTGTTGTTCGCATTCTTAAGAACCGTGGCCGCGGTGTCGGTGATGTCCACCCTAAACTCGTCGTAGCCTCCGACGTGCTCGCCGACTTTTCCCGTGTATACATAAACCTCGCTCTTCTGTCCGGCGCCTTCGAAGTGCAGAAGGGTGCGCCCGGCGGGAAAAGGATTCTCAATCTTGAGTTTGGTGCGATACCAGCCAGGCCCCTGGTAATAAGGACCGTCCGGGTCAACGGCATCGAAAGCGTTGAAGGAGTGGGGAAGTTCAACGGCAGTCCAGGTGTTAGCGTCATCGTTGGCTTTGCGCCAGACTTCCCAAACGCCGCCCAGGTTGCCGCGTCGATACTCCCAATCCTTTAACAACCGTTGACTGACCAGCTTCGTTTCCGGCCCAGAAGTTTGAGAAGTGGAATGGTATTGGGACGCGCTTCCCTCTCGCTTTTCTGTCGGGCCTTCGAGAGGCAACGCATGTAAAGCAGCGCCACCGACGATTGCGGTCGAGGTTGACTTCAAGAAAGCTCTACGACTGACCGGTTCTTGATTTGGAGGGTAGTGTTCCTTTTTCATTGTCAGCGGAAAACTAACTAAGGCTGCACGTCTTAACACGGTAAGGCAGCGACCATCAAGAACAAAAACCTCGGAGATGAGACTTTCTGAAGCTAACCAATTTCGGTAGTGGGTGAGTTTGACAAATAAGAGACGCACGCCATGCAGAACCGTGCGCGGTAGCGCCGGATGCTAGAGTCAACTTTAGCGTAGTGATTATACGAGGGTTGGCGGAAAAGACTTTGTTACATGCAGCACCTATTAATTTCCAGCCTTCGCTTGTGCGGATGCTGCCACTGGGCAAATGTTTGAAGTTGACTCTAGCATCCGGGCGCTCCCGCGACTGTAATAACTCCACGTTGCCGTGTGATGAGGTCAGTACCACCTCGCGGTAGCGGGTGGGTCTTCCTCAGAATAGATCCGTCGCGCACTAATCATTCTGTTGATCATTTAGCTTTCCCTTCGAC
>JBKOZZ010000101.1:0-7223 GCA_046726155.1 Acidobacteriota bacterium
ACTATGGATTATACGTTTCGTTATGAATAACTCAAGAACCGGGGGCAGTGGGTAAATGTCCGATAGGCTTTAGCCTGTCGCCAGGTCACGACAAACTAAAGTTTATCGGACAATTTGGATAAATGTCCGATAGGCTTTAGCCTGTCGCCGAGTCACGACAAACTAAAGTTTATCGGACAATTTGAGGCAAATGTTGATACGCATTACAAACTGGAGCCGCATCGCGGCGGCCTTTGCCCTGTTGGCGGTTATTCTGATAACCAAAATCATAGTTGGCTCGGCGCAAACCAACCATAGTGCGCCGGCTGATTCAACCTCGCGGAATACCCCCGATCTCTC
Source organism: Acidobacteriota bacterium (assembly GCA_046726155.1). GTDB lineage: Bacteria > Acidobacteriota > Blastocatellia > Pyrinomonadales > Pyrinomonadaceae > PSRF01. The sequence goes on from JBKOZZ010000101.1 coordinate 340, forward strand.
CCAGCCTCTGACGGTGAGTTGGCGTCACGAGTCGAACCTGACATTAAACCTGACTCCAGCCTCAGATGACGGGCACATCTATCTGCCACTCTCGGGCGGCACAATTGTGTCTCTGACAGCGGCTACCGGACAGCTTAACTGGCGTTCGGAAATGGGTGGTGAGCTTTCGGCTTCTCCGATTGCCGATCGACGCGCCGTTTATGTGGCATCGGAGACGGGCAAAGCGGAAAGCGGCACGCGCCGCGCTACCGGCGCCCTGCGGGCACTCGGTCGCGAGGGCGGCGTAACACAATGGATGCGCACTCTGGCGATGCCTCTGCAGGGAGCTCTGACATTGAGCGAAGGCAAACTATTCGCCGGTGGCAGCGATGGAAAGCTATATTCATTCGACGGCAGGAATGGCGAAGTGCGCTGGACGTATGATTACGGCGCATCGTTTAACTCGCAACCGGTTGTCGCGGGTTCGCACGTATACATCGGAAGCGAAGATGGAAATTTGCTCGCCTTTGACGAGAGTACCGGGAAACTGCTCTGGCATTATCGATCGAAGGGAGCGGTGCGAGGTCCGGTGGCCAATGGAAACGACTTGGTATATTTCGGTTCCGGCGACGGTTATGTGTATGCAGTTAACGCTGAAAGTGGTCGCCTGGTGTGGCGCAACCGTACCGGCGCAGGTGTGCAAGCAGTGGTTCGTGTGGGTGAGGAGTTGCTGGTCGCCTCGCTGGATAATTTTGTTTACAAGTTTTCTCTTGCCGGAGCTCGCTTATGGAAAACGCGGCTTCCGGGCAGAATCTCTTCGCAACCCCTCGTCACGCATGGTGCCGCGCTGTTTATGCCGCTTTCAAGCTTAACGGCGGTGGTGCTCGAGCTTCGCGACGGACGCCAGATTAACTTGCTTCCGGTAGGTGAGGACATTACGACTTCGGCTTCCCCGATTGCGGTTGGGGAGATCGTCCTGCTCACCACGGAGCACGGGCTACTCGCCTTCGCGCAACCGCGTGAAGCCTTGCCGCCGAAAAAATAACCAAAGAGTTACGAAGTCTCTGTGCGCCCTTTGGGACTTCCGTGTGTTCTGTGGTGAGTGCTTGCTCAACGTTTATTCACCATAGAGGCACAGAGCGCAGCCCCAACCAAACGATGTTCTGGCTCCAGAGGAGCCGAATGTTTATAGGCCGGTTGCTACACGTACAACTCGCGCTCCAGCGGAGCGCAATGTTTCTGCGGCGATTATGTTCCGCTCCGCCGGAGCGGGGAGTGTCCAAAAGCTATGTTGCAATACGAACTGGACGAGTGACGCCTAGGGTTGGTTTACCTGAACGCGGGCTTCGCTGAGATCGGAGCGCCTGCGAAACATTCCGATTACGCGAGAGAGCAATCCGTAGAGAATGTATCCAATAACAATGGCCAGGAGGACATAGCGAGAAAAAATAAAAATCAGCATGCCGACGGCCACGGCCAGGATAATTGTGCGCATGCTGCGGCTGCGAGTTCCCACCGTCTTGAAACTCGGGAACCTGAGCGTGCTAACCATTAAAACACTCAAGAGTCCAACCAGGGCCATCAGCAGAACGGAATAGATCTGCGACTGCTCAGCTCCATATCTCACCAGTGGAACCGGTGCGAAGTGGATAATTGCCGCAATCAAGCCACCGGCAACCGGAATTGGCAGCCCTACAAAACTTTTCTTATCCGTTTTAATGGTGCCTTCCGCCAACAGCCGCGGGCGCGAGGCCTGAACGTTAAAACGAGCAAGCCGAAAAGCGCCGCACATTAGATACATAAACGAGAGAAACCACGCCAGACTATGCAACCCGCCACCCTCTTCAAGAGTGGCGCCGTAGCCCCAGACATAAGCTAGCACCGCCGGTGCGAGACCGAAGGTGACGACGTCAGCAATGGAATCCAGCTGTATGCCGATCTCAGTGGTGGTCTTGGTCATGCGTGCGATCCGGCCGTCAAGCATGTCAAAAAGGACTGCCCAGCCTATCGCCTTGGCGGCGTTATCGAGATACATGGATGCTTGCACGAGATCGCCAGGGGTGCCATTGCCGACAAACTGGAAGCCACGAACCGCGGCCATCACGGCGTAGAATCCCATGCCGATGTTGGCAGCAGTGAAAGCGGAAGGTATTAGGTAAACGCCTTTCCGCAGTCCGCGCCGTTCTGGGTTTCTTGTCTCCATCGCAACTTGCTGGCGGGCCACGACCGTCATCGTATCCTCCCGATGATTGTGGTTCCACCCTTGACTCGGGCGCCCTCGGCAATCACAACCTCCACGTCTGCCGGCAACAGGACATCCGTTCGTGAGCTAAACTTTATCAAGCCGAAGCGCTCTCCCAGCGCCAGTCGTTCGCCGGGTTGTTTCCAGCAAACGATTCGTCTCGCGAGAATGCCCGCTATCTGTTTACACACAATGGTAACTCTATCGCCCTTAATCGTCAGCGCGTTTTGCTCGTTAATCAAACTGGCGTTTTCGTTCGTGGCCATCAAAAATTTTCCCCGCGTGTATGCCACGTTGGTGATCTCACCGGCAATCGGCGCGCGGTTGATATGCACGTCAAGCGGCGACAGGAAAATACTAACCACGTTTGCCGAAACTTCTTTGCCCTTCTCCTCCACCGGTCTGACGCGCGTGACGCGCCCATCGGCTGGAGCAACAATCACATTAGGATCGGATGGTGGCTGCCTTTCCGGATCGCGAAAGAAGTAGGCCATAAAAGCTGCCAGGATTCCCAACAGGATCGCCAGCGGCCAGAAACCCAACAACAACGCAACAACCGCCACGGCTGCCGGTACCAGAACGTAAAAATTTCCTTCGCGAGCTATTCTCACTCGTTATTGTCCGAGATTGCCAAACCGAGGTTGCCCGACTCTTCGCCGTCTGATTATCGTCAATTAAGAACCTGTGTTGTAAGAAAGGGGACGTGTGACATTTCCACGTCCCCTCCAACGCAAACTGATCAGGAGAAATCTTCTCCCGCTAAATTTTAATGACTCATGCCTTGAGTCTTCTGGTGCTGCATAATTAGCGAGTACATTTGATCCTTGAGAGCTAACTTCTTTTTCTTGAGAGTAACCTCTTCCAGTTGCTCTTCGTCGCTCGGATAAGCAAGGGCTGTAAGTTCACTTAATCGTTCTTCGTATCGAGTGTGTTCGCGGGCTAATTCCCGAAACTCAGGGTCTCGATTCATCAGCTCTTCCTTAAGCCTATCCGTAGTTGTAATGTCCATTTTAGTGCACATCTCCTTTCAGACGATGGGGCTGGCAAGATTGGTTTGAGGAGGTCTTGGAAAACCTCGTTGGAATGTCTCGGACACGAAAAAATGGTAGCCCAATTAGCGCAAGGGATCAAGCGCTTCTGTAGTTGGTCAGTTTGATGTCCGATAAGATTTAGCTTGTCGCTGCGTCACGACAAACTAAAGTTTATCGGACACTTCAAACTTAACTGACCCACTTCAAGCGCTTCGCACAAGTTGAATCGTCATAACCAGCGCGTCTTCCACCGGTTCCGAGTAGTATTTGCTGCGCCGGGAAGTCACGTGGAAGCCACACTTTTCATAAAGTGCAAGCGCCGCAGTATTTCCAGCACGCAACTCCAGAAAGGCCAGTGGAACTCCGGAGCGCTTCCCGGCCTCGAGAATACGGTTCAATAAGGCCCGGCCAATCCCGCGCCTCCGGTAATGATCGCGAACCGCCACGTTGTTGATGTGAAGCTCGTCGGCGCCCATTCGGCCGACGATATATCCGGCCAGCCGGTGCGTAACCCGGTGCTGCGAGTCATCTACTCGCGCCACCAGCATCAGATCTTTATTACTACCCTGAAGCTCGGAATAATACGCGGCCCAGCCCCAGCGGCTTAGTCCGGTGCTCTCTTCGATCTCCACGACTTCCAGCAGGTCGTGTTCAGTCATCCCGGTGATCGAAACGCCCTGGTCTGCCGCCGTAATAGCCCGCTGCGTTATCGACATTGCTCCTTCAGTTCCGCGTCCGACGGTCTTACGTAAATAGCGCTGAGAGAATACGGGGATTGTATCTTTCCGGTTTGAAAAACTCTTAGCGCCAGGGCCGCTACATGCTTTGCAAGATTTGTCTCCCTCGCGGCGAGCTGCCAGATATTACTGGCTCCAGCATCGCGCAGAGAGTTTGATTCGTTGGCATCCTCCGCGAAACCGATGCCTTGTTTTTGGGCATAGCTTTTGAGAAAGTCACGCTGCGCATGCGCACCGGTGCCGGCCCACCGGACATTAACTATCTCCGCATATTTCTCGATCAGCTTTTGCGGAGACAGATGAGCAGCCGCGTCGAGTTCGGTAACAGTTTCGTCTTCTGAAACGGAAAACATCTGGGTGAATACTTCACCACGGCCCGCGGGCAAGAGTGCAACGGTCGCCTTCGACGGACCGGCAGCGTGAGCAATGGCCTGCAGCGTCGGGATGCCCACACACGGCCGCTTCAGTGAGGCAGCCAGGGCTTTCAAAGTGGCAATACCAATTCTTAATCCGGTAAAGCTGCCTGGCCCCGAGGCACAGGCAAACAGATCCACCTCTTGAAGCGAAACACCGCCTTCCAGAAGACTATCATTGATGTCACTGAGCAGACTGGACGACTGCGAAACCTGAGGATCGCCCTGGCGCGCGGCCAACTGTAAGTTTCCGCGCCCAAGAAAAACACTACCACCCAGTGTGGCGGTCTCTAAACTCAAAATAAGAGGAGTGTCGCTCACCTAAGCGTTACAAAGAGCCATTTTCCATTTGTCATTCGATAGCAAATGACAAATGGCAAATGACAAAATGGAAAATGATCTCAGTAGCAGACCGAGGACCGACGACCGGCGACCGACGACTCCGGTCGCATTAGCTCGTTACCGTCACCGGTCTCCCGTGTTCGGTTTCCCGCCTCCGCTCTCCGGTTGTCTCATTTCGAAAATACCCCACCGTCTTCTCTAGTCCTTCGCTTAAGGAGACCGTTGGATTCCAACCGAGCAGCTTTTGGGCGCGCGAGATGTCAGGTTGGCGCTGTTTCGGATCGTCTTGCGGCAACGGCAGATATTCGATCCCCGAGTTGGAACCGCAAGTCTTCACTACTGCGTCGGCCAGCTCTTTGATCGTAAACTCGCCTGGATTCCCCAGGTTTACCGGCTCGTACACCTCGTCAATGTTCATCAAACGTATTAGAGCCTCGACCAGATCGTCTACATAACAAAACGAACGTGTTTGGTCTCCTTCTCCGTAAAGCGTAAGCGGCTCACCGCGCAATGCCTGCACGATGAAGTTCGAAACCACGCGGCCATCGTCTTCAAGCATGCGCGGACCGTAGGTATTGAAGATTCGTGCTATCCGAGTGTCGACCTGATTCTGCCGGTGGTAATCCATCATCAGGGTTTCCGCGATACGCTTTCCTTCGTCGTAGCACGACCTCAATCCAATCGGATTGACGTTGCCCCAGTACGCTTCAGGCTGCGGATGCACCAGCGGATCGCCATAGACCTCGGACGTCGATGCCTGCAGGATGCGCGCGCGCACGCGTTTGGCGAGGCCCAGCATATTGATCATTCCCATGACGCTGGTTTTGACCGTCTTTACCGGATTGTACTGGTAATGAATCGGCGACGCGGGACAGGCAAGGTTGTAGATCTGATCCACCTCCAGAAGGATCGGCTGAATCACGTCATGGCGAATTAGTTCGAAGTGATGATTGTCCAGCAGGCCAGCGATGTTCACGCGGCGTCCGGTGAAGAAGTTGTCCAGACACAGGACGTCGTGCCCATCGGCCAACAGCCGTTCGCACAAATGTGAACCAATAAAACCAGCGCCGCCGGTTACAAGTACGCGCATCATTGCTCCTTAGGAATTAGCCACAGAGACACAGGGACACGGAGAAAAGAAAATGACAATAATAAGGTCGCACCAAGCAAAGTTAATCGAGCACGAAGCGCTTCACTCCATCCCGCAATAATCGCGAGTTGAAGTTGATTAGAAGACCAATTCTCTTGCCTGTCACCTTGAGATAAGTCAAAACCTGAGCCTCAAATACTCGGTCAAACCGCTCAACGCTCTTGACCTCGACTAGGGCCGATTGAGGATTCGTATGTCGAGTACGTCGCCGGGGCCGATCCGGTAGCGATCGTCTGCATCGCCAGTCGACGTCACCTGCGCGTTGGTTGTGTTAGTGGCAACTGAGCTGTCGGAAACGGTTTTTTCGGCAGGTCGTTGTGCCGAAGCCAAAAACGATGCGGCAATACAAACTGAAGCCACAGCGATCATGGCCATCAGGACGCTACTGGTGTTGTGTTTTCTCATAGAAATTCTTCATTTTCTCGCTAGCCCAACTCTGCGCGACAGCAGTGCTTCGCGCATGTGATTAGGATGGGCCAGATTTAAAACGGTGTTGCTTAACAGAACCATCAACTCTTCGTGCTCGCGATTGAATGTGCCGGTCAGGGGGCTATCGGCGGTTTTAGTCACAACGCCTTCTCTTACCCACTGCCAAAACTGGGCCTGGGTGGTCCAAAACTCCTTCCGGTCCCGGCAGATAACCAAAGCCGTTTTCTTCTTCTTCTTCTTTTTCTTGTCCTTGTTTGTGCTCATCGACTTTAGTTTGCTACCCCAAAGAATTTCAGAAAGATCCTAGGTAAGTCGGAGACTTACCGCGCATCGGAGGTCAAAGACCTGTCGCCGCATGAGGTCAGTACCCCCTCGCGGTAGCGGGTGGGTATCTTGCGCCGGCACTCTCGATGCGGTCCCATGAGGTCAGTACCACCTCGCGGTAGCGGGTATGAAAGTCGAAGTCAAGCGTAGAGTGCTCCATCCCCGCCGAAATGACAGTTTGACAGCGGAGGGCTGCTGCATCGCGCCGGATGGCGGAAAGACTCGGCCAACCAGACT
>JBKOZZ010000102.1:0-24379 GCA_046726155.1 Acidobacteriota bacterium
GTGATCTGGTTTTGCGGCGGCGCGCCATTCGAGCGGAACGCGGCCAAATTGCCGTTCGAGATAGGAGCCGTGAACTGCGGGTTACCAGTGTAGGCAATGCCCGGAGCCAGCGTAGCTAACTGGTAAGCCGTCCCTTCGGTCAGCGGCAACTCGCTAATCTGTCTACCGTCAATTACGGATCCAGTGCTGACCGAGCCGGTTTCCAGCGCTTGCGTTGAAACGACTGTCACCATCCCGGTGAGACCCTCTGCCTGCAGCTGCACATCGAGGGTCAACTTATCGGCCACACGAATTTCAATCTCTTCGCGCGTTGTAGTATTGAACCCCTTGCTGGCGACGCTGATGGTATACGTCCCGGGTTGTAGAAGGGGAAAGGTATAAGTGCCGTCGTCATTTGTCGTAACTGTGGTCTCGCCATTTGTTCCAAGATTCTTGATCGTCACTGTGGCGCCGGGAACGACCGCGCCATTTGGGTCTGTAACCTTGCCGGTGATCGAGCCCCGAAACTCCTGGGCGACTATGGAGACACATAAAATTAGAAGTAATAGCGCAACCTGAATAGCTCGCGGGAATTTGTGCTTAACCATGGCTTCAATCCTTTCGTCTTCGGCTACCAGCATCGCGGCGATGCTGGGTAATGGTTTTCAGGTGACGCTCACACGGCGTCGGTTGAGTGAATTATGCTGTGAGACCGGCTGTGCTTCCGGAGCCGGATTGCGAAGCACAGCGGCTCGACGAGATGACGCTGACCTATTCCACTCGATCGTTTCTACGGGCTCAGACGGGGCGGTTAACCGCTTAACTGCGGCGCATAGTAATTCACTAAGGCCTTGTCGTCAAGCTTTAAGCTGTGTTCGTGTTTTAGCTGCCGAGAGCTTGCGACTCTGCTCCGCCTCCAAGGCGATCGACCGCGCCGGAGTCGCGGTTGTTTCGCGAACCACCAGAAAGGTACGGACGCGAACTTCTTCGCCCGCCGATCCAGATTGTTTGATAGTCGCCATCAGAGCTTCGATCGCTTTTTTCCCAATCTCGGCGCGCGGAGAACACACCGTTGTCAGCGGAGGCTGCGAGAGGGCCGCGAAAGTAATATCGTCGAAGCCCACGATAGAAATGTCTTGAGGAATCTTTAGACCGGCCATCCTGAATTCGTGCATGGCGCCGAGTGCCATCAAGTCGTTGGCCGCTATCAACCCACTGGGAAGCTCGTTTGCGGCTAATATCTCTCTAGCCACACACCGTCCTCCATCAAACTTGAAATCGCCCTCATAGATCGCCGGCGACGGCGCATCGGGAAGATGACGCGCGATAGAATCAAGAAAAGCCTGGCGCCGGATGGCGGCCGATCGAAAGAGGCCCGGGCCCGCGATATGCGCGATTCTTCGGTGGCCAAGAGAGACAAGGTGTTCGACTGCCTCTTCAATTCCACTAGCATAGTCAACCATGACATCGCTCATGTGTTTACCGGTAGTTCCCACATTATGAAAGACTACTGGAACCTTTCTCGCCGCGAGCTCATCAATTAACTTCGAATCGAGTTCTGTAGTCATCAACGCGACGCCTGCCACGTTGAGTTCGATCAAGCGCCTCACGTAGTCAGCCGCGCGCCTGGCATCATAATTTGTATTTACCAGAATCACGTTGTAGCCACGTTCAAAGGCCGCGTCTTCGATGCTCTTTACCAGCTCAGGGAAGAACGGGTTGGAGATGTCTGAAACCAGTAGGCCGATTATGTTACTGCGGCCGGAAGCAAGCGTGCGGGCGTGCGCGTTCGTGTAATAGTTGCAGCTCTTGATAGCACGCAATACTCTCTCGCGCGTGACATCTGTCACATATTTTGTGTTGTTGATAACGTGAGAGACGGTTGCTGTTGAAACACCCGCTTCGCGCGCCACGTCTTTAATACGCATTACTTAAAAATGGGCGGACTTTGGTCTTGGACTTGGACTTTGCTCCTTAGTCTTCCTTTTTCAGTCCTCGAGTTTGTTGAAGCAACCACCCGCTTAGGTCCTGAGCAGCTTTGTAGTTATCGAATTCCGGCGGCAGTTTTCTTCCATCAAGATACTCGTTATAGAACCAGGGATCGCCAACCGCAAACACGGTGCCCTTTCCCAGCTTCGAAACCGCCATGATCACGTCGCCTCGATCTTGTACGGTTGATTTGGCGGGCAGCGCTACGGAAAGCGTGCAGATCTCTTTCAGGTACAGTCTCTTTGCCGTTTTGAAGATCGGATGCCGGTCGGGAATCGTGATTAGCCCCATTGCAAAATCGCTTCCAGTTACCTTATTTCGGCTGTCCTTATTAAATTGAATACCGAACTCATTGGCCAGTTGATTAAAGTGATCAAACTCGGCGTTGCCAAAATCATTAGCCATCAAGACGAGTACTCCGCCAGCCTTCACCCAATCGCGGATGGCTTTGATGTGCGGTTCTTCTACGTAATGCGGGTTGTCGCTCTCTTCTTTGGTGTCCGGATCAACAATTATGTAGATATCCGCTTTTTTTAATTTCTCCGCGGTGGGAGGTTCGCTTAAAGCCGTCGTCATGGCGCCAAGAGTCCGAAAGACATGTCCCCAAAGGGAGAAGCCACTATTGGGCATCTCTTCCCACTTGTAATGATAGGGCAGTAGTTGTCCAGTCGAATCTTTCTTAGTCTCGCTATTGAAATAATAATCCAGCGTAACTGTGCTGCCCTGGCCCAGAACGCGGCCGGCCGCCGTTTCCATTTCACTGCTGGCTAACAAAAAGGCGCCCAGACCTTTGGGATCATTAGTCACCACTTTTTCGCTCAAGTAATAGCGGTAGCTTCCGTCGCGATATGGATTCCCACCCAAGCCGGCGACACTTACCGTGCCTTTGAAAGCGACCCCCCCGTTTGTGTCAGTTTCGATGAACTGTCTCGTAATCCCCTGATAACCTTTTCGTGCGATTGCAAGATAAGAGGCAGGCAAATAACCCTCGCGAACTCCCCTGGCCAACGCATAAACAAACATGCAGGAGGCCGATGCTTCCAGGTAGTTCCCTGGCGCGCCGGCTTTATCAAGCACCTGATACCACAAACCTGACTTCCGATCCTGATAGTCGTCGATCGCCAGTGCCAGCCGTTTCAGACTTGCAATTAGCGAATTTTTTTTTGGATGATCCTTCGGAAAGTATTCCAGAGTATCGACCAGCGCCATCGCGTACCAGCCCATGGCGCGGCCCCAAAAATTAGGCGAAGTTCCTGTTTGCGGATTAGCCCAGCGTTGTTTTTTGGATTCATCCCAACCGTGATAGAACAATCCTGTCCTGGCATCCCTTGCATGCAGTTCTATTAGAGTAAACTGCCTGGCAATATCATCGAAATCTGCATCCTCATGAAAGGTCGCGGCATACTCAGCATAGAACGGCTCACCCATATACAAGCCATCGAGCCACATTTGTGAAGGATAGATCTTCTTATGCCAGAAGCCGCCTTCTGCCGTGCGCGGCTGAGTCTTCAGCTGATCTCGAAGTAAGGCGGCGGCTTTCCGGTATTTGTCCTGTCCGGTAACTTTGTAAAGTAGAAGAAGAATCCTGCCATTGAGAACATTGTCGATGTTGTAGTCGTCAAGCTTATAGGTTTTGATCGTCCCGTCATCGTTCACGAAACGATCTATCGAATGTTGGATATACTTGAAATATCTCCCGTCGGCGGTGTTGTACCAAACACTTTCAATTCCTTTTAAGACAACTCCCTGTTCGTAACTCCACTTTTCAGCTTTGCCTGGATCTGTCTCCCATGAACCAGTCCACCTCGTCATCACGGTTGCCGCCATGCGCTCGGACAATGGCGCGGTTTCGCCAGCGGTTGATGATCTGTGCGCGGCGCCGGGACTGATTCCTGCCGCCAACACAAAACAAAAAAGAACCAGGTTGAAGAAACTCTTCATAGCTGCCTCAGAAAATATTCGACGAGAGTGCATCTTCGATTACTTGCGCACGAGTGGAATTGCTCGAGAATGCCAGTGGGATATTCTCCTTTTCTGTTCGTGGCGCTGTATGGTAAGGGAATTCTTGCAATAATCCTAGCAGTTAAGCGGTTTTCTGGAGACTGGAAGAAGGTAGTGTCCGGCAAACTGCAGCTTCATAATCAAGGGAATACTCCTTCATCGCGTTTCTTTGATGTCCCTCGATTGTCAGAGCCTCTCAATAGTTTCGCCGTATATTTTCCCGCGAGTCGGAGCGGCCGCAGCGCGTAGTAAAGAAAGAAAAGCGAACCGGGCAGCGACAGCAGCTTCCAATCATCGACTCTGGGTGTGGCCAGCAAACGAAGACCGGATTTGAGTTTGATCACGAACGCGGCTGTCAATACAACAGTCATCAGCGCGCCCGCCCACGACATCGGGCACATTGCACTCATGCAGCCAAGCGCGGGACTCAGTGAAATTGGGAGCTGCTGCACTCTTGTCCGCTTGGCGCCTTTGGCTATTGACGCAATCTGCGTCGCGAGTTAGCGGGGCCAGGCGATCGACAAAAACCTGGGCCATCCTCAGAAGTAATCACATGTACCGCTCCGCGAATGAACCGTTCAGTTTGGCTGTGTACCATTACGGACCGAAGGAACGTTGCGAGATATTCGGTGAAAAACGGCGTGAGGTAGTAAGATTGCGAGCTTGCAGGTCGCTGAGGAAGGTAGCACCAAACTTGTATCGCCACTCCTTTACAATCGAGTACACCGGTAGAAGCGAGGTGAGACCGTTTCATAAGCTCAGCATTGAATGCTTCTCGTGAACTGTTCTGAATTGAAAAAGACTCCCGGGCTTCGTCTGTGATCAATTATTGGATTCCAGCTCGATGAGTTGCTTTTTCGCACAACGACCAATTAGCTGGGGCCGCTTCGCGGCACTTTCCTCTACGATAACGAGGAGTTACACGCAAGCGACCGTAAAGTCTCGAGTGGTAGCTATGAGGTTGGTGGCAGCTGTGGATCGAAGGTTTTTCCCGCTGCGTTTCATTGCATGCAAACTCCCGGGTCCGACTGTAGCGCGGTGGACACCATTCTGAGTAAGACCGCAACGAATGGACGATGAAAAAGTCGCCGGTCAAGATTGATACGCTGCTCGAACCGCTACTCCTGGAAGCCAGCGAAGAACAGGCTGACGAACTTCTCCTACGACTTATTAGTGTTCATGCCGAGCCAGTAATCAAAGGCGTCATTCGCTACAAACTCCGTCTCAGCGCTTCTCGCGCGACTCAACAAGCCGAGGCTGACGACCTTTATCAGGAAGTGATACTGCAATTCCTGGGGCAGTTGCGTCGCTTTCGCGAGCTGCCCGGCGGGCATCCCATCGCGGACGTGCGTGGAATGGCGGCTGTCATTGCGCATCGCACGTGTTCTCGCTGGATGCGACGGCAATTTCCAGAACGCCACGCGCTCAAGAATCGTCTCCATTACGTGCTGACGCGCCAGCGTGGCTTGGCGCTTTGGCAAAACGACGACGGGAAACTAGTGGCCGGATTTGCTGTGTGGCAGGAACAAAAGAAAGTGGTGACCGCGGCCCAATTCGGACAGCTAACTGATCGCGAAGAACTGACGACCCAGATTCGTATTCTCAAAAGCGGCAAACAACAGGAGTTGGCCGGCGCCGTGGCCACGATTTTCAATCATGTCGGTAGCCCGATCGAATTCGATGAATTGGTAAGCACTTTGGGAGCGTTGCTGGGAATCAGTGACCAGCCCATTGAATCGCTTGCCGAAGGCGAAGACGCCTTCGAGTTTCTACCAGCTTCCGGGGAACCAGACCCAGCATGGCAAGTCGAAAAACGCTTCTTTCTGCAAAGGCTGTGGGAGGAACTGCAACAGCTTCCATTGAATCAGCGTGCGGCGTTGTTGCTGAACCTGAAAGACCCCAGCGGCGGCGGTTGCATTGCACTGTTTCCCGCGACCGGGATCGCGACTCTGCGGCAGTTGGCGGATGTGTTGGAGATTAGCCCAGAGACTTTTGCAGAGTTGTGGAACGAGTTGCCGCTCGAGGACGCCAGAATTGCTGAATTGCTAAAACTGACGCGACAGCAGGTAATTAATGCGCGTAAATCAGGACGCGAACGGTTGGCGCGCCGCTTGAAAGGATTTATTTAGAGCTCGGTGGTAATAACGGGTAACTTTGGTCAACTTATTGAAGTAACAGACAGACGACTCCCCTGCTGTCGGGATAAAAAAAACAACTTGACTACGCACCTGACTCAAAAACAGTTGGAAGATTACTCGCGGCAACAGCTACGCGTTGCGGAACTGCTGTCCGTGTCGGAGCATCTGGGCGAATGCGAAGAATGTCGCCGGCAGATCGAATCCTCCCTGGATGGCGACGCCACGTTCTTCGCACTTCGATCGGAAGTCTTTGACGAAGCGGGAGAGATTGCTTCGCCGGAACTGGTTGGAACTCACCTTACGGCAGAGCGGATGGCCGGTTATGTTGATCGAACTCTGTCGAGCGAGGGTCTGCAAATTGTCGCTGATCATTTGACCTGTTGCGAGCCTTGCGCTGTGGCAGTTGATGACCTGCGCGCTTTCAGAAAGGAGATCGCACCTTCACTGGATCGCGAATATCATCCGGCATCTACTTCCTCGCCAACTGAAGGTCGGTGGCGTCAAACCCTAACATCTCTAACCGGACTTTTCCGGGTATTTCCGGTGCCCGCTTTTGGGGCGGCCTTGGGTATCCTTTTGTTGACAGGGACCGGTTGGCTGATTTGGCGAGCAGTTCGAGAACGCGAGCCGCAACAGGAGATTGTCGTTTCGCCCGCTCCCGCCCCGGAACCCGCTCCCGTTGTTCCCAATACTCAACCCGAAACTGTGCCAGCGTCCGAATCACGGACCGTGGTCGCGCAACTCAATGACGGCGAAGGTCTGCTGACTCTGGATCAGGACGGCAAGCTCTCAGGTACTGTTGATCTGCCGTTAGCGTATCAGAGCCTTGTGAGGAAGGCGCTCACCACGGGCCGAGTTGAAAAGTCCTCAAAACTCAACGGACTCAACAGGCAAGCGAGCTCGCTAATGAGTTCGGATAATCCGAACGATAAGTTTTCCGTGATAGAACCCGTCGGAAACGTTCTGATGACTAATCAGCCGACATTCCGCTGGTCGCCTTTAAAAGGAGCGAGCGGTTACGTCGTTGAGGTTTATGACAATAACTTCAAACTGGTGACGACCAGCCAGCAACTCACCAACTATTCGTGGGCGGTGCCACAATCACTTCCGCGGGGGCAGGTCTATTCCTGGCAGGTGAAAGCCATCAAAGAAGGACAGGAAATCACCTCACCGCGTCCGCCCGCGTCGCAGGCCAAATTCCGCATCCTTGACCAGGCGAAAGCAAATGAGCTGGCGAAAGCTAGGCGAGCTTACGCATCATCTCACCTGGCATTGGGACTGCTGTATGCGGACGCAGGATTGCTGAAGGAGTCGGAACAGGAACTGCGTATTCTGCAAAAGGCAAACCCTGATTCCGATCTTGCCCGCAAACTTCTCCGTCACGTTCAGGCATTACGACGTCGAAGCGAATGACAGGTTGGCGTCAGTATCTTTGGGAAACACAGAGAGCGACTCATCTGCCATCACCGACCAACACGAATCCCGCCCAGTAAAACGGATGATTGGTCTCAGGATTCTTCATCAGCTTCAACGCTGCTTGCCGCAAGGCTTCGGTCTTTGTCGGTTTCGCCTTACCAGCTACCGCCGGTGAGATCAGGGCGCGGTGAAAATTCACCATCAGATCACGCGTACCAGCAGATTCGACTTTCCACTGACTCACGACGATTGAAGGCACACCGGCGATGAACATCGCCCATGAGAACCCGATCATACCTTCGCCCGCGCCAATGCGTCCGCGCGCGGTTTCACAGGCGCTGAGCACTGCGAGGTCCGCGTGAAGATTCAGCTGCATCAGTTCCCAGGCTTCGAGCAAACCGTCTTCCTTGGCATTTCCTTCCGCGAGCGCGAGGTGTGAATACATAGGTGAGCCATTGTTAAGCATCGCGTGCGTGGCGAAGTGTAGTATTTTTGCGGTGCCGGCTTCACTCTTTACACGGTCTTCGCGAGCTTCAGCGCCGGTATAGACCTTGCTCCGTGAAAGACCATAGAGCCGCCCCACAGCCTTGACTTCCTGTTCGGCGTCCGGCAGTGGATCAAGCTTGCCGTCGCGTAGCGTCAGCGCCGCACGGTGGATGGTCTCGTTCCCTACTAAAGGGTTGCCAAGCGCGAGCAAGGTAGCTGAAGCGGTATCCGCGGCTGGATTGTTCCGTCGCCTTGTCATTTCGCGCATCACCGTCAACGATGGCGCATAAGAGATGGCAGCGTCCTCAATGAGGAAGCGATTTGCGCCGCTCATCAACGCCTGAAACGGCAGATCCCATAATGTGCTATCCGGAGCGATGACGAGATTGGTTTTGCCCTGAAGCTGAGTCTCAGCCGGTTTGAGCAGCAGTTCATAAAGGTTGCCCGCTGAGGCGCGAAAACCCAGATCCCGTCCGGCAAGCTGTTGCCGAAAGGCTTCAGTCTGCTTGACAAGTTCCTTTCGTTTGATGGGCACGGTGTAAACCTGCACCTCAGCTTCCACCTTCCCCGCGGCTTTTGTGATGACAAATAGATAAGTCTGATCATTGCCAACCACATACTCAAGTAGTGCGCTCGCAGCATCGGGCAACAAGGCTGTTATTTCTTCAGCTTTAATGATCGGGGCTTCACCGCGTTGAACTTTCAGTTCAGGATGGGCGACATACAGTCGCGTCTCGAAGTCTTCATACTCCAGGCGAGCCTTCGCGACATTGGTCTGTAATTCAGCCACAGTCTGCGCGTTGGGCTTGTCCCGCCGCATTTCAGTCGTGAGCTGAGAGTTGAGCGAAACCAGGCGCAGGCGTTGCTGCTCCTCCGCTTGCAGCTCCTGCGGTGAGAGCGATTTGCGGAGACTGGATCGACCCACCTGCAGCGTGTCGAGCAACACCCGAGCCTTCGAGCGTTCGGCGAAGGTGAGGGCTTCGGCATATTCTTTTTGCGACAACAGCAGATCAATCATCCCCAGCCACGGGGAAATTCTGTTCTCAAGAAAGCTCTGCTGTTGTTGTTCTCCCCCCGCAACCTCACGCCGCAGAGATTCGACAGTGTTGATGGCGGCGAGGAAACTCTGGCGAGCTTCAACCGGCTGGCCCAGCGCGGCAAAGCCTCTTCCGACGCGATCCTGAGCATCCCAGAGTTCTTCGCGGCCATTAATCTCCGTGGACAGGCTTGCGGCGCGACGACTAACATCGAGCATCTCCGCATACTTCCCCTGGTCCTGATACAACCGGCCGAGATTGTTGAGTGTTAGTGCTATCCCTGCGCGATCGTGGTTTTCCTCGCGTAATTGCAGACTTTTCCGGAGAGGTTCTATCGCCTCAGCCATCCGCCCCTGCAGTCGATACGTGTCCCCTATGTTATTCAAACATCTGGCAATGCCGGGCGAGGCTTTCAATTCCTCATACCCTCGAAGGCTTTTCTGAAACCACTCCAACGCCTGCTCATGAAGTCCCTGCGACTTGTAGATAACTCCGATATTGTTTCGCAAATTGGCGATTCCAAATTTGTCGTCGATGTTTTCCAGGATCTCCAGGCTCCTGCGGGAGTATGTCAGCGCCTGATCAAGATTGCCCTGATGCCGGTAGATCAGACCGATGTTTTGCAGTTTGTATGCGAGAGATCGTCGATCACCGGCGCTGCCGAGCTCTTCCATAATTTTGAGGCTCTTCTGAAGGTAATCGAGCCCCTCGGCGTAGCGGCCCTGAGCAATGTAATAAGTGGCGATGTTGTTCAAGGCCATGTGCAGCGTGGCCTTGTCGTTCAGTTTTTCACTGAGCGCCCGACCCTTCTGATAGAACTCCAGACCCAGTTCGTAATGGCCCATTGAGCTATGAGCGAGACCGATGCTGTTGAGAATTAGCGCGGTTAGTTTTCTATCCCCAACCTCTTCGCTCAGCGCCAGACTTTTTTCGTAAGATTCCACGGCCAGTTCGTTGCGCCTTTGTAATCCATAGGCAACGCCAATGGCCTGCAGCGCGCGTGCCTCCTCCTTCTTGTCGCCAAGCTCTTCAAAAATAGCGAGGCTTTTTTGAAGGTAATTCAAAGACTCGGTCGCGCGGTTCATCTGACGACCATAGGCCGACCCCAGATCACATAACGCAGTACCTAGCGCCAGCCGATCTCCCATCCTTTCCGCGATACGGACAGCGATGTGAGAGATTCTCTGCGCCTCAACATATTCACCCTTCTGAATAGAGGGTTCCGCAAGCGCCTTCAACGCGGCCAAAAGCGAGGTGTTTATCAGGTCTCGCTTATCTGCCAACAAACGCTCCTGCTCTTCCTCGGACTTGGCACCCACCAGTGCAGCGGCCAGATTATTTATTTCTGATGCAGCCGGCGGATTGGAAACTGATTCCGACCGGGCCAACGAAGGATTGATAAAACTTAAGGTGAGGACCAACAAACACATCACTACCGCGGATGAGAACGACATAGAAGCAACCTCCTTCCAGTAGCGGGGGATCATGCGCAGGCCGCGAAAAAATCAGGCCCTAACGGTAACGCGAAAAAATTAGACAAAAAAGGCCACTAAAAAATCAGAGCAACCATAACGGGAAAAAAATCAGGCCCCATGGTAATAAGCTCGACACTTCATCAACTTCTCCACTCGTGTTGAACCAGGGGTGGAATGGTCCCGAGCTTCAAATTGTGATTAGCGCGGCAATCCATCTCGCTGAATTAGATCTGGCTCGTTGAATTAGCAAGGCGACATTCATTTCGCCATGGGAGAATGTTATGAAAAGAAATCGTTTCCGGTTGCCATCGCGCTCGCGCCTCGCGATTTGGAAGTCGCTGAGTGTCACGCTCGTAACCCTTTTGTCTTTGCCGTACGCCGGATTTGCCAGTCTGCGAGGCGACTTGTCGTTACGAAACGCGGGTGTCACTGCCATCGTCGCGGCTCCGCTGGCCGCAATGATTGAGGTCAACACAACCGGCGACGGCGACAATTTGAATCCGAGCATCGGCTGCGACTCGGACGCGGCTGCCCCAGGCGATCAGTGCAGACTGCGGCGTTGAAGCAGCGCTGGGACCCTTTCGCGAGGGATGCCGGCCTCTTCTCTGACACATTGCTAGCACCGCTCAGGTTCCGGAGCTAGAAACGAGCCTATCGGTTGATTGGCGCTAGACCAATTTGAACTTGAACTGATCTTGATCACTTGACTATGAAAAGGAGCTCTTATGTCTAAAAGAATTGCAACGTTTGCCTATGGTGTTTTCTGTTACTTAATTTTTTTCGGAACCTTTCTCTATGCAACTGGTTTCATCGGCAATCTGGTCGTTCCGAAGTCGATTGACTCGGGGCGGACAGGCCCACTCGGTGAAGCTTTATTGATTGACGCCGGCTTGCTCGCTCTGTTCGCCGTCCAGCACAGTTTGATGGCGCGGCCGTGGTTCAAGCGCGCTTGGACACGTTATGTCCCTAAAGTGGTCGAGCGCAGCACCTATGTGCTGTTCTCGTCTGTGGCGTTGCTTCTTTTGTTCTGGCAGTGGCGACCAATGGGAGGCTTCATCTGGAACATAGACCAGCCGATGATCCGTATGGCGCTTTATGGACTATGTGCAAAAGGCTGGCTGCTGGTTCTGGGCAGCACTTTCCTCATAAATCATTTCGATCTTTTCGGCCTTAGGCAGGTATATCTCTTCCTGCGCGGCAAAGAATACACGCAGTTGAAATTCGGAACGCCGGTTCTGTATCGCCACGTCCGCCATCCGCTTTACCTGGGTTGGTTGTTTGCGTTCTGGGCGACGCCTACTATGACGGTTGCACATCTGGTTTTTTCAATAGCGACAACGGTATACATCCTGCTGGCAATCCAGTTTGAAGAGAAGGATTTGGTAAGTCTTCACGGCGATGAGTACAGGCGCTATCAGAAACGTGTACCGATGATCGTGCCTCTGCGTATCGGTAGAACATTCGCAAGAGCGCCGCTCGCGAGCGAAGAAGCAAAGTCCGCTTAATGAAAGGGTGAGGCGCAAGGCACCCCGCTTGCGCCTCACCTTCGGCGAGTGCCTTCCTCAACTTTCCGCAACGGAAATCATACCGTCCTTGAGCCGTGTATACCTTCGGCCGAGAAGCGACTCACACGAATGGTCCGAAAAAGAAAAAAACATTTCAGGCGGGCAGTAATACGGTGGGATCTTCAGCAACTTCCTTTTCCGGCAGTCAAAGTTGACAGCCTGTTCAGTGAGAAAGATAAGTTGAGTGGTTAGCATTTGCATTGTCAACAACACCATCAACTCATACTTACAAAACCCGAATACAACAGTTTGCTATGCAGAGGAGAAAATAAATGTTTCAAACGAAAATCAAGCTCGCAGTTCGCCTTCTTGTTCTGTTCACCATGTTTGGCTTCGGGCTCCTGCCCTTATCGGTAGCAAAGGCGAGTGAAGGACCGGAATTGCCAGCTCAGTGTGTGAGTATAGAGATACCGGCCGGGAATAAGTTGGCCTTCCACGTGTACGCGCGTGGCGTGCAGATCTACAGATGGAACGGCGCCGTTTGGGAGTTTCAGGCGCCGCGGGCAACGTTGTTCGCCGAGGAAAACTACTTCGGAGAAGTTGGCACTCACTACATGGGTCCGAAGTGGGAGAGTAAGAGTGGCAGCATTGTGGAAGGCCGCCGCGTAACAGGCACAGGGTGCACTCCAGATCCAACCGCAATTGCGTGGCTGCTGCTTTCGAAATACTCAACCAGTGGCGCAGGTATTTTCAGCTCAGTCACTTACATCCAGCGTGTAAACACGGCGGGTGGATTGATTCCTACTGCTCCCGGTTCAACTGAAGGCGAGCTGAAGGAAGTTCCTTATACAGCAGAGTACTACTTTTACCGGGAACAGAACTGAAACGAGTCTGATACCTGGACGTTTGGACGCGGATAACCATCGCGACCGATAGCATTGAATAACTCTCGAGGTTTAGGACTAAGGAAGCCGCCGATCTGTTTTGATCGGCGGCTTTAGAATATTTGCAGCTAGCGCAGGTGATCGCACTGGAACGATCCACCGACGGTTGTCGGTGGGATTTTTCTATTCTCTGGAAGAGCCCCGGACATCAGATTAGTTGGAGGGTCGGCCACAGTTTGAGGCACTATCGGAAATGAAGGTGGCGGTAAAACTAGAATCGTTCGGGGCGTTCACGATTTCGTCGCGACAGCAAGAACGCCAGATGACCGGGTTACGGGTTTTCGTTCGAGGCTCGCAGCCGCTTCTGCTGCAGGTTCGTGCGGTAACTCTGCTCCAAGAATTCAGCGCCTTCGACCGTCAGAAGCAGCCGTGAATTGTCGTCGCGCGTCACGAACTTCTTCTGTCCGAGGAACCAGAGGGTGAACTCGAGGTGCTCCCGCGGCCTGCCGATCAATTTTTCAAGATCCAGCAGAGAGATCCCAGCCTCAGCTTCCAGGCGCCGCTTGGTATAGAGCGCTTCCAGCACGGTAAGGCGCACAATCTGCTCCATCTCGAAGTCGTTCTCAATCTGCGCGCCGGTCGCCACCAGCCGCCAGCGATCCTGCCGCTGCTGTGCGTGTTTGATGTCATACTTGGCTCGCTTTTCCGGATCACTCAGGACCGTATAAGCCTCAAGGATCATGCGGAAGCGGCTTTCGTTACCGGTGTTTTGGTTGTCAGGATGGAACCGCTGTGCAAGTAGCCGGTAGACGCGATTGATCGTCTCCGGGTCGGCGCTCGTGCTGACCTGCAACAGTTCGTAGTAATCGACATTCTTCTCTTCTGGCATACAAGGGACACCCCCTCGACAATGCTAACAGATCTGACAGTATCCGAGGCGCCGCTTTTTTATTCTGGACACAAATTGGGCCCCCCACCGTACGGGATTGGAACCCACGGCGACTGCATAAGTTATTGATAGATAAGCAGGATTGGTAGCGGCGGGCGGGATCGAACCGCCGACCTTGGGTTATGAAAGCGCCCTCGTTGATAACAGGGTGTTTCACTACATTGCTGGCGATTCGCGAAACAATGACTCGAGTTCTTTGGATGCCTTTGAGATCGTGAGCTTGGCGTCTTCCACCGCCTTAGCCGCCTCTTCTACCTCGTCGGCGATGCTTCGTGCGCGCTGGGCTGCTTCTTCCGACGCGGCGCTAGCTTGCTTGAATCGCTCGTCTGCTTCGCGCCTCTGCTTCTCCGCCTCCTTTGCTCTTGCGTATGCCTTTTTCTGCGCCGCCTGCAAACGCTGCGCTCTGGCTCGCGCATCGATCAGCGACCTCTTTGCAGCCTGCAGTGAAACTCTCGCGGCAGCTATTCTCGCCTGACGCGTCGCTTCAAGCTGGCGCACGTCGGGAGTTGGTTTCGCCTTCTGCCGTGTGTTTGTGGCGGCAGCGGCTAACTTTTTTGAAGCCGTGACCCGCGCCGGTTTTTGAGCCCCTTCCGTCGTGCCCGGGATCAATGAGGCGAGTGACTCGAAGCCCGGAGGGTCCACGTCGTGTGTTAGGCGCCCGGGAGTTGGACCATCGGAAAGCGCTGCGTGGGCGGAAATTGCCTCGAGGGTTGTGGTGATGCGGCGCATCGTATCCGACGTCGGATTGTGACCTGCATCGCGCAGCAATGAAGTCGCCAGATCTGACAGGTGCGAGAGTGCCTCGCGTCGCGCGTCGAGCGATGCGCGCATGTCCGCGACCTTCCTGGCGAGACCGGATCTCTGGGCCTGGCGAAAGCGCTCACCTGCCGCGAGCAGGCTATCGAATGCCTCGCGATGCTTCCAGTAAAGTTGATTGACAGCCCACGCCGAGATTGAAGGCTTAGCCAGTGTCTTCACGAGGTTCGCGTCGTTAGCACGCCCGCCCTGCTTCAGCCGCGCGGCGAGAGTATTGCGCACGCCGATGAACTCTGCCAATGGGAGCTTGAACAGGGTATCCACATCATTCTCGAGCTTTCCCTTCTTCTCGCTCCCGATACCCTCTCCGTTCCTCTCTCGCTTTCCACTATTTCTCACCATTGCTTTAGTTTCTCACTGTTTTCAAAAAACGCAGAGCGAAACATCAATCAAGGTCCGAGGCCGGAACGTTAGGCGTGATTTAGCGTCCTCTTTTCACCATCGGTGGATTTGCGATAGAAATTTGGTAGCGGGGGGCGGGATCGAACTGCCGAACTTGGGGTTATGAATCTCAGAAAAGGCTCCGCACTAACGTCATCTCACGCATAAAGCCAACAAAACAATATGTCGCGGTCGGAAAAGATGTGCCGCGCTGACGAAGTAACTCACCGGTGCGGCCGGGTTTTCGAGTTTTTAATAGTTGAGAAGAAACTAATCAACGCACTATACTAAGGCTCAACCAGCCGTCCACAACAATAGACACCTCGGAGGAATGTCATGAGCAACTGGAGAACTGAAGTGCTTCAGGGCTTGAAGATCACTAACTGCTCCACGGTTGTTTTTTTGCTACTTGTATTACTCAGCATCTTAAGTTCTGCAGAGGTAGCCAGATCCCAACCGCGCGGCTCTAACTTACCTGGCCCGGGAATTCGCGAAGGTAATCGTGCAATGGATGATTACGATCGCACAATCAATCGAATGAAGAACGATGCCAAGGCGACCAATGAGCGAAGACGAAATCTGTTTCCGCAAATCAATGAGGACTTTCAGCGCATTCAGGTAATCCATAACGAGATCGTGCGCATGCTTCAGCCTAACAAAGGTTTCAATTACGATCGTTTGGCGGAGCTGACGGGTGATATGAAGAAACGGAGCGCTCGTCTGCGGGAAAATCTTGCACTGCCTGAACCCGGGAAGAACGAGGCGCAACCCACTCATTCCGAAGCAATCGACGAAAGCCAAATGAAAAAGACTATTATTGAGCTGCACGACCTGGTCGTTAGCTTTGTGGCGAATCCAATCTTTAAGAATCTTGGGGTAGTTGACGCCAAGGTGATCGATGCGGCCAGAGAGAATCTCGACGACATTATCTATATCAGCGACGAGATCAAAAGAGAAGCCAGGATTTTGAGCAAGTCCGCAAGGAAGTGACTCGTCGCTCAGCGTTCTTTGTGTCCTCCGTGTCTGAGTGGTTTATCGCATCTGTTCAGGTTGCGGCTAACCACGGAGAAACAGAGAACACAGACCAAGCACGAGACAACGTGTTCATCTCAGCGTCCAGTTCATTCAATTCGCTTGCACAGATACGCCCTCACCTCGTTGTGTAAAGTACTTAATCCCGGTTTCGCAATTCGAAATCCGCGATTCTGATCGGTAATCGCTAACTAAAAAGAGGGGCGGGCCTGGAGTCCCGCCCCGAATGTTCTGGCGCTCCTTGTCAGCTCAGAACGTGATTCGCAATACCACTCATGCCGAGCGCACTCGACCTGAGCAATGATTCTCAGAACGAATAGCGCACTTGAATTCGTCCCGAGCGGAAGCTGCGGAGTGTGGTATTTGGTCCTCCGTTAAGTTCCGGTTGGTTGAAGAACGTGTTGAAGACATCCCCATCGCTGTTACCACCCACAGTTGCAGCGTCCCAGGTAAAGATCGGATGGTTGAAGACGTTGAAGAAGTCCATACGGATCTCAAATTTATCGTTTTCCCACCGCGTAAAGGGCACCTTAATCGCTTTGGTCAAACTGACGTCAAAACGGTTCAATGCGGGTGCACGAAGTGTATTGCGCCCAACAATCCCTGTTCTTATGTTGGGATCAACCACAAATCGGGCATCGCTGAGATTCATGGGTACCCCATTTATATTCCAATAGCCAGTCGGCGATGGATCGAAGATGTCTGTACTCGGATCGAGGTCAAAGCCCAAGACATTCTGTGCAACGAAGTTTGAGAACGCGACCGTGTTCCGCGGTGCATTCGGATTATTCAGCGCCGGACGGTCATTGGTAGCGACGCCATCGCCGTTAATGTCGAATCCATTCAAGTAAGCCGTGTCAACGGCACCAGACTGAATGCGCCAGATGCCTGACAAAGTGAAGCCACTTGTAATTCCACGGACGAATCGGTTTTCGCCGAGTGTCGGAAAATCGTAAAGGAACGTTAGATTTGCCGCGTGTGGCACGTCATAGGTAGCCGCGCTACGATCAGCTTTTCTTCCTCCGAACAGACTCAATAGATCTGAAGCCCGGCTAGTGCCGCCGGAGGTTACAAACACCTCACTGTTTACGTCATCGATTGCTTTCGACCAGGTGTAAGCAAACCTGAAAAGCAGGCCATTGCGAAATCCGCGTTCGAGCCGCGTCTGCAACGAGTGATAGTTCGAGTCTCCCGCATTGGTTCGAGGTTGAATCGGACCACGTTCCGGGTGAATGCGTACGCCAGTTGCCGGGTTAACCGGATTCAGCTCTTCATTCAGAAACAGATGAATTCCACGCGAGCCTACATAAGCAACGTCGAAAATCACTCCCCATGGGATCTGCCGCTGGACGCCGATGTTCCAGACATAGGTTTTCGGGTTATGAAGGTTGGTTGTCACTGTTGACTGAGTTGCGAGTGGATTCGGAGCCGGAGCGACTGTCGGTAACGTGCTGGTGGCATTGGCAAACCCTCGACCACCCGCAGTGGCACCCCGAGTCGTGATACCGATTGCATTCGGTGATGACGCAACGGTATTACTCAGAATGTTGTTGAAGTAGATGTCGTAGTTCACTGCGAAACCACCGCGAATGACTGTTCGGTCCTCGCCAAACAACCACTTGCCGAACTTGGGAGTATAGGCAAAGCTCACGCGCGGCGCGAAGTTATTCTTGTCACGATCAACTTCACATCGTGTGAGCAGCGGAACGTCAAAGCCGCAAAACGCCGGGAACGCCGCCGCATTCTGGGCCACGCCGTAGAGCTCGTAGCGCAAACCAAGATTGAGTGTCAGGTTGGGCCGCACACGCCAATTATCATTGATGAAGTAAGCCTGATTGGTTACATCGGGATGATCGACGTTCTCGCCGAAGACTTTCGCTGCAAAGTTTCCCTGCGTTCCGGAAAAATTATCGACAAAGTTTCCAAACGCAGGAAATGCCTCTACGCCACCTCCCGCGGCGTTATTGGAGAAAGTGAATGTGCCGCGAGTATTGATTGGCACAAACTGCTTTGCTCTTTGGACCATCACATCAAAGCCGGCGCGGAAAGTGTGATTGCCGACCGTATGCGAGACCGTGTCTTGAAACTGGTAGTTGTTAAAAATACGGCCTTGCGGGAAAGTAGGATCAGGACCAATTCCGGTTACCCTTGAAGCGCTGCCGCCAAATAAGATCTGCGGTGGCGCGGTGAGTAGGTCGGGGTTGCGGTAATTGAAAAGCACATTGAACCGGCCATACCCGAACCGAAATTCGTTGGTCGTGTTCGCTGACAAATTGCGTGTCCAATTGATGTAGGCATTTTGAATCAAACTGGGCACATCAACTTCGGTTCCCGGAAATTGAAGCGTCGTAAACTGCGGGAACTGGTTGGAGAAGATTTGATCGTCCGCGAGATAGCGAACGGCGATGCTGTCCTTCGAATTCGGCGTCCAGTCCACGCGGAATAGATACTGAGTGTCATCCACGGGTTGTGAGCTCGTTCGCGTAGCCGTACCGAACGGAATAGCCGGCCGATTTCCACCGAGCGGTACCGTAAAGACGCCAGTTGTTCCGCGAAGGTCCCCGATTGCAGCGAGATAACGATCAAGGTTCGGACTGGTGCCCTGAGGGAAGAGCGCGCGCAGCTGCGCGAATCCTTCCGCTGTTGGTACCACTGGTGACGATGTCACGCTGGCTCGAAATGGAGACCGCTGAATCGTGCTGAAGAAGAACAATTTGTTCTTGATAATCGGACCACCAAACGAGAAGCCATAGTCGTTCTCAATGGTGACCGGTTTCTTTGTCAAACCGAGGCCGGCCTTCTCGAATGGTGAAAGTGCGGCAAGCTTGCTCGGAATGATTACGTCGTACCCGGAGCCGTGAAACTCGTTTGTTCCACTTCGTGTGATTACGTTCACCACAGCACCACCGGCCCGGCCATACTCAGCCGAGTAGTCGCTGTTCAGGACAGTTACTTCGTTGTAACCGTCACGCAATACGGGTTGATAAAACTGGCCTGTGATTGAGTTGTCGTTGTTGTCCAGTCCGTCTATTAACTGATTGTTCGCGCGAGCGCGTAGACCATTTACCGAGAACTCTGTTCCTTGAACAAAGCCGCCGGCCAACGGACCGGGATCAACTACCCCGGGAAGCGTGAACACGAGATTGACGGGATTCAGACCCTGAACGGGAAGTTCAGTAATCTGCCGACTCTCGAGTGTGTTGACACGCGCGCCGTCTTGAGTTTGAAGTTCGACCGCACTAGACGAGGTTACTGTTACCACTTCAGTTGGATTTCCAACCTCCAATGGGAAGGAAGCTTCGGCAGTTTGAGCGGCTGCGACGATAACTTCACGAGTGGCGGACTTAAATCCCGCAGCGCTGACTTCGACCTTGTAGGTTCCGGGATCGATCGCGTCGAAACGATAGCTGCCATCTTCCTGTGAGGTCGTTTCGCGTGATATCCCGGTAGCGGTGTTGGTGGCTTTGACTGTGGCGCTCGGGACGGAAGCGCCATTGGGGTCGGTGATTGTACCGACCACGAAACCCTTACTGGTTTGCCCCAGGGTGATGGGTACCAATACGAGCAACATCAAAATTGTGCTAGCAGTTGCATATTTCATTTTTGCCATCTGTTGACTCCTCCGATATTTCGGAAATTGCTCCTTGAATGTTGGCTTGTAGTTTTCAAGATGGTCTGGGGGGATTTGTAGGGTGCAACTACCGAGCCAGTGTTGAGAGGGACTGATCGTATGACCAAGCGGACGAGTTCTTATAGATTCGGATCATCGCTATCCAAATCTCTAAATTTCTCCAAAAATGAAGATGGTCTAAGGTGCGTCAACGAATCCGAAACTTTGAAGGAAGCAAAACGCTTCGGGCAACGTAGTTTCGGCTTACGTCCGTAATTACGTAGAAGGTAAGCAGACGTTGCTCGAAGAAAAGCGCTGGGCTTGTCTTTCTTAGAGTGAATTTTATTGTGTGGTTAAAACTTAAGAGTTGCCCGCTTAGCATAATGCGCTGGCAATGGTTGGTTGGTTTTTCGATTCAGGAGGAGTAGCAGACGAATGGAATCCTCGACAAAACGAGGACTCAAAGAATCGCGCGGCTAACAACAAAAACAGGTAAGTTGAAAAGGAATCGGTAAGTTGGTAGCGGGGGAGGGATCGAACCGCCGACCTTGGGCTTATGAATCCGATAACGTCGAAATCACTAACCAACACAATCGATAAGCGTCCCCGCTCGCATATCGTGTCAATCGCAGAGCGAGCGTCCTCGCCCCACATTCGGAGCACACCATTGAAGTCGTGCAGAGCCGCTAACCTGTCAATTCTTACAGTTTCATTCGAGCAGAACTGCCTTTACGTTGGGCGGGGTCGCAATGCTGCTGGCTTTGCGGCTTACTACTGCGAAGGAGTTACACGATGAAACGGATAATCTTTTCTTTAATGGTCGCAATGTTTGCGCTTGCAGCGAGCAGCGTGATCGCAGTCGCGCAGAGGGAGACGGCCACGGGTGTTCAGGTTGAAAAAGACATTGAACTGATTCGGCGTGACCTACGCTCAGAGAAGAAGAAAATACTGGCTGCGAATGTCCCGCTGACCGAGGAGGAAGCCACGCGATTTTGGCCAGTGTACGACAAGTACGCGATGGAGATGAAAAAGCACAACGACGAGTTGTACGCAATCATCAAGGACTACGCCGCGAATCAAAAGACAATGACGGACGAACAGGCCAATAGCATGATCAAGCGGTGGAGCGACCTACAGGTCCAGCTGGCTCAGACCCGGCAAAAGTACGTTCCGATAATTCAAAAAGTGCTTCCCGGAAAAAAGGCGGCGCTTTTCTTTCAGATTGATCGCCGGCTGTATGCAGCAATGGACATCCAAGTCGCATCAGAGGTTCCACTGATAATTCAGTAGGGGGGTCTTGAACACTGATTCTGGCTCGATGCTTCTATCAAGACTTGCCTCGTTGCCTAACGTAGAGTTAGCGCGCGTTGAAGAATTTGGTCAGGACTGGCGCTAGCGCCTTCCCTGACACATTGTGAGTCTGGCCCTTCAACACACGACGTTGAGCCTGACCGCCAAATCTCATCACACCAGAACGGATGATATTAATCAAAGCGGCGGGGTTTTCAGCCTCGCCGCTTTCTATTGCCAACCATTTCGAACCAGCGATATATCCCTTGAGCTGATAAGCGCCGAGCCCGGTCAACTCCTGACGTTCGCCTCATTGTTCGAATCGTTGCTGGTATTCAAACGAGGTGATAAACGCCTTGACCATCTCGGCTTCGATGAAGTTGCCATTGAACCGATTCAACTTCGTCAGCCAGAAATCGTAGCCGGTGTAGTCGCTGTCCGGCGTATCGTTTGGGTTGCGGCGGAGATAACCAAAGTATTGCATCAACACAAACGCGCGATTGGATTCCTGCTGGTCAAGGATCGAGTTCTCCGCCACGTCGAGGAACGCCCGCTCTCTGGCCGACACGTCACTTGTATTCGTCGCCGCACCGAACTCAGCGACCGCTGCTGCGAGATCGGGCGCTGAAGGCGTTACCCCGGCATTCGCGAATAACTGATTCACAAACTGCGTCGGCGTCAACGAGGTGGGATAAGCCGTCGTGAACCGCGAACGCTGCACGAACTCGGCCGCGAAAGCCTGCTTATTAGCCTCCAACTGTCGCTCCCAGTTTCCTCGGCCCACCACCACGTCCTGACCAATCTTCTGCGTGTCCAGCAGAAACTCGTCGAAGCGCACAATCGGCACCGCCAACTGATGCGCGCCGCCAAAAGTTGAATTGCCATTGGCATCACCGTAAGCTGCCTTGTACATTCGCTCGACCAGATAACCCGTTCCCCGAAACTCGATCGAGAGATAAAATGCCGCTGACACGTTGATCTGCCTGACCTCAATGCACGGCTGATCACTCCCGCAGGAAGTTATCTGATCCGTCCAGAAGTCGAACCCGCTCTCATCAGGCTCGCGATTCAGAAAGTCCAGGAAGTGATGACGCACAAAGACGCGTGCCCCCTGGTCGTGTGGCACGGTCACTATCACGGTCTTGCTTGTTGAATTACCGCTCGAGTCGGTGCTGGTGATGGTGATTGTGTAAATGCGGCCGTCGCCGTTGCCTAATCTTTCTGCGCGCAGTTTTACATGATGCGCGTCGACTATCTCCCAATCCTCAGAAGTACCTTCATCACTGGAGACGGACAGCACTGAGCTGGAGCCACAGTTGTCGCTGGTCGTGTAATTCACCGTAACCAGCACCATCTTGTGGTTGGGCGGCCAAAGTTCGGATGGATTCACCGACTCTCCACTGATGGTTGGGGGGGTGGTATCAACCACTGTGACCGTTGCGGTACACGAACTCGATGCGCCGTGTTGGTCGGTCACGGTCAACGTCACTGTGTGCGCACCGAGGCCGAACGGACCCGAATTGTCCAGCGTGAGAGTAATCGTGTCGCCGGCGTCGGGATCAAACGAGCCGTCATTTACATCTGCGGCCGTGATACTCGCCATGCAACTGCTATTGGCAGAGATCTGAATGTTTTTGCATTTGGCAACCGGCAGTTGATTCGGTGGCTGAGCTTCAAAAGCACCGACGTCTGTGCCGTCGCCGCCGGTGGCGTTAACAACGGTGGGATCATCGAAGGTGCGGTCGAAGCCCGGTCCACGTTGGTCTCGCAAGAGCGATTTGCTGTTGATACCTTGATCAATGGCCACACTTCCTGCTTGAAGAGCCATCGTCTGAGTCGGACCGCCATTGTTGCCGAGCGGATCCAGCTTTAGTTGTATCGCCGTGACGCCAAACTGATCGCCGGTAGTGGCTACGATCGTCGCGCCACTGGTCGTGCCGACTACGTTGTAGCCTAACGAAGTGATCGTGTTGTGGAGGTCAGGGCCAGGATTTGGGGCAACGCCATTTAAAGCTGTATTCAGCGCGACAATGCTGCTGCTGAGCTTCACGGTGCCCGAGAGGTTGTCAATGCCGCCGCCGAATCCGGCCGAATTGCCGCTCAGCGTGCTGTTGGTGACATTCACGGTGCCGCTACCGTTCGCAATGCCGCCGCCGACGCCATTCGAGTCGGTCAAGTTACCGCTGAGCGTGCTATTGGTGACATTCAAAGTCCCGCCGTTGGCGCCGTTGGTTATGCCGGCACCCGCGCCACCAACGCTGATGAAATTACCGCTAAGCGTGCTGTTGGTAACATTCACGGTGCCGCCAGCGTTCGCAATGCCGCCGCCTTCACCGGTGCCGGCCGAATTGCCGCTGAGCGTGCTGTTTGTGACATTCAGCGTGCCGGAGTTGTAAATGCCGCCACCCCCACCAGTGCCGGCCGAATTGCCGCTGAGTCTGCTGTTGGTGACATTGACTGTTCCGCCACTGGCGTTAAGAATGCCGCCTCCGCCGGGCGTGCCGGTGGCGTTGCCATTGCTGACGGTCAGACCGAAGAAAGTTACCGTTCCGCCGGTCGTCACTTTGAAGATCCGATAATCGCCGCCAGTGTCGCGCCGCACGGTCAGCAGGCTGGCGCCGGGACCGTTTATGGTCACATCTTCCGTGATGTCAGGCAGGGCACTGGTTAAGTTGATAGTTCCGGTCACGCTGGTCGCGATGGTGTCAGCACCGGGATTGGCGTTGGCTTCTACGATGGCTTCGCGCAAGCTGCACTGGCCCGGAGTTGCCGCTGCGCAAGCGCCCGCAAGCAGCGTGTCATTGGTTGTGTTGACCACGAATGTCATGGCGGCTGCCTTGGCTACCTGCCATTGCGCGCCGGCAAAAGAAAGTGCCAACGCCACAAATACAATC
This sequence comes from Acidobacteriota bacterium, assembly GCA_046726155.1. GTDB lineage: Bacteria > Acidobacteriota > Blastocatellia > Pyrinomonadales > Pyrinomonadaceae > PSRF01. The sequence goes on from JBKOZZ010000102.1 coordinate 23,883, forward strand.
AAAGGCAGCAGCAGGCGGCTGAAACCTTTCGGAACAAAACTGCGTTGTGAGATCGTGGATTTCGGGTTGGGGATTTGGAATTTCGGATTTGAGTGCATGGCTTTTACTCCCTATCAGAATGCAATCGGGCAATAGCCAGGGTGGGGAAAGAATATAGCTGATCAGATGGACTGATCACGGATGGCCTAATGCCGCCGTGGGTGTCGGGTGTTTGCAGCCGCGGGCGAGCCTGAGTACCGGCTGTCAGCTGAGGGCGCAAACGAACAGTTTGCACCAAGGAAAGCTTGAATCAGAAAACCAGCAGCCGCACTCTCAGCGTGGTTGCGTTGATATGCGCTGAATATATATTCCCAGAGCGAGTGGGAGTCAAGAGAAATCCGGGAGGCGTGATGAGAGTTTTCACGAGAAAGTGGCGCGCACAGAGAATGGGAGCAGCTCATCTAGTCTCCTCGCACGTCTACGAGTATCTTCAAGATCTACTCCTTGCGGCTGCGTCT
>JBKOZZ010000103.1:0-21195 GCA_046726155.1 Acidobacteriota bacterium
AGGTCAAAGACCTTCCTTCTATTTATATCGCGTTGCAAGCTAGACCGTCGCTGCTTGAGCCGCCCGAGCCTTTCTACAACACCTCGATTGGTGCGGTTGTTTCCCGATGACTCGTTGGCAAGACAGCCGCGCTGAATCCGATACGGCATTGATGCTATACTGCGTCCGCAAAGAGTCTTTCGGTAATTATTCGGTTTCAGGAGCCTGCCATGGCAGACACAGCGCGGTTCACCATCATCTGTCCTTGCTGCGAAGCGACGTTGACGGTCGATTCGCATACCGGCGCGTTAATTTCCCACGAGGAAAAAGTTAGGCCGCTGGCCTCGTTTGACGAGATGGTAAAGGGACTTGATAAACAGAAACAGGTGCGCGAACAGATTTTCTCTCAGGAGTTGAGTTCGATGAAGGATCGGGATCGAATCCTTCAAGAGAAATTCCAGGAAGCGATGAAGAAAGCGGAAAAAGACAAAGACAAACCCTATCGCAATCCCCTGGATCTGGACTGACAGAAGCTGAGCCGGATTGAAACCAAAAACCGCCGCCCCCTCGTAATAAAACCCGCAAGCAATAGCAGCCAATGAGTTTGATCATTCAACCAACGAATTGGCAAGCCCCTGGGCCGTTCAATAATTTGGAGTAACTTATGAAGCAGCGAAAATTCCGAGGCTGGTTAGCACTGCTGGCGACCCTCTTCATCTCGTCGGTGTTCACGAGAGATTCATTCGCCCAGGTTGCCATGCCCAGGATTAATTTTGAGGAGAAAACTCTTGCCAATGGCATGCGGGTGCTCAGTGCCGTGGATCATTCGAGTCCGACGGTCGCAATTCAGGTTTGGTATCACGTTGGTTCTAAAGATGATCCGCCCGGGCGTAGCGGTTTCGCGCATCTCTTCGAGCACATCATGTTTAAGGCTACGAAGAACATGAAATCGGAGATGATGGATCGTTTGACTGAGGACGTGGGCGGCTTCAATAACGCGTTCACAAACCCTGACGTCACGGTTTACTACGAGGTTGTGCCTTCCAATTATTTGGAAACACTGTTATGGGCCGAGGCCGACAGGCTTTCGGGCCTGACCGTTGACGAACCAAATTTTAAGTCTGAACGCAGCGTCGTCGAAGAGGAATATCGTCAGAGCTATCTGGCTCCGCCATACGGCATGCTCGAATATCTGATCGAGCAGCAATCTTTCACGACCCATCCCTACAAAAGGCCGACCATTGGCAGTATCGAAGACCTCGAGGCGGCAGCGCTGGAAAACGTGCGGGCGTTTCATGAGACCTTCTATCGTCCCGACAATGCGACGCTGGTTGTGGTTGGCGACTTCGATCCGAAACAGTTGGACGGGTGGGTAGCCAGGTATTTGGCGCCGATTCCTAAGCCGGCGATTCCATTGCCTCGGGTTAACGTAAAGGAACCGCAGCGCACAGCGGAAAGGCGCATTACACACCACGCGCCAAACGTCCCCCTGCCCGCGATTGCACTCAGCTACCTGGCTCCGTCCCAGAAAAGTCCCGATTCTGAGCCGTTGCAAGTAGCGGCCACGATTCTTGCACAAGGTGAATCGTCACGACTTTACCGTTCTCTGATTTATGAACAGCAAGTGGCGCAAAGCGCTGACGCTACGCCTGATCTGCGCGAAGACGCGAGCGTGTTTTATTTCAATGTGGTGTTGGCAAGCGGCAAGAAGCCGGAGGACGTCGAGCAGGCCCTGTTGGCTGAAATCAAAAAGGTTCAGGATGTGCCCGTCAGTGCAGCGGAACTCGATAAAGCCAAGAATCAATTGGTCACCAATGAGTTGCGGCAACGGGAAACCAGCAACGGCAAGGCGCTGGCGCTCGGCTCGTCAGCGGTGCTGCTGGGTGATCCGAATCGCGTTAACACAGATCTTGCCAAGCTCCAGGCGGTCACGGCGGCAGATGTGCAGCGCGTGATGAAGCAATATTTCACTGCCGCTAATCGCTTGGTAATTTACTACTTGCCTGAAGCGGCGAAAACCAATCCCACTACTTCATCAATCAACCACAAGTTTCAACTGCACCCTGCGGCAGCCATAGCGACAAGCATCGGACAGAGGGGAGGGCAAGGAAAATGAAAACCGTGAAACCTCCGGTTTGCGCTTTTGTGAAGGCAGGTGTGCGGCCAGGTCTTGCGCTCGGGTTACTGGCATTGTGTTTGTCGCTGCCGGCAACGCTTCGCGCGCAGGCACCGCAAGCCACTCCGCCGCCGCCCGCAGCGCCGCGTTCCGTTCAGTTTCCCAAACCGGTTGAGAAGACCCTGGCCAATGGCCTCCGAATTATCGTCATCGAGCGGTCCGGCACTCCGCTCGTTACAGCTCAACTAGTAATCAAGAACGGTGGCGAAGTTGATCCTCCGGAGCTGACTGGTATCGGCAACATGCTGGCGGATCTAATTACCAAGGGCACAGAAAAGCGTAGCGCGACACAGATTGCTGAAGAAGTTGAAGCCCTCGGCGGCTCACTCTATTCCTCAGCGCGTTGGGACTCGACGCGGATTGGTGTCGATGTAATGTCTTCGAAAATTGGGCCAGCGGTGGACATTCTCGCGGACGTTGTACGCCAGCCTACATTCAAGGATGAGGAAATTGAGCGGCTGCGCCAGCAAACGCTCGATGAAATAACCGTGCAACTCGGCGAGCCCGGTTCGATTGCGCGATACGTCGCGGCGCGCGTGGTCTTTGGTGATGCTCCGTATGGTCAACCCCTTGCCGGCACACCCGAATCGATAGCCCGAATTACACGCGATGATTTCATGAAGTATCACCGCAAATGGTACCGACCCGACAACGCCATCCTGGTTGTGGGCGGTGATATCAAGGCGAGTAGCGCCTTCGCTCTAGCCCAACAGTATTTTGGCGACTGGAAAAAACCGGCCGAGGCCCTCCCGCCATTGGCGGCGCCGAAGCCCGTGGTCTCAACTGAGCCGCGCGTCGTTGTCGTCGATAAACCAGACGCCGGCCAGGCGGCTGTGTTGGTTTCCCGCGCGGGCATCAATCGCAACGACCCGGACTATTTTCGCGGGGTGGTTGCTAACTCAGTTCTTACTGGTTACTCGGGCCGGTTGAATCAGGAGATTCGAATCAAACGCGGGCTTAGTTATGGCGCGGGCAGCCAACTCGACACGCGCCGCAGCGTGGGACCGTTTCTCGCTTCTGCGCAAACAAAGAATCAGTCGGCGGCGCAGGTTGCGGAGCTGTTGTTGGGCGAAGTCAGCCGGCTCGCCACCGGCCCGGTTCCGGATATAGAACTAAATCCCCGAAAAGCAGTCGTAATCGGCAACTTCGCACGCAACCTGGAGACAAACGCTGGTCTGGTGGCACAAGTCGCATCGCTGGCCGTGTACGGCATTAGCTTCGACGAGATCAACCGCTACATTGGCAGCGTACAGAACATCACAGCAAGCGACGTCCAGCGTTTTGCAGGCACACACCTTGATGCCAAAGCGACGAGTATCATCGTGGTTGGCAATGCTAAGGAGTTTCTGCCGGAACTGCGCCAGAAGTATCCGCAAGTTGAAGTGATTCCGATGGCGGAACTGGACTTGAACACGGCGCTGCTCAGGAAAAAGCAGGCCGGTTGAGGGCGCTGATGCAGTTTAGAGTTCAAGCTTTAGCTTGCGTGGCCGAAGTGGCAGCCTAAAGGCTGAACTCTGAACTTCCGGCTTGAAACTGCATCATTACCCGGTTGAGTAGTTTCTTTGGTCCAGGCAGCGGGGGCAAGCCTACTTTCCCGACCTTAGAGATTTTCCAACTCATCGATTAATCATGGGTGAAGGTCTTTCAATCAAAAACCATGGAGCAACTATGATCAGCTCATGGTTGGGAAGGCGGGCTTCTCCCCGCCGGCCTTACAACACACATCGACGTTTTGGCTGACACTCGAAGCGTTATACTCCCTCTCCCAGCATGCATCCCAACCTCCGTACATTTCTCGATCTGTTAACACGAGAAAACCAGATTGCGACTATCGAAACTCAAGTCGATCCCTATCTTGAGGTGGCCGAAATTCATCGAAGAGTTATCGATCAGGGTGGACCGGCGCTACTGTTCAAGCGAGTGAAGGGAAGCCGTTATCCGGTCGTTACAAATCTGTTTGGAACCAGGCAACGGATTGATCTGGCGTTCGGCCCCAGGCCGGAGGCAATCGTGCGCGAACTCGTCCAGGTAGCCGAGTCGCTGTTGCCTCCACGACTATCCGAGCTCTGGAAACATCGTTCGCTCGGGCGTGACGTCTTAAAGCTGGGAACGAAAAACACGAGTCGGTCTCCGGTAACGCAGGTGCTGGATCAACCCGCGCGGCTTAATGAATTGCCGGTGTTAACTACCTGGCAGGAAGACGGCGGACCGTTCATTACCCTTCCGCTGGTTTATACAGAAAATCCGGTAACTAAGAAGCACAACCTTGGCATTTATCGAATGCAGGTCTATGACGCACGGACGACCGCATTACACTGGCAAATTCAGAAGGGCGGCGGTTTTCACTACACCGAAGCTGAGCGGCTGGGCCAGTCGCTGCCGGTGACTGTATTTCTCGGTGGCCCACCTGCTTTAATTCTCGCGGCGATCGCGCCCTTGCCTGAGGACGTTCCTGAACTTGTGCTGGCGTCATTACTTGGGGGCGAAAAGTTGAAGATGACGCGGAGTCCACTCGGCGGTGAACATCGGCTTTCTGCGGAAGCGGAGTTTGCGCTGGTGGGAAAATCGTGTCCGGGTAAGCGTAGACCTGAAGGGCCCTTCGGCGATCACTACGGTTACTATTCCCTGCAACACGAATATCCGGTGTTTGAAGTGGACGCGGTTTTCCATCGCCGCGACGCAATCTACCCGGCAACCGTGGTTGGTAAGCCACGTCAGGAAGACTTCTTCATTGGCGATTATTTGCAGGAGTTGCTGTCGCCGCTGTTTCCTTTGGTGATGCCGGGGGTTCGCGATCTCTGGACCTACGGAGAAACAGGATTCCATTCCCTGGCCGCAGCGGTGGTCCAGGAACGCTACGGCCGCGAAGCGCTGGTCTCCGGTTTCCGTATTCTTGGTGAGGGTCAACTTTCGTTGACAAAGTTTCTGCTGCTAACGGATACACCCCAGAACCTGCGAGACTTCCCGCGACTCCTTGAACATATTCTCGCCCGGCTCGATCCCGAAACCGATCTATTCATCTTTTCCAACGTTTCAATGGACACGCTCGACTATACGAGTGGCAGAGTGAACGAAGGCAGCAAAGCGATCATGCTTGGCCTGGGCGACGCGAAGCGCGACCTGCCGCGCGAGTTTCACGGAGAACTACCTTCCGGTGTGACAGCGGCGCAAGTCTTCTGTGCCGGTTGTCTGGTAGTGCAGGGAAGATCGTATGGGGAAGATCCTGAACAAGCTGCTCGGCTGGCAAGAGACACGGCATTTACCAGGTGGCCTCTGGTGGTTTTGCACGACGACGCCGGTGCAGCACGCTCAATCAAAGATTTTCTCTGGTCAACCTGGACACGCTTCGAACCCGCCAGCGATATTTATGCCGCCGAAACAAAAGTCGTTCGACACCATTTGGCTTATACCGGAGCAATCGTGATCGATGCGCGCATCAAGCCCGGCTTTCCGAAAGAGCTCGTCGTGCGCGATGACATCGGTGAGCTGGTTGACCGCCGCTGGGATGAGTATTTTCCACAGGGGAAGCCTTGGACTTAGCTCTAACGCGAAGCTAAGGAACTGTAAAACTAAACACCGCAGCCAGAGCCGACTGGCTGCCAGTTGCGAAGCCCGGCAATACACTCAGAGGAAAAAGCGCTCAACACTCAACCCTCGAGCACGCCTCGAGGATTTTCCCATACTCGCTCTTGATCTTTTCCCAATCATACTGGCGTCCCATTATTTGCACCTTTAGATTCTTGAGTCTTCCATAACATTCACTCGCCTCAGCAAGAATCTCAGGATCAGCCAGATGTCTTTGCAGGCCCGCGACAATCGTGGCACCTAAAGCGAATGTTCCGGCAACGGTACACGTAAGTCTCCAGTTTCCCACCGAGGCCGGGAAAAGGACGGCTCGGCCGGCAACAAAAGTCGCCAGCGCGCTAAAGAGGATGTTAGTGATGGTGTAACGTGAGCTGGTGCGCCTCAGTCTGTCCTTGAACCGGCCTGCCTTTTGCAGACTTTCATTTATCTGTTGCTCCAAGGCGTCGTATCGCGCATCGGGAATCTTAGACATTCCGGTCCTCCTATGAGTTGATTTGAAGGCATGCTTAACCGCAAGGTTGAGCGCTTCTGTCATAAATACTCTTTCTCCAACAACGGACGAACGCTGCATCTTAGTTGGTGTTCAACTTCGAACTGAGTCTGAAGTTTCCTGGACTTCCTCGATTCCCGGCCACTCATATAGAGTCTGACAGTTCTTTTGCCTTACCCAAACTCCATCTGGTCTTAGTTCAACTTCACAAAAGAATGAATTTTCATCGACCATTTCTCGAGCAATCTTCCCCATTGTGTTCACATCTGACTAAGCACGTCGATGATGTGCGGAACATCGTTGCTCTCGCGAACGCGAATGCCGCGCAGGCCGAGGTTTATTAACCAGCCATTAGGGGTTCCGATGAGCGAGCCGAGCATCGCGACGCCATCATCGAGGATGCTTAGTTTACTCCCAAGCTTTTCCGGCGGCGTTGAGTTTACCATCGTCGCCACCAGCCAGGCGCTGGCCCGTGCTTTGTTCAGGCTGAAATTAATGATTTGGTCCTCGGCAGTCGGAGCAAGCTGGTCGAGAAACTTGATCCACGGCGACAGCTCTTCAACATCCGTGCGCACCTTAAGGATCATGCTGCCCAGAATATTGTTTATACGATTAAAGTCTTCCCTGAGCGTGGGCAATTCGGCCCCGGGAGCAATACCGGCGGCCGCGATGCCAAGATCAAAGTTGACATGCGCGTTTGTCCCAATCAGCAGGTGTTGGATTATGAGTGGCCAATAATTGGAAGCGGTCTGGAAAGCGACACGCCAACAACTGCTAAGAGGTTGATTTTGCCGGAAGCTTTCCAGTGCGGCCAGATAGCGGTTGGCAAACGCCACATCAAGCCGCTCCATCCTGGGCCCATTTTCGAAGACGCCCGCGGCAATGCCTTCCTTAATCTTGATCGTAACATTGCGGTAAAGAGTGGCAAAGAAACCAATGCGGCTGTTTTCTTTGCGGCAAGTGAAGATGATCTGATCCAGCTGCTGAAGTACTTCGTCGATAGTGTGTAACGGAGGCTGAGATGGCAAGGGGCGCCTTCCTAAATGAAACGCAAACGGTTAGTTTGCGTGAGCTGGCTAAACGGTCAAGTGAGTGGCGACGAACGGTGCGGTAAGCGATAACTACTGCGGCAGCCGAAGTGTAAAGACGGCGCCGCCGCCCTTCGCATTCGACGCGGTCAACGTACCGCCGTGCTGAGTGATGACGCGATGAGCAAGTGCGAGGCCTACTCCATGGCCCGTCGCTTTCGTTGTAAAAAAGGGAATAAAAATGCGTTGGAGATCAGCCGCGGGAATTCCTTTACCAGTGTCCGTTATTTCAACCACAATCCAAGGCTTGCTCGCGCTATCCCGGTCAGTGAAACTCAGGACTTCAACACGGCGATCAGTTTGGCTGTCCGGAATTGCTTCCGCAGCGTTGCGAATAAGGTTGAGTAAGGCCTGACGCAGCATGCGTTCGTCGGCACGAATTTCAAGACTCTGCCATTCCAGGGTCTCAGCTTCTTCGCGAGGAACGGCCTTCTTAATCATCTCGCCGCCGGGCCGTGAAAGTCGCCGAGAATTCGCAGAGAACTCAGCCCCCTGTTCGATGTCCAAGTTAACGTTACGTTCTTCGAACAGCGGAATCAGCTCGCTTGCGCAGTCTCTGATTAGTGCATTGAGATTCACCTCGGCGAGCTGGAGCGGTTGCGGGCGAGCGAAGTTTAGAAACGACGTGACCATATCGGAAAGGTTACGCACTTCGTTCAGCAACGCCGCCGCCGTGCCGCTTGCCTGTTCATCGAGCTCCAGATTTTGCAAAAGCTGCACGTAGCCATGAAGCGTTGCGATTGCATTCTTGAATTCGTGTGCCAGGCCGGCCGACATTTCGCCCAGACTCTCTAGATTCTTTTTGAGCGCCACTTGCTCACGGAGTTGAGTAACCTCGGTGATGTCCGTTAGTAGGCAAAGCGCTCCGCGTGGACCTCGGTCCGACGTAAGATCGATAGGCGCAATCGTGGCCCCCAGCCTTCGTGGCATTTGTTGCGTGGTGACCGTCTCAATTTCTTCACGGCGGTAAAGTGTGCCGGTTTGCAGACACTGCTCAACCATCTCCGCAAGCTGTGGAATCTTTTGCAGAATCGTGGTCACCGGCTGACCAAGAGCGCTGCCGTCAAGCTCCAGCAGCGCGCGACCGGGAGCGTTGATGACCATCGAGTTTCCATCGCCGTCGAAGGCAATGAGGGCCGACGGCACGCTGGCCACTATTCGTTCACTCAACATTTCGGCGGAGGCAGCGCGCTTGCTTGCCTGGCTGCTAAGCTGCTCGAGGGCTTTTCGTTGCTGCTGAAGTTGAGACACTACTGACTGAAACGTTTCCAGCACAAACTCCGCTTCATCTTTCGACTTCGGTACCCGAGATTCAACTACCGCCTTTTCTGCCTCACCCACAAGCTGACGGTAAGGACGTAATAACCAACGCAGGAAGAAAAGGATGCAGACGAGCGAGCCGAGCAGAATGGCCACGAAAGCTGTGAGCAGAAGCGGACCGCGCGTGGCCGGCGACGCTGGTGTCAACGCATAAAGCAACACGGCGAACAAGGTCGTTATGAGGAAGAACCCTGTTAACAGCGTCAGCCCAAATTGGTAGCGGTTTCCGTAACGCATCTGAATAGTGATGGGTGACGATTGATGAGAGATGATTAAATCATCGGTAAAAACTAGTGTACCAGTGGACTATCTGAGATCCGAAGAACAACGCCACCAGCGAACCGATTCCCAGGTACACTCCGTAAGGGAGGTAGCTCTTCAAATCTCTTCTGCCTTCGTACAACGTGACCGCGATCCCGATAACTGATCCCGACAAGGCACCGAGAAAGATCGTAAGAACAGTTAACGGCCAACCCAAATAAGCGCCAACCATAAACATCATCTTTACATCCCCGAGACCCATCGCTTCGATACCGCGAAGTTTTTCCCAGGCCCAACCCATCAACCACAAAGAGCCGCCTCCAACGAAAGCCCCGATGAGTGCAGCCGCAAGTGAGGCGGCCCACAACGGCATGCCATTAAGCGGGCCATTAAGAAGCATATCGATATCCTCGAAATACGGCCGCCCCATGAGGTAGGGAAGGACCAGGCGCGCTACGAGCGCAAATACGATGCCCGGATAGGTGATCGCGTTTGGAAGAATCATTTGCTCGGCGTCGATGAAGATTAACGCTGTGACGGCGCTAACAAATAAGAGGTCGAATGGCAGCACCCAGGTTAGTCCGTCGCGCCAGGCGACCATTACCCAAAGCGCCGCCGTCAAGGCTTCAACTGCCGGATAGCGTGCGGAGATGTGGGCCCTACACGCCCGGCAACGACCGCGGAGCAGCACGTAACTAACCAGCGGGACGTTGTCATAGAAAGCGATAACCGCTCCGCAATCAGGACAGCGCGAACTGGGAAGGACGATCGACTCTTCACGCGGCAGCCGGTGGATGACTACATTCAAAAAGCTGCCAATGATGGCGCCAAATACGCCGGCAATTACATATATGAACGGTAACGGGATTAAACTCAAATCAGAAAAGAGGGCTGTCAGGGGAAGATGCATCAAAAAGCATTGTATATTATTTCCGTGGGCTTGCGACCGTGAACTGGTAGTTTAGAGTGCAAGCGGCTTTGCACAAAAAGTCCGCGAGAGCGGACGAATGATAGTAGCCCAGCGATTCATTGCTGGGAGCAGCAGGCTTAGAAGGTGCAGTCCGTGAAGCGGACGACTGAAATTGCAACAAAAGCTTCATTTCAGCATTGCCACTAAGGATCAGCCGTCCGTTTCACGGACTTGGGTATGGTTTTGTCTTGTCCCAGCAGTGAACTGCTGGGCTATTTGTCATCCGTCCGCTACGCGGACTGGCCTGAACGTCGACTTTTTGTGCAAAGCCAGTTGAAGGTTTAGCTTGCAGCAACCCGGAAGCAACCTAAGGTTGAACTGGCTTTGCACATAAACTGCCTCTTACACAAAAAGTTTCGTTGCTGCATAAAAAATTCGCCGAAAGCCGTACTCAATAACCCTTGGGTTCGCGCGTCGTCCGGTTACCGAGCAAAGCAGACAAGAAGAGCGTTACGATTAGAGTTACCGCTGTCTGAACGACCAATCTGGTTGTGTCCAGGCGCGTCGAGAAGAACAGAAGATGTTCGTACGCTATTCGAGTGGAAAATAGATCACTCAGGGCAGCTGTATCCGTGGGCTGGTTAGCCTGCCAAATTGGGATAACCGATAAACCGCTCCCCGATCTTTTTGTCTCTTATTTGATAGACGATGAACCAAGGCGGGAAAAGCGCCATAGCGGTAGAAGTGGTGAGGCTGCACAAAAAGTCCGGCTGAGAAGGGACTTTTTGTGCAAAGTGGTTGAACTCTTAACTTCACACCTTTACTTATGCCTAAGTCTACTGCTTCCTGCTTTCTGCCTTCTGCTTTTCCCAGAGCATCAAGTTTTTGAGAAACGCATGATGCGCAGCAAAGCTGGCAATGCTGATCCCGGCAAGCCCGTCGCGAAACCCGCCCTTAAGAAAGTAGCTGCGGAAAAAGGCGGCGGGCGCCGCTGTTGCAATCTTAAGTTGTGAGGTGCGACGACCTTCTTCAAACATTTGCTGCGCGGCCAGTGGAGCATAGCGTTCGCCAATCATGCGGTGATGATGAGCGGAATCCCGAACGCTGTAATGCAGTAAGTCGCCGGAGAGCCTTTCGACTCGCGCACTGGCACCCATCTTTACTGATTCATGAATGTGTCGCGGCTCCCAGTGGCCGCGCGACTTTCTAAAGAGGCGCAACTGCCAATCGGGATACCAGCCGCCCCCCTTAATCCACCTTGCCTGATAATAAGAGCGCCTGGGGATGCGATAACCGTCAGCAAGTTGAGCCTCCGGCAGTTTCCTTAATTCCGCGATTGAGCTCTTCAGTTCTTCGGAAACGCGTTCGTCCGCGTCGAGACTGAAGACCCACTCATGTGAAGCCTGATCGGTCGCAAATTGTTTTTGCGCGGAAAATCCCGGCCAGTCCTTAACGATCACCCGCGCGCCACAACCCTTGGCGATTTCGGCTGTTTTGTCAGTCGACCCGGAGTCGACTACTACAATCTCATCAGCCCATGCGAGCGACTCGCAGGCGTCACGAATATTCGCTTCTTCGTTGAAGGTGATGATGGTGGCCGAGATCTTCATTTGGCGTAACGCAACCTGTTAGTTTGCTTGCTGCGTACGCAATCAGAGAGATTGCGCACTACAAAAATGCGATTGCCAAGGCAGGGTTACCTTAGCAATCGCAAATCGAAAAACGCAAATTACAAGTGGGTTCTGAAAAGCCGCAGGCGACGATCGGACGTTTTCAAGTCAAGTCGCTGTTCAGCCCAAATTGGAGGGCCCAGTACATAGCTCATAAGCCAGGAAAAGTCAGAACCGGGAGCAGTAGCAACCGGCTGTGAGCTTCGTAATCAAGGCTCGCGGAGTGATTGATTCAAGCATGAGTTAGTTAGGATCAACTTTGAAGTGCCGCACTGAGTCTTCACAGGCTCTACCGCTTCCGGCTCTGTATTCGTTGACCCACCATGCGAGGATTTTTATTTCCGCCAGAACGTACTCGATGCCTGCTCTTTTGCCTCACGGAGTCGGCGTGTCAACAATAACATTGTTGGCGCGCAGGGTTGTGGAGGTGGCCCGCTGAAGATCGGCCAGAGCTTTGTTATAGTCGGTCTCCGCGCGAAGTTCAGCGTTACGTGCGTTGGTCAGAGCATTTTCACGTTGGAAGAGCAGGAACGTAGTCGAACGTCCCACCTGATAAAGTCGCTGTTCGCCTTCGAGTTGCGTCTCGGCGTTAGAGCGTGCTTCACGAGCCGAGAGCACGCGGCGGCGGGAAGTTTCCACCGCCTGTGCTGCGTTGCGAACGTCGACCTCGATGATTTGATCCTGCGAGCGGAGCGACGCCTCGAGTTGTTCGCCCTGAATGTGCGCGCCGGCAAGATTGGCCTCCGCGGTTCGATTCTTCAATGGAATCTGAATCGCGACGCCAACGATAACGTTGTAAGTATTTAAGTTGAAGAGGTTGTGCAGTGTCCGGCCGTATCCGCCGACCAAGGCTGAAGGCGCAAGATTTGGCGTGGTAGCCACAGGAGATACAGCTACCGGAAAGCCCGCCCGGCGTTGAATGTCCTGGATTTGGTCCAACAGAAAGGCGTTAGGATCGGAGTTTGGATCGCCCGAAATGATGGGTACCAGCGTGCCTGGAGTGATCGTTGTTGTGGCTGGTGTTCCGGCCAGGCCTGTGGTCGCTATAGTTGATTGGATATCGACCTGGGGTTTTGTTTGGTTCTTGAAGAACTTCACGTCGATCTGGTTAATGTCATTTTGCAAACGCAGCCTCCGCAACTCCGGCCTATTCTCGCGCGCCTCTTTCAAGGCATCGTTCAGGTTAACGGGCGTAGCGTCAAATTTGGGCGCGTCGGTGGGAGTGAACTGCGCTGACCACTCAGGCGCTGAAGGATCTTTGAAGACCAACTGCTTCAAATTGTTCTCAGCGATCGAGACGTTTTGTACTGCGACCAGCAAGGCGGACTCACGATTTGCCAACTCAGTTTGGACCTCCGCGCGCTCCAGCGGCGCCTTGGTTCCCACGGTAATTTGCGCCTCAACTTGACGCAGGCTCTCGCGCGAAAGATTAAGGTTCGCAAGTTGATTCTGCTGGTCGCGCAGGGCGAAAACCAATTCCCAGTATGCTTGCTGCACGTGCGAAATAACCGAAATCGTGCGCAGGCGAAAATCGGCGTCGGACTGTTCCAGGCGTTTCTTCTGAATGCGAATCTGTCTACGGTTGTTGTCGATCGAGCGATCGCGCCACAGCGGCTGCGTGAACGTCAAAGAAAGATTGGAAGAATAAAACGGATTGAGAGTGCTATTGACCGCACTCGTTTTCGTTCTGGAATTGTTGAAGCTGAGTTCGTAGATTCCGCCGCCGGTGGCGAACGACTTACTAAGAGTGGGGCCGAGCGAAAGGGTGGTATTTGAAACCTGTCCCGAGTTACCACCACCGGCAAAAATGTTCTGCACCGGTGTAATGCGCTTATCGATCTGCGGCGTGAAGCTCAAAAACGGATCATAGACCCCCTCCAATGAGCGCAGTTGGGTTTCCGCGAAGCGCACGTCGTCCCGCGCCATCTCGATGTCGTTGTTATTCTCAAGCGCGCGCTTGATCGCGTCATTTAGTGAAAGCGTCAGGGTGTTATCACTCGTCACGCCTAGCCGCGTCATATTGGGTAAAGGCGGCAAGGGCTTCTGTTCGACTGTCGGGAAGTTAGGTTCGCGCGGCTCCTGAAGGGGCGCCGCCGGCTCGGTGTCGACGGGGGTTTGCGGCACCACGGTTGGATTTCCCGGAGGTGACTGCGCCGGTGGTTGTTGTGTTCCCGGCGGAGCCTGCGGGGGCGCCGTTTGCTGAGTTCCAGGAGGCACATTCGGGTTCTGCTGCTCAGTTCCCGGCGGGCGGGTGGCGTCTTGCTGAGCCGGATTGCGCGGTGGCGTCGCCGAGGGCGTTTGGGCGAGAAGCCCATGGCTCCCCGTTACGAGAACCGCAGACACACACATGATCTTGAGAAGCGCACGAGGCTGGAGATTACGCATCACACCAAAACTCCTTCGATTTATCCTTAATATATTCGGGAAAACGATACTAACTGTTAACAAACAAGCCGCATCCGATCAAGTCTTTACTACGCTAATTGGACAAACGCAGTTTCAAAAAGATCCCAAAACCCTGGGACTGACCCTCGCTTGACAGTCAAAGCTATGCCGCATAATCTTGGGCTTCTTTACTCCCAGCAACTTTCGATCCGAGTTTACGGCAAGCGGCGGAGCATAGTGTGCCCACCGGTTTCCCAGAGCGAAAAGGCGCTGGACCATTCGCAGGAGGGCATTTTCTCAATGGCGGTGAAGGTTGGCATAAACGGCTTTGGGCGCATCGGACGCAATATCTTCCGCACTTCTATCGGTGATCCGGATATTGATTTCGTTGCTGTGAACGACCTCACGGATACCAAAACCCTCGCACACCTGCTGAAGTATGATTCAGTCCTCGGAAATCTCGATCATGAGATTACCTCTACCGAAAATGGGATTAGGGTTGACGGCGATGAGTTTCAAGTCTTTTCACAGCGTGACCCGGCGGCCATCGATTGGGAGTCGGTAGGCGCCGAGATCGTAGTCGAATCCACGGGGATATTCACCAAGGCCGAAGACGCCAAAAAGCACCTTCGCGGCAGTGTCAAGAAGGTGATTATTTCCGCTCCGGCGAAAAATGAAGACATTACTATCGTGCTCGGAGTTAACGAGGATAAATACGTCCCCGGGGAGCATCACGTAATCTCCAATGCGTCGTGTACGACCAACTGCCTGGCGCCGGTGGCAAAAGTGATTCACGAAGGCTTCGGAATTCGCTCGGCCCAGATGACCACGATTCACTCATACACCAACGACCAGCAACTGCTTGATTTGCCTCACAAGGATCTGCGCCGGGCGCGCGCCGCCGCGCTCTCAATGATTCCGACTTCAACAGGCGCCGCCAAAGCTGTGGCCCTGGTGCTACCTGAGTTGAAAGGAAAGTTTGACGGCATCTCAGTAAGAGTGCCCACGCCCAACGTTTCGTTGGTTGACGTTGTCATGGACGTTGAGAAGGAGACGAACAGCGAGGAAGTGAATCGGACCCTGAAAAACGCGGCTAACGAGGAGCTGCGTGGAATTCTTGCGTTTTCCGAAGAGCCGCTCGTCTCGAGCGACTTCAAGAGAAACTCAAACTCATCGATTGTTGACTCCGAATATACGAAAGTTATCGGCGGCCGGCTGATCAAGGTGCTCTCCTGGTACGACAACGAGTGGGGCTACTCCTGCCGCGTACGCGATCTCATCAAGTTTATTGCGAGCAAAGGTTTGTAGTTTTAGAGCCAGTACACGCTAGTAGTTTAGAGTTCAACCTTTATAGGTTGTTCTTGCTGCCGACAGGAACAAGCTAATTTAGCCTGTCGCGCAGTCACGACAAACTAAAGTTTATCGGACAAATTGGATGTCCGATAAGCTTTTTTAGCTTGTCGCCGAGTCACGACAAACTAAAGTTTATCGGACAAATTGGGTAAATGTCCGATAGGCTTTAGCCTGTCGCCGAGTCACGACAAACTAAAGTTTATCGGACAAATTGGATGTCCGATAGGCTTTAG
Source organism: Acidobacteriota bacterium (assembly GCA_046726155.1). Lineage (GTDB taxonomy): Bacteria > Acidobacteriota > Blastocatellia > Pyrinomonadales > Pyrinomonadaceae > PSRF01. Next base: position 15,451 of record JBKOZZ010000103.1, read on the forward strand.
CCTGTCGCCGGGTCACGACAAACTAAAGTTTATCGGACACTTCTAATATTTGCGGCATGGTCTAAAAAGGAATGTCGTCGTCGGAAAGATCCGCTTGTTCAGAAGGCGCACTAGCTGCGGCAGCAGCTCTTTCCATCGGAGGCTCTTCTCCTCTACCGCCGCCGATGAACTGCATATCTGTCGCGTGAACTTCCAGCGTGTGTCTCGGCTTGCCGTCGCGATCAGTCCACTCTTCCACGCGCAGCCTGCCTTCTATGTAAACGGGCCGGCCCTTCGTCAGGTATTGTGAGGCAGTCTCTGCCTGCCGTCCCCAAAGGGTCACGCGAAACCACGTCGTCTGATCCTGCATCTCGCCCGCCTTATCTTTGCGTCGCTCATTTGTAGCCATACTAAAACTGCAAACGGGCGTACCCTGTGGCGTGTAACGAAGTTCAGGATCGCGGCCAAGATTTCCGACAAGAATTATCTTGTTGAAGGACATGAGGGACCTCTCAATTTCGATTGAATTTGGGAACTCGAGCGTCATCCTACTAGCCGAGTGAGGAGTGGTCAAGCGGTGCGATTCAGCGGTTTCAGCAAGTCACGATGCAAAAATCTCGGTATCGCGTTTGGCTTCCAGTTTCTGTTAGACTACGCCCGAACAGAAGTTTAAGCGTGATCTTGAGGGTATCGAAAGTTTGCTTGAGGTAACGCAAACTGTTAGTTTGCGATGGTTGAGTAGCACTAATTGAAGTTGACCGATGACCCATGAACGCAAACTGACAGTTTGCGTTACACCGTGAATGAAGTCCAAAGTTTACATTGAGACGTTTGGCTGCCAGATGAACGTCGCCGACACTGAGCGAGCCGCATCAGGTTTGCGAAAAGCCGGCTACGAGTTGACCGCTTCTGCGGAGGCTGCCGACGTAGTTTTGTTGAACACCTGCTCCGTGAGGGAACGTGCTGAACGAAAGGTCTTCAGGAGAATCGGAGAGATTCGCAGCCGGGCGGCGCGCGCGGGTGGAAAACAGAAACCTTTGATCGGCGTGATGGGCTGTGTCGCGCAGCTTGAGGGCGACGCTATTTTCAAAAACGCTCCAGCCGTCGATCTGATTATCGGCACTCGTGCGACTGACCGTATACCGTCTTTGATCGAACGTGTACGGGGCGGGGAAGCGTCGGTAATCGATTTAGATGAGCGTCATGAAGGCGAGGTTTGGGACGTGTCGCCCGCGGAGAGACGTTCCCCCTACGTTGCCTTTGTGCCAATTATCGAAGGCTGTAATAAGTTTTGTTCCTTCTGCATCGTTCCTTACTCGCGCGGTCGCGAGAAGAGTCGCAGCGCGCTCGAAATCGTTGCCGAGGTGCAGAGGCTGCGCTCTCTTGGCTATAAGGAAGTGCATCTGATCGGCCAAAACGTAAACAGCTATCGACCAAAGTCGCAGGAAGGTCTGGAGCGTTACCCGGGCGCGACTGCTTTCTCACGTTTGCTGAGAGCTGTTGCCGACACCGGCATGGAGCGCATCAAATTCACTACGTCGTTTCCTAGAGACTTCCATCCTGATATAGTGGCGGCGTTGGAAGAGTGTCCGAATCTTTGCGACTGGGTTCACTTGCCCGTGCAATCGGGAAGTGACCGCATACTGAAAGCGATGCGGCGCGGGCACAATTCAGACGATTATCTGCGGCGCGTAGATGCAATCAAAGCTTCCAGGCGCCGGCTATCACTAACGAGCGACGTCATTGTTGGCTTTCCCGGCGAATCCGAAACTGATTTCGAGGATACGATGAGCCTGGTTGGCCGGTGTGAGTACGACGGACTATTCATCTTTAAGTATTCCAAACGAGCCGGAACGCCCGCAGCTTCGTTGGAAGACGCAATACCGGAGGGTGTGAAGACAGCGCGATTTCTGGCGCTGGAGGACTTGCAATCATCGTTGCAGAACAAGATCTACAATGGCTATGTCGGTAGAACAGTGAGCGTGCTGGTCGAAAAGGAGAGTGCGAGGTCAAGCCAGGACATGACGGGTCATTCAACTTGCAACAAGGTTGTTAACTTCAGGACCCGCCAGTCACAACCCGGCGAAATAGTTGATGTTTTGATTTCGCAGGCTAAGCCGTACAGTCTTTACGGCGATTTGGTGACTAGAGAGGCAAAATGATCGCGGGCGGGACCTGCGAGTTCCGAAAGGGACAGTTCTACCGAGTACCGGGTACAGAGGTATCGATTTATGGAGATTGAAGTAAAAATCAGAGCGCTGATGATGGATCCCAATAGCGGTACTCCCATCATAATTTTGAAGGACGTCGAAAGCGATACGATGCTGCCAATTTGGGTCGGGGCTTACGAGGCCAATGCCATTGCGCTTGAAATTGAGAAAATTGCTCCGCCTCGCCCGATGACTCACGACCTGCTGCGCAACTTGATTATCGAGCTTGGCATTCAGGTAGAAAGAGTAGTGGTCACCAGCTTGCGCGATAACACCTTTTTCGCTGTTATTGAAATGCGCATGAGTGATGGCAACCGCATGGTCCTTGATTCAAGACCTTCCGACGCAATTGCCCTCGCGCTTCGGGCGGACTGTCCTATCTACGTTGACGAAGAAGTGATTAAGGCGTCGCAGAAATCCGCTCCGTCAGAAGAAGAGGGCGGGGAAGGGTCGGCGCTCGGCGAGGAAGAGTGGCCGGATGTAATCGGCGAAGCCGGTGATCTGCCGATGTAAGCAGACTGTTCGATGCTTTGTTAGAATCCGTAATAGCTGAATCACGCATGGGTCCGAGAATCTTGTTATTGTGTAGCGAATGATAATTGCGATCGCAAATCAAAAAGGTGGCGTCGGCAAAACTACTACCGCCATCAATTTGGCTGCTGCATTCGCCAGACTCGGCAAACGTGTCCTCCTCCTGGATTTAGATCCTCAGGCAAACAGCTCAATCTCTTTTCTCGACCCGCTTTCCGTCGAGCGGTCCGCCTTTGAACTAATGACCGACGGACAGGCGCCCGTGGAGCAGGCAGTTTACCGGACGCCGGTCGAGGGACTTCACATCGTTCCCGCGCGAATCAATCTGGCAAAGCTGGAGTCAAAACTGGTTGGTGACTTCGATGCCCCGTTTCGGCTCAAGGACCGGCTGGGACCGTTCCGCGAACAATATGAAGTGATTATTATCGACACGCCGCCAACCCTGGGACTGATCACCGTAAATGCACTGGTGGCCGCCACGCATGTGCTGGTTCCGATTCAGTCGTCCTATTTCGCACTCGAAGGCACTGACGATTTACTCGAAACCATCGAGAAAGTGAAGGCGCGTCCGAACCCTGGCCTGGAACTGCTAGGCGTGCTCGTGACGCTTCATGACAAACGAACAACGCTGGCGCGTGAAGTTCATGAACAGATCAAAAAGGTTTTTGGGCCCAAGTTGTTCGACACCGTGATTACAAAAAGCGTCAGACTGGAAGAATCTCCCGCCTACAAGGAATCGATATTTAGCTTTGCTCCGAATTCTTCAGGCGCCATCGAATATGGAAATCTATGTGAAGAGGTAATGAGCCGTGTCTAAAAGGGGACTGCCGACAGGACTGCAAATGCGCCATGACTCCCACTATGTTGAGGAATTGTCGCAGCATGCGCCTACCACCGTGGGACGTATGATCGCCCTGGATAAGCTCGATCCAAATCCCGATCAGCCGCGGGTGGACTTCGGCGACCTGACCGAGCTTACTGCCTCAATCGCACAGAAAGGCGTGCTGGAACCTTTGCTGGTTAAGCCCGCGCGCTCAACGGGTCGCTGGATGATCATCGCGGGGGAGCGGCGGTACCGGGCCGCGCGCCTCGCCGGGCTAATGGAAGTGCCGTGTGTGGAGATGGACATCGACCCCGGCGGCGTAGCTGAGATAGCGCTGATCGAGAACATGCAGCGAAAAGACTTGACGGTCTGGGAAGAAGCTGATGGATTGTTAGCGTTGTGCGAAAGGTTCGGTTATACGCACGAGGAAGTTGCACGAAAAGTTGGGAAGAGCCGGAGTACTGTTACGGAAGCGCTTTCGATCGCCGCGATCCCGGCTGACGTTCGAGATCTCTGCCGGCAGGCCGATGTCTCTGCAAAATCGATGCTGCTCCAGATTGTTCGTCAACCGGACGAAGAGGGAATGCGACGCCTGGCGAAAGAAATAACTTCCCGGGGACTTACGCGCGCTGATGCAAGGGAAGTGCGACGCCAGGAAATGGGTCCACGCATCGCTCCGGAAGCCAAACCTTACACGTTCAAATACGTTTCGCCTAAAAAGGATTTTAGTGTGGAAGTGCGTTTCCGGCGCTCGAACGTTGATACGACCGACGTCGCCCAGGCTCTTAGGTCAGTAGCCAAGAGCATCGATAGTGGCGACCAGCCCGCCGACTAACAACTGACTGACAACTTCGAACTAACTCGCCGAGGGCGCAGTCGCAATTTCCGCCGGCTCTTCGTAGTCTTCGCTAACGCTCAAACCTTTACTGATTCGAACCCAGAGGGATCAGATGACGATGTTGATCTCGACACGCTGGCTCGACTCGGACAGGGCCGCCGCGGACCAAAGCGGCGCCAGGCCGCCGTACTCCAAAAAAGCCGCTCACTTCGAAGCCGCGCTTTTCTTCTTTTCCGCAGCGGCTCGTTTTTGTAATCCTTTCGCCCACCGCTCCAGCGTAGGCTGCAACGGCTTAAACAGACGGGCTCGGAAGCTGTGCTTCTTTTCGTTCCAGGCTTTAAGCTGCTTCTCGGTGTAGACCCTTATCGCTGGTTCCAGTTGAGTCTTCTTAAGCGAATGCTTTAAGGTGAAGTGATAGTGTTGACCAACGAGCGAAAAGATCGTAGCGGCCAGGTTTCCCTTAAACGAGAGCCGGGGAATTATGCGCTTATGCACTGGCTTGTCACCGGGCAGTAAAACTCCAACAGCCACTTCTAACCAGGCTCCTTTTGGGCCTTGTCGCGGATGATAGAGTCCCGGCAACTCCGACGTCTGGAAAGTATTTCTAAGCCGCGGATCCGATATGAACTCGACTAGTCTGATACGCTCCAGACCGCGCGTGTGCTCTCGCGGCAAGCTGTCGAAAGCTTCTTCAAGCTGGCGTACAGTCTCCTTAGGTAATTTCCTCTCAACCTGATTCTCAATTTTGATAGGCACCGGCGAACACCTCATTAAACAAACGTGCTGTATTAAATTTATTAGAACCGTCACTCTAAGGTGCGCTACCAAAGCCGGTCAAGCGAGGGCACGTCTGGTACTGGGTCAGTTTGAAAACTACCGCCAGTGCGGAAGTTCCGGTCCCATGAGGTCATCAGTACCACGGGTGGGTCATGAGGTCAGTACCACCTTGCGGTAGCGGGTGGGTCAAACCACCTAAGCGTTGGGTTAGGTGCTCGTGGCGACGGCTGACCCACCGGCTACCGCCTGGTGGTACTGACCTCATCGCAGCACCTGTTGCTAATGTGCGCATCGTTCAAACTGCACCATACTAACCGTTGAACGAAAGCGACAAACGATTCGTGGGGGCGAAGCGAGTATCTGTATTTGGGCGGGGAAGCCACCGAAGGGAGGAAAAGCCCCATTATTGCTCAGCACCCCGAGCCAGAGCCTTATATCCGCCGCGTCTGATAATACATATTATGTTAGGAAAGGCTGCCTCAACTCCTTGGAGTGCGCCGGCCTGGCGGCGCTTTGGCCAGCGGCGGACCGGCGCCCCATTCCTGGCAACCCATCAATCAGAAAGCTTTCGACATCTGACCTTAGAC
>JBKOZZ010000104.1:0-6866 GCA_046726155.1 Acidobacteriota bacterium
GCTGATAATTGCGGTGTTGGTAGGTCTCACCGCGCAGGGCGTATTCGGAGCACCCGATGAATCGCAGGCATCTTCCGCCACCACAGCGCAAACCGCGGAACAGGTCAAACCAGTTGCGGCTTCTGAAAAAGAGGAACACGGCTTACCGCAAAAGGCCGTCGAAATCGGCCGTGTCTTCGGGCTGCCGATCACCAATTCGATGGTGGTGACTTGGATCGTTGCGCTCGGGCTCATTCTTTTTGCGCGTATCGCCACCCGTCGCATGGACCAGGTTCCCGGTGCTGCACAGAATTTTTTGGAGTGGCTGATTGAGAGCCTTTACGGTTTTCTGGAAGGACTGCTGGGAAGGCACCTGTTAGATCGCACATTCTGGTTTTTCGCGACTGTTTTCATCTTCATACTTTCCGCCAATTGGATGGCCCTCATCCCTGGAGTGGGTGTGATCGGCTGGGGACACCCGACTGCTCATGGCTTCAAGATCGATCAGCCGTGGTTTCGCGGCGCCAATGCTGACGTGAACCTGACTCTTGCCATGGCGCTGATCTTTTTCGCCTGTTGGATCGTATGGGCCTTCCGCGAAATTGGACCAATAGGATTTGTGAAAGAACTGTTCGCGCCCAAGGGTGACAGCACTGGGCTGCTGAAGCTACTCATGGTGGTTGTCTTCTTCGTGGTCGGATGTTTAGAAGTCGTTTCAATCTTGTTCCGGCCCGTCTCTCTGAGTTTTCGTCTCTACGGCAATACGTTTGCCGGGGAGAATATGTTGGAAACAATGGCCAATCTGGTTCCCGGGTGGGGCTGGCTACTGCCGGTACCTTTTTATTTTTTGGAATTGCTTGTCGGCCTGGTCCAGGCACTGGTCTTCATGTTGTTGACAGCGGTCTTTACCCTGCTGATGTGCCAACATGAGGGGCCTGAGACAGCGCGGTAATGAACTGATGCTGAGAAAGGAATGATAGAGATGACTGGCAACTTACACATAGGTTTTGCGGCTCTCGGAGCAGCCATCGCGGTGGGCTTGATTGGCATGAAGGCTTCGGACGCAGTCGGCCGCAATCCCGAAGCATCCACCAAAGTTCTGGTGCAGTCGATTCTGGCCATCGCTTTCGCCGAGGCGATCGTTTTCTACACGCTGTTTCTTGTGAAGTAGGTGCGGCGCAATTTTGCCACAGAGACACAGAGGCACAGAGAAAGGACAATAAAGGAAATGATTTTGAGCCCTCAACAGACACCTGCTCTTTCAGTTTCCTTCCGGCTCTGTGTCTCTGCGTCTCTGTGGCTTGGCCGAGTCTTTTAGTCAACGGCAACCGCTCCAACTGAAGGTGGGTGCGACTATGAATGCTCTTCTCTTATTTGCGGAAGCCGAGAGTGGCGGGCAGATCCAACAGATTGCCCGGACTTTCGGAGTGGACTGGCCGCATCTAATTTCCCAAATAATCAGTTTCTCGATCGTTTGTGTACTTCTTTATCTATTTGCTTATAAGCCGGTACTCAAGATGTTGGCGCAGCGGCGGCAACTCATAGCCCAGGGTTTGGCCAATAGCGAGAAAATCAAAGCCGAGTTGGCCAAGACTGAGGTGCAGCGCCAGGAGGTTCTGGCGAAGGCCAACGTACACGCAAACGAGTTAATCGAAGAAGCCCGTGGTGCGGCAGCCCGCCTGCGCGCGCAGGAGACTCAGAAGGCCAGTGCTGCCGCCGAACAGATCATGATCAAGGCAAACGCGGCGGCGGCTTCTGAGCACACCCGCATGCTGGCCCAGCTCAGAAAAGAGGTTGGCCGACTGGTGGTGCAGACTACCGCTGCGATCGCCGGCAAGATTCTGACTACAGAAGATCAGAGACGGCTGGCTGAAGAAACGGCAAGAGAATTGACGGCACGGTAGGTGTGATGAAGACAGCCAAACAAATCAAGCGTGACGCCAGGCACTTGTTTCGACTGTGCCTCGTGAATGGATCTGTGGATGAGAGTCGCGTTCGCCAGGTGGTGCAATCCGTCCTGGGATCGAAACGCCGTGGCTACCTGACTCTGGCGAACCAATTTGAGCGGTTGGTCAGAATCGAGCAGTTGCAGCACACGGCCACTGTCGAAAGCGCGACATCATTGCCCACCGACTTACAAGCAAGTGTGCGGGAGAGTTTGGTTCGAGTGTATGGCCCCGGGATCAGCACTTCGTTCACAGAAAGTCCCTCACTGATCGGTGGCATGCGCATAAGAGTGGGCAGTGATGTCTACGACGGCAGCGTCAGGGCAGGGTTGGCGGCGCTGGAGAAAAGCTTTTCAACCACTGGCGGAAACGGAACAGATCGATCCTCTCGATAAGAATGCGACTCTCGCAGCTGGTGAATTAAGGAAAAACATATGCCGGACCTATTAATGGAAATTGAAGCTCAAATCGTGGGTGCAAAGACAACCGCAGCCAGGCAAAACGTAGGAGTCATCCGCGAGATCGGCGATGGCATCGCTCGAATCGAAGGACTCAGCGACGTCATGCTCAATGAGATGATCGACCTGGGACACGGTATTACGGGTCTCGCCCTGAACCTGGATGAGACCGAAGTCGGCGTGGTGATTATGGGCGACTACACGCAGCTCGAAGAAGGCGACGAAGTGCGCGCCACCACCAAGCTTCTGCAAGTGCCGGTCGGCAAAGGTCTGCTGGGACGCGTAGTTAACATGCTCGGCGAGCCCCTGGATGATAAGGGGCCGATTGAGAGCGACGTCGCTTATCCGGTCGAAAAACTGGCCCCCGGAATCATCAGACGGCGTCCAGTCCGCCAGCCGATGCAAACCGGCATCATGCCGATCGACGCAATGATTCCGATTGGTCGCGGTCAGCGGGAATTAATAATTGGCGATCGTTCGACAGGTAAGACGACTATCTGCATCGACACCATCCTCAATCAGGCGCGGCTCAACAGCGCGGCTGCCGGTGACAAAGACTTTCGTCCACTATATTGCATCTACGTCGCGATTGGACAAAAGCAATCCAGCATCGCCCGGATCATAAGCGTGCTTGAGGATGCCGGCGCTATGCCGTACACGATCATTGTGGCATCTCCCGCCTCCGATTCGGCGACGAACCAATACCTGGCCCCGTTTGCAGGAGCGGCCATGGGCGAATGGTTCATGGACAACGGAATGGACGCATTGATCATTTATGACGATTTATCCAAGCACGCAGTGGCTTATCGTCAGGTCTGCCTGTTGTTGAAGCGGCCCTCTGGGCGTGAAGCTTATCCCGGCGACATCTTCTATCTTCATAGCCGCTTACTCGAACGCGCTGCCCGAGTGGGCGAGGAGTATGGTGACGGCTCGCTTACAGCGCTGCCTATCATCGAAACGCAGGCGGGCGACGTCTCCGCTTACATTCCTACTAACGTCATCTCGATTACGGACGGACAAATTTATTTGGAGACGGATTTGTTCTATCAGGGTGTGCGTCCGGCCATTTCCGTGGGCCTGTCGGTTTCTCGTGTGGGTTCGGCGGCGCAGCTCAAAGCCATGAAGCAAGTTGCCGGACAACTCAAGGGCGATCTCGCTCAATTTCGCGAGCTCGCTGCCTTTGCACAATTTGGCTCGGAGCTGGATGCGAAGACGCAGGCGCAGATCGACCGGGGCAAACGCATCGTCGAAATTTTCAAGCAGCCGCAATACAACCCGATTCCCGTCGAGGTGCAGGTGGCGGTGCTCTGGGCCGTCCAAAACGGATACATAGATGATGTGCCCGTGGATCGAGTCAAAGAATTTCAGCGCAAGTTAACGGAGTTCATGACGCTACGTAAGGCGGAGTTGCTCGAAAAAATCGCGCGCGAGAAAACGCTTAGCGATGCGTTGGTGAGCGAGTTGAAAGTGGGGGTTGACTCGTTCAAAGAGACCTGGAGCTAAACGCATGGCCAGTACGCACGACATTCGCAGACGCATCCGATCAGTCGGCAGCACATCGCAGATAACTAAAGCGATGCAAATGGTGGCGGCGTCGAAGATGCGCAAGGCGCAGGAGGCTGCCCTCGCCGGCCGGCCGTTTACGGAGATGATCTACCGTTTCCAGCGTGAAGCGACGACGCAGATGGGTGAGTTTCGGCATCCGCTACTGGAAGTTCGCCCGATCCGCAAACGCGCTGTGATTCTGGTTGCCGCCGATAAAGGTTTATGCGGAGCGCTCAACAACAATCTGTTTCGCCTGGCTGCCCAGTTCGATCCAGAATCAACAGTCTTTATTACGGCTGGACGTAAAGCCGCGCAGTTTGTTGCCGCAACTAAGCGGCAACTTATTGCCGAGTTTGCTTACGGTGATTCGCCTCAGTTCCCGGAAGCCAGGGCAATTGCCGCGTTTGCTCGCAACCTTTTTCTCAAGAAGGAAGTTGATGAGGTCCGGGTTTTGGCCACTCGGTTCATTAACACGCTCACACAGGAGCCGCTCTCAATCGAATTTCTTCCGGTGGGAGAAATCAAGGGAATGAAGATTCCCGGCGCTGAGCCCGAAGCAGAACTAGCCGCCCATAAAGAGGTTTTGTTTGAGCCCAGCCCCGAAGCATTCCTCGGCTATATGCTCTCGCATTATCTGAACATTTATATCTATCAAGTCTTGCTGAATGCGAAGGCCAGCGAGCAAAGCGCTCGGATGGTATCGATGAAGAATGCCTCGGATAATGCCGAGGGTCTTATCGAGGACTTGAAGCTCGAGTATAACAAGCTGCGCCAAGGCAATATCACTAAGGAGTTGCTGGAAATCGCCGGCGGCCAGGCCGCCTAAGGACGAGTAAATTTGAAAGCAGGTTTGATTATGGGTAAAGGCACAGTAGTTCAAGTAGCCGGTCCAATCGTAGATGTGGAGTTTTCGGACGCGCTACCCGGAATCTACAACGCGTTGTCGGTGAAATACAAGGTCGCCGACCAGCCGGTTAAGCTCACGCTCGAGGTTCAGCAGCATCTCGGGGACAAATGGGTGCGCACAATTTCCATGTCCGGCACCGAAGGTCTCAAACGAGGATTTGAGGTCGAGGATACCGGTGGGCCAATGATGATGCCCGTCGGTGAAGGTGTCATGGGGCGAGTATTTGATGTTACCGGAAACCCGGTGGACGAGCGCGGGCCGGTGGAGGCGGAGAAATATTACCCGATCCATCGCCCGGCGCCAGCGCTGATTGACCAATCCACTTCCCCGCAAGTGCTACCCACCGGAATCAAGGTCATCGATTTGATCTGCCCTTTTCTTAAAGGCGGCAAAGTTGGTGCTTTCGGGGGGGCCGGCGTCGGCAAAACCGTGGTCATCATGGAACTGATTAATAATATTGCCAAGCTGCATGGCGGAGTATCGGTGTTTGCCGGCGTCGGCGAGCGTACGCGCGAAGGCAACGACCTCTACAACGAAATGTCCGAAGCTGGGGTCATCAATCAGAAAGATCTTAAGGCATCAAAAATCGCTTTGGTCTATGGCCAGATGAACGAGCCGCCTGGCGCTCGGCTGCGCGTAGCCCTGTCGGGCCTGGCCATTACCGAATACTTTCGCGACGAGAAAAATCAGGACGTGCTGCTCTTCATAGACAACATCTTCCGTTTTTCTCAGGCAGGTTCCGAGGTCTCTTCTCTGCTCGGCCGCACGGCCAGCGCCGTTGGCTATCAGCCAACGCTTGCTGCCGAAATGGGCGCTCTGCAGGAGCGCATTACGTCTACCAAAAAGGGATCGATCACTTCCTTCCAGGCGGTGTATGTGCCCGCGGACGACTTGACCGATCCGGCGCCGGCCACGACCTTTGCTCATCTCGACGCCACTATCGTCCTGGAGCGCGCGATCGCTGAATTGGGTATCTATCCCGCGGTGGATCCGCTGGCCTCGACCTCTCGCGCTCTCGAGCGCGAAATCGTGGGCCAGGAACACTATGACGTGGCTCGTCGAGTTCAGTCAGTATTGCAACGCTTCAAGGACCTTCAGGACATTATCGCGATCCTCGGAATGGATGAGCTTTCGCCGGAAGACAAGATGACAGTGCTGCGGGCGCGCAAGATTCAGCGTTTTCTGAGTCAACCGTTTAGCGTGGCGCAGGTCTTCACGGGGCGCGAGGGCAAACAGGTCCCGGTAGCCGACACCGTGCGTGGCTTTAATGAGATCCTGGACGGGAAGCACGACGATGTGCCAGAGGCTAACTTCTACATGAAGGGGTCGATTGAAGAAGTCCGGGAGGGATGAGGGTGGGTGTTTGGCTCCAGAGAAGCCAGATGTTTATAGCCCTCAGCGGGTAGTTTTTTCTCCGCTCCGTAGGAGCGAGACAAAGAAGCGAGGTTCGAGGAGGCTGCGGGAGCTATAAACATTTCGCCTCTACGAGGCGAGAAACGTTTCAGAGAGGTAAGGTGACTATTTGTTCAGATCTTCTTTTCGCTTGAACTCTACGAGGGCCGAAAGATGGCCAAGACTCTAAAACTGCAAATCGTCACGCCCGAGGGCACGGTCTACTCTGAAGACGTAGAGATGGTTGGACTGCGGGCGGTGGAGGGACAGATTGGGATCCTTCCCAATCACGTGCGGCTGATGACGCAAATGCTGCCCGGCGAGATGATGGTACGCAAAGGTGGCCGCGATCAGTTTCTGGCCGTAGGCGAGGGATTGGTCGAAGTTACCGGCGAGCGAGTGGCCATTGCGACCGATATGGCCGTTCCCGTCGAAGGCATCGATGAAGCCAAGGCCGAAGAAGCGCGCCAGCGGGCTCAAGCCCGACTCCGCGAGAAGATCTCTGACGAAGAAGTAGCTTCTGTTAATGCCTCGTTAGCCCGCTCGCTCGCTCAGCTTCACGTCAAAAGACGGCGGCATGGGCATTAGACCAAGAAATAAAGTCTGCCATGGTGACGCGCCCATTCGATCACAATATCT
>JBKOZZ010000105.1:0-23095 GCA_046726155.1 Acidobacteriota bacterium
CAGTCCCGTCATATCATCAACGTTGTCACCAATGATTCCCCGCCTTCGCAGACTGATGATGATTCCAAACGCGCCCATGTTCATGAGCGTGTAGACCAGCAGGTAGATTAGCAGCCCAACATAGCCATAACTATTTCCCGCTACTAACCCCAACAACAGGTAACCAGCATTTGAAATTGAAGAGTAAGCCAGTAGTCGTTTCGAATTCTCCTGCGTCACCGCTGCCCAGTTCCCCACCATGATCGTAAGGGCGGCAACCAAACCCAGCAGCGGCGCCCAGTCAGCCCTGATGCTATTCAGCGCTTCAATAAAAATGCGCGCATAGAGGGCGAAGCTCGCGGCTTTTGAGGCGGTCGAGAGAAATGCAGTCACTGAAGTTGGCGCCCCTTCGTAGGCGTCTGGCGCCCACATGTGAAATGGCACCGCCGCAATCTTGAAAAACAAACCCGCAGCCAGCGCGATCATTCCCAGCAACAGCATTGGTCTCAGCGAACCTGATGTCTGGTCGCCCGCTTGTCCCAGGGTAGCTGTAATCTCGGCAACGCTGTGTCCAATCTCACCCAGATTGGTTGAGCCGGCGACGCCATAAAGTAGCGACATGCCATACAGCAACACGCCGGATGAGAAGGCGCCCAGGAGAAAATACTTCATCGCCGCTTCGTTTGAGCGCTTCTCGCGTTTCGTGAAAGCCACCAGGACATAGAAAGTAAGCGCCATCAGTTCCAGGCTGATGTAAAGGGTGATCAGGTCGAAGCCGCAACCCAAAAACATCATGCCGACGGTGGCAAACAAGACGAGCGCGTAGTATTCGCCGTGTTGTTCACCCTCAATGTCGAGATAGCGTGTGGAGATAGCAATGGCCAGAGCGGCGCCAATCAGGAAGATGCTCTGAAAGACTAATGCAAAGCCGTCGATGCGGATCATGCCAAAGAAGCCATCCAGCGGCAGAACATCACGGCTGACCCAAAACTGAAACCACAGGGAAACGGCGGCAAGTGCTACGCCGACCAGCGAGAAGTAAGCAACGAGTTTGCTCTTGCGATAAGGGAGAACCACTTCCATCACCAAGCCGATGCAAGCGCAGACAGTTAGGATCAGCTCCGGCACAATAAGCTGTAAATCTGCGAGGTTGAATGACCCGGTCGCGTTGGCTTGTAGTAGAAACATGGCGTTGAAGGGATGAAGGATGAAGGATGAAGGATGAATAAGAAGTAGTATTAATCCATGTGTCATGCGGTTAATAAAGCCTCCCGGACATCAACCATCAGTTGTTTCATCCCTCATCCTTCATCCTTTTCATTTCGCCGCGCGTTGCGGAGGCTCAGCGCCCGGTGGCATGCCCGGGATTGGATAAGTTGGCCGCACTTGACGAACCACCGCATTCACCGGCCGCTCTACGTAGGCGAGAAACGGCTTGGGATAGACGCCAATCCAAAGAGACATGATGACGAGTGGCGCCATGTAAGCCCATTCCCGGGGACTAAGGTCAATCAGCTTTTCATTCTTCGGATTATCGATCGTTCCAAAAAACATTCGCTGATAGAGCCAAAGCATATAGCCGGCATTCAGGATGATTCCCAGCGCCCCCCATGCGGCCCAAGCCGGATTTGCTTCAAAGGCGCCGCGTAGTGAAAGAAACTCTGAAATGAAAACGCAGAGCAGCGGCAACCCGATGGCTGTCATCACCATCGCCAGGAAGACGGAGGCGTATCCAGGCATAACATGCGACAACCCGCCAAACTCCGCTACATTGCGCGTGTGCCGCCGTTCATAAATGATTCCCACTAACAGGAACAGCGCGCCGGAATAGATTCCATGGTTGACCATGTGGAGGACGGCGCCGTTTAGCCCGTTGGGATTGAGCGCAAACAACCCCAGCATCACGATGCCCATGGATGATACTGACGAATAAGCTACGAGCTTCTTAACATCGCCATCTTTTTTCACCACAAAATACATTGCGGCCAGGGCGCCATAGATGATTCCCACGATGGCCAGGAAAACCATCACGCTGCGCACGCCAAAAGATCCGAAATACGATTCGTCGGCGGTGGCGGCGGGAAACATCGGAATATTAAAACGAAAGAAACCATACGTTCCCAGCTTAAGGAGGACGCCGGCGAGAATAACTGAACCGGCAGTCGGCGCCTCGACGTGCGCATCGGGAAGCCAGGTGTGAAACGGAAACATCGGCACCTTAATCGCAAATCCGAGAGCGAATGCAAAAAACAGTAGCACCTGCATTAAGCCCATCGGCATGACGGATCCCAATGCCTGCATCCAGATGATGTTGAAGGTGCCGGTTCCACTCGTGACAGCGATTTGGTAACTGTTATTAACGAGCCTACTCGCTTGCGGATTGCCCGCGAGTAAGTCGATGGTTCCCAGTGTGATTTGGTTGGTTAAGGCTGAGTCCTGGGTCAGGAAATACATCTTCAAGACGCCGAGCAGCATGACAACCGATCCAACCAGCGTGTACAGAAAGAATTTAATCGCCGCATACAGGCGGTCCTCACCGCCCCAGATGCCAATCAGGAAGTACATAGGTACGAGCGACACCTCGAAGAACAAATAGAACAGGAACAAGTCCATCGAAGTAAAAACGCCAACAACTGCTGTCTGCAGAAGCAACAGCAGGACGTAGTATTCCTTCTCGCGTTTCTGGATGTAATTCCATGAAGACAACGCGGCGATAACTCCAAGCAACGTGGTCAGCACAATCAACAACACCGCCACGCCGTCCACGCCCATTTGATAACGCGCGCCGATCACGGGAATCCACTGATGATCCTCGAGAAACTGCATCCCACCAACGCTGCGGTCATAGGCGAAGAGAAACAATGAAGCAACAAAAGCGAGACCAAACCAGGCAGTGGCAAACTTCCTGATCAGCACACCCTGATCTTTCTTAAAAAGAGCGAGAATAACTATCGCTCCCAGCGTAGGCAGCCACGTAACAATGGAAAGTATATTTGTCTTAAGCACTTCAGTCCTCGTTGGCAGATTCTTTTTCTTCTGGCGTCAATATTCTGACGTCCTCCAGATCAACGTCGCGCCCGGCGGCAGTTTTGGATTGAATCAAGTCGGACAAGGAAACGACCTCGAATGTTTGGCCTGCATAAGTCATGGTTACTCGACTAACGCGTCTTTTTTGGGCATTCTCTTTCGTAGGCTCGATTAGGCTATCCAGATCAAAAGTTGCTGCGCGGCACGCCGTAGAGCACAGCAGCTATGACCCCGATGACTAAGTACCTGACGTCTTTTTTTTGAAAGGACGCGAATACGGTATGAAGCTGGTCTAGCATGCTTCTTCTTTGCTATATCCGGGTTGTTTTCCAGAATCAACCGGGTAAATGCGACAAAGATATTCATCCTTTCTTCAACAGACAGTCTTTTAAACCACTTTGCCTTGGCTTCAATACTCTCGTCAGCAAAACTGTGGGATACAGATTCATTCATAGACAACACGCGTATCGCTAACAATCAGAGAAGGAACGCAAAAACATTCCTGAACGCCTTCATGATGTCGGCGCCGAAAAACATCGCCACTGCTGCAACCAGACCCAGCACCATCACGAGCGCGTAGTTTTGTGTGAAACCCGTCTGTGCCGCCCGAAAGAGCGGCGACATGAGACGAATGACAAAGCCCGCAACCGCATTAACAAGTCCGTCGACAAAATATTGGTCGGTGCCGCCAGTTATGCGGCTTGAGAGTCGAGTGAACCAGGCTGCCCCATTGACACCGCCATCGATCACTTTCGAGTCAAACGCAAATACAGCGCGCGCCGCATCCATCGCTCGACGCGTCACCGCCCAGCCATAGAATTCATCAACCCAATACTTGTTGTAACTCGCTTCGTACAGCGGACGCAGCCGCACCGCCCAGATGTCCGGCAGCCGCGTGTCCTTCACATAAAAAAGAAATCCAAGTCCGATGCCGATGCCGGCAACCAGCAGTGAGATGATAATGAACACCCACTCCGTGGCGGTTTCGCTGTGCACCTTCGACTCGATCAAGTGCGCCAGATTGAAACCCTCGCTGCCATAAGGTGGCGGTGCTTCCGCTGCCTCCAGCTCCGTGGTGCCGAAAACGGCCTGCGCTTCGTCAGTCACTTGTAATGGCTTGCCGTAACTGTCAACCACTTCACGAGTGCCGAAGTAATGCGTGGTGGGATTCCAGACGATAGGATCGAGAAAGTTAACGATGTTCATCCGACCGCCGATGTGTTTACCGCCCGTGAAAGCAGTGCTGATGCCGACAAAGCCGCCAACAGTAGCCAACACCGCCAGCACCGCCAGGGGAACCCACATCGAACGCGGCGACTCGTGTGGCGTATCGCCATGATGTGCAGGCGCGGGATGATCGTCCACCAGATGTCCCTCATGTTCAGGCGTATGTTCATGCTGTTTGCCCAGGAATTTCTCTGTGCCCCAGAACGTCATAGCCACCAGACGGGTCATGTAAAACGCCGTACAGGTTGCGGCGATCGTGCCTACAATCCACACCAGCCAGCCAACCGGGATGTATCGCGTCGCTGCTGCATTCCACAGAATTTCATCTTTGGACCAGAAGCCGCTAAACGGGATGATGCCGCAGATCGCGAGCCACCCTGCCAGGAAAGTAATGTACGTATAGGGCATGTATTTCTTTAGTCCGCCCATACGTCGCATGTCCTGTTCGTGGTGCATGCCGTGAATGACGCTGCCCGCGCCGAGAAACATCAGCGCTTTGAAAAACGCGTGAGTCATCACATGAAAGATGCCGATCACAAACGCGCCCACACCGCAGGCCATAAACATGAAACCGAGTTGCGATACAGTCGAGTACGCCAGAACCTTCTTTATGTCGTTTTGCGTGATGCCGATCGTAGCCGCAAACAAGGCTGTGGCTGCGCCGACCAGGGCCACGATCATCATCATCGTTTGCGAATGCTGGAAGATGACGTTGGTGCGGGTAACCATGTAGAGACCGGCGGTGACCATGGTTGCCGCATGGATGAGCGCCGAGACCGGAGTCGGGCCGGCCATGGCATCGGGCAACCAAACATGCAAAGGAAGCTGGGCAGACTTACCACAAGCGCCGATGAAAAGTCCCAGCGCAATCCACGACAAGAGTCCCCAGTGTCCCAGTGTCTCCAGCGGGTAATTTCTGGCTTGCGCGAAAACGTCGCCGTATTGCGCCGTGCCGAAGGTGGCGATGACGCCAAAAATCGCGAGCGCGAATCCGAAGTCGCCGATGCGATTTGTAATAAAAGCCTTGCGCGAGGCGTTAGCCGCTTCCTGGCGATCAAAGTAGTAGCCGATCAATAGATACGAACAGAGGCCCACTCCCTCCCAACCGACAAACATCATCAGAAAATTCGAGCCCATCACCAGCACGAGCATCGAAAACATGAACAGACCCATGTACGCAAAAAAGCGATAGAAGCCCGGATCGCCGTGCATGTAGCCGGTAGCAAAGACGAAAATGCAGAGGCCGACGCCGGTGACGATCAGCATGAAGATCGCTGACAGCGCATCGAGCTGGTAACTCCATTCAACATTGAGAACGGAGCTTCGTGACTCGTTGCTTACAACCGTCAGAATTGGCTCGTTTCTTTGCGCAGGTGGCAGCGCCGCACGTTGACGTTCTGCCTCTTCGAAGCTTTTGATAGTCGCTCGTTGTTGATCGCCCTGCGTTAAGCGCAAGGCCCCGCCGGGAATCCAGGTAAACTTGAGCTGACTTGTGACATAGGTCTCCGGCCAGATAGCGTGACTGCTAAACGTGTAGGAATAGACCGCGACCAGAGTAATGAGAAAAGAGAGCGCGACCGACCCGACGGCGATGCCGCCGATCAGCTTCTCCGAAAAACGAAACTTCCTTCCAAGCAAGCCATTGATGGCTGCAGCCACCAGGGGCAAGAGCGGGACTAACCAGATGTAACTATGCATAGCGCTACGGGTCTTTGGTCTTTGGTCTTTGAACTTTGAACTTTGATTTTTGGTCTTTGAACTTCCGTCCCTGTCAGATCAAAGACCAAAAGCCAAAGGCCCAAGACCAGTTCTTACCACTTCAGAATATCAATCTCATCGATCCAGATCGTTTCCTTGTTTCGGTAGAGCGCAATGACAATACCCAACCCGATAGCTGCTTCAGCAGCGGCAACAACGATGATGAATACCGCAAAGACCTGGCCCGCCGCGGCATTTACATTGCCGGTATCCTGCAAGTAGCGAGACATGGCGATGAAGTTCAGATTCGCGGCGTTGAGAATCAACTCGATTGACATGAAGATGACGATGATGTTGCGCCGCGTCAGCACGCCGGCAACGCCAATGATAAAAAGCAACGCGCCAATAGTCAGAAACTTGGATAAGTCAGGGTGCTGCGCTTTTTCCCAGGCGGTGGCGAACCGTCCGGTCGTCACTTCCTGAAACAACAGAACAAAGGCCGGAGTGAAAAATTTGAACATAAGCATTTCGCGTCTACGCTACCGGTTCCGCCTGGACTTCCGCCAACTCCGGATCGCGTGCAGCCTCTTTGTGCAAGACTTCCGGATCGACATCATCGACCGCGGCTTCCTGTTTGAGCGTTCGGGCTAACATCACCGAACCTATGATTGCGACGAGCAAAAGCACACTAGCTATTTCAAATGGCAATGACCCATAGCGATAAAGAATGCCACCCAGTCGTTGGGTGTCGTTCGTAATCCCTGAAGCGCCAGTTGCTGATTTGGCAAGGTTCTGGTCGCGAGTCTGGCGTTGTTCGGCGGCTGTCATGATCTTATCGCCGTCTCTCTTCATGAACCCCATGTAACCCTCGTTGACGGCGTAGATGAGTCCGGCAACGAGCAAGGCGCAAAAGATAACGCTGGTCGTTACCTGGCGCGGCCGGTTGAAAATCTCTTCACTGCCACGCTCTTCCGAACCCACGTTTACCAGCATGATAACGAACAGGAACAAGACCATTACGCCCCCGACGTAAACAAGTATCTGAACGCCGGCGATAAACTCAGCCTGAAGCAAAATGAAGAGTGCGGCGACGGAGACGAGTGCCGAGATCAAAAAGAGTGCGCTGTGAATGGTGTTGCGAGCCATCACAGTCAGAAGACCTGCAAAGATGGCCGCGATGGAGAAAACCCAGAAGAAGACCGCTTCCCAACCCGTTAATATCATTGCCGATTGCCGATTGCCGATTGCCGATTTGAAATTATTTTCGAATCCCGATTGCCAATTGTCGACTTGCCGTGTTTTAGAGACCTTGAGGCTGAAATGCGAGAACTCGCCATAATTCTCCTGAGCTCAATTGCCTCAGCGAGTAACGGTTCGACTTTTTGGGTTTTTAAGAGTTCAGCTTCGATGATCAATTCCATCCAAAACGCGCTTCCCCTCTACGATTCAGCAATTGGCAATCGGCAATCGGCAATTGGCAATCACCTTGTGTATTTCACCGTCTCGCGTCCCTGTTCAAGCATCTCGCGGTTCCAGACGAAGCCTGCGCGCGAATAAGTCGCCAATTCGAAGTCCTGGGTTAATTCCAGGCATGACGTGGGGCACGCTTCCTGGCAAAGCGCGCAAAACATGCAACGCGACGTGTCGAAAATAAACTCGTCGAGCACCTTCTTCTTGCGTGGCTTGCCGGCAACAATGATCTCCACGTCCATCGCCAGCACGTCAATGCAATCCTCGGGACAGGCTATGGCGCAGAGGTTACAGGCAATGCAGAGGGTGTCATGAGTTTCCGGGTCCATGTTGAGCCGCGGCGCGCCGTGAAAACGAGGCGCCACGTCAGGGCGAACCTTGGGATACTGCTCGGTGTAGATTCCCTTCCCCCCGACCGCGTCTTTGTCTGTAAGCGCGCCAAGATTGTACTTGAGTGTGAGCCGCAGACCCTTCAAGAGATCAACCATGAAAAAGCGCTGCAGCTTCTCGATGAACTTTGGTTTGGGAATTTTAACTAAAGGCATAATTCATTTCCGATTGCCGAACTTCAAGCGAAATACCGCATCGATTGCGATTCCACCATCTCGACCGTTGCTTATACTCGATGCTTCATCGGCGCAATTGCCAATCGGCAATCAGTCAGCCCTCGCTTGGCGCATGAGCAACGACGGGAACGGCCGGTTTGCCTTGCGGCACATTCGCCAGCCTGATGTTGCGCCGCTGGCTCTTCAAGTTGAAGTCGCGCGAGCGCCGGTTAATTCTCGCCAATAGCAGACCCGTAATACCCAGCCCTGCAAGTCCTATCACAATCATCACGACTTTGCCGGTCGGAGTTAAATCCAAACCATTGGCAAGCGACTCAAGCGTCTTGATTCCGTGCCAGCCGTTTAGCGCCTGAACCACAAAGACTGCCAGCGCGGAAAGCGCGATGTTAATCAGCGCCGACGGAATCAACCACTTCCAACCGATGTCCATCAACTGATCATAGCGAAAGCGCGGCAGCGTCCAGCGCAGCCAGAAATACAAGTAAAGAACGAACGACAGCTTTGCCAGAAATATTAGAAGGCTGACTATAACATAGAGGTTGTGATAACCCTTCGCTTCGGTCAGCCGGTACACAAAGGGAAAATACCAACCGCCCAGGTAAACAGTCGCGGCCACCGCCGACACAATAACCATGGCGGCATACTCCGCCATAAAGAATAGCGACCAACGAAATCCGGAGTACTCGGTATGGAAACCTGCGACTAATTCCGATTCAGCTTCCGGTAGATCAAACGGCGCGCGATTGTTTTCGGCGATACCGCTAACGAGAAAAATCAGAAACCCAAGTGGTTGATAGACGATATACCAAATGGAGTCGCCCTGTTGTGCGCTCACGATGCCGGAAAGTGAAAGCGTACGGGCAAACATCAGCGCGCCGATCAATGACAGACCCATCGCCACTTCGTACGAAATCATTTGCGCGCTTGAACGCAAAGCCCCGAGCAGGGAATACTTGGAATTCGACGACCAGCCGGCAAGAATCAACGCCAACACGCCTACACTCGACACGGCCAGCACAAACAACAAGCCAATATTGACATCAGCAATCACGCCCCAGTCAGGCGCAAACGGAATCACAGAGAAGGTGATGAATGCCGCTGCTACTGCGATGTAGGGTGCAAAGAAGAAAATCCAGCGGTCCGCCTTCTCGGGAATGAAGTCTTCTTTTGTGAGCAGCTTGATACCATCGGCGATAGGCTGCAGCAATCCCCACGGGCCGACGCGCATGGGTCCGAGTCGTGCCTGCATAAACGCCGAAATCTTTCGCTCCAGGTAGGTGGCGTAAGCAACCCAAACCGCCACCAGCGTAACGACCAGGGCTATCTGGATGAAGGGCCAGATGACGTTGTTGATGGTAGCTGCACTGAAATATTTCAGCAGCAGTTCGTCAATGAAATTGATTGGAGCCAGGAAAAGCACAAAGGTACCCACATTCTTCCAGCTTTCTCCGTGCTTCATTTTGTGTTCTTTCTCTGGTGAGTCGGACCTGGAAAGCATCCACCACAGAGCACATAAAGGTCACAGAGAAGCTAATCCATCACCTGTCTATCTCACCAAGAACAATATCCAGTGTTCCGATTATCGCAACTACGTCCGCCACCAGGTGTCCCAGGCAAAGTTTCTTCAAGGCCTGAAGATTAATCAAAGACGGCGGGCGCACGCGCACGCGCCAAGGCTGCGCTGTTCCATCGGAAACCAGGTAACAGCCAATCTCCCCTTTCGGCCCTTCGATAGAGTGATAGTAGTCACCAACCGGAGGCTTGACTATCTTCGGTAACTTCGCATTCACGGGGCCGTCTGGCAACTGATCGAGCGCCTGAACAATAATACGTCGCGACTGTCGCATCTCTTCGAGACGCACGAGATAGCGATCGTACGTATCCCCGTTCTCTCCGAGCGGAATATCGAAATCCATGTCCGCATACGCCGCGTAGGGACGCGCCTTGCGAATGTCCCACGCCACTCCTGAGCCGCGCAATGCCGGGCCCGACAATCCGATCGCAACCGCGTCTTCTCCTGAGATTACGCCAATGCCGACCGTACGACTCAGCCAGATACGGTTTTCCGACAGCACAGTCTCATACTCATCAAGACGCTTGGGAAAGTTACTGACGAAGCGACGCACGTCGGCGTCAAAATCGTCATAAGCGTCGTTTGGCATGCCGCCTACGCGCCAGGCATGACATGTGAGACGCGCGCCAAACTGTCGTTCGAAAATCTTTAGAATTTCTTCGCGTTCCCGCAACGCCCAAAGCAAAACTGTCACCGCGCCAATGTCGAGTGCGTGAGTAGCCAGCCAAAGAAGATGAGAAGCAATACGATTAAGTTCGGTAAGAATCGTTCGAATGTAATGAGCGCGTGGTGGTACGACCAGTCCCATCATCTGTTCGACCGTCTCTACCCAGACGAGGCCATTGGAAACGGCGGCGATGTAGTCGAGGCGATCCCAATAGGGCGCGATCATCGTGTACATGCGATTCTCGGCAATCTTCTCCATCCCGCGATGGAGATATCCGATGTCGCAATCGAGATCCATTACCGTTTCGCCGTCGAGTTTCAGGATAACGCGCAGCACGCCATGCGTTGATGGATGCTGCGGCCCCATGTTGAGCACCATCTCGGGGCTATCGAGCAACGTTTCTCTGGTTGTGGCGATCTCTACCTGGTGCATAAGAATTTCGATCCAATTCTACAAAACTTCAGTTCGTCGCGGTCTAACGTCAGGCGACAACTCTTGCTTTCGGCTAAGCCGCGGCCGGTCCCGGTTCACCCGGAACATAACAACCCGTGACACTCCACGGTTCGATAATTAATCCAATCTCTTTTGCTTCTCCGCCCGCGCGCATCTTTGCAAGTTTGGTGACGATGGCCTGTGCAGCGCTGGCCTTATTCCAAACATTGCGCGGCTCCATTGTTTCCGTCAAAACGAAACCAGCCACCTTCGCCGCCTCGGGAGCGTCGAATACTTTCGCTTCATACTGCGCGGCAATTTCTTTTGGTGTCATGGCAACTGGCCACTGGTAAATAGTAAATGGTAAATCGTAAATGGTGAAAAGCACATGACGTGTGTGGGGCTATTATTCACCATTCACCATTTACCATTTACTTGTCTTTTGGCATTACTTCTTTACCACTCTGAAGTATTTCGCGCATCATGCGTTCCTGAGGCACCGAGAGTATCTCGAGCCCGTAGGCGCGTCTTTGTTCCAACTGTTCGCGTTGCACTTCGGTCATCTCAGGCAAATGTTTCTTCGTCCACGCGTTTTCGATAAACTCCAGCGGATAATCCTTCCGCAGTGGATGCCCTTCCCAATCCGGTGGCAACAAAATGCGGCGCATGTCGGGATGGTTTCTGAAGGTCACGCCGAAGAGATCGTAGACCTCGCGCTCCATCCAATTTGCGCTGGGCCAAACATCTGTCACGCTATCAACGCTTGCGCCCTCAGCTATCGCAACTTTCAAACGCACGCGTTCGTTCCGTGAGATCGAATACAGGTTGTAGACGATCTCGAACGGCCTTTCCTGTACCAACGGATAATGAACGCAGGTTAAATCGGAAAGATAGTTGAATTTAGTCTCGGCGTTGTCTCGCAGGAAATTGCAGACTTCGACAATGCGACTGGCTTCGATACGAATCGAGAGCTGACCAATAAACTCCACCGCCTCGAGCACGGTTCCATCGAATGTGGTTTTCAGTTTCCTAACTAGTCTATTATCGGAAGCATCGACGGGCTTCGGACCCTCCTCTTTCTTCTTTACGGGAGGTTTAGGGGCGCCCGGTGCGGCACCTCCTGCGGATGTTGATGGCGGGACGGTCTTTTCGCCCAAAGACTCCTTGACGGCGGCAACGCGGGACTTGGCCTGCTCGACCATCGCGGCTTTTTCCGCATCAGCCCCAGCCGCCTCGCCGGCGTCTGGAATAGCAGACGGCGGTGGCGTTCCGGCTGACTCCTCAGGCACCACTACGCCGGGAGTTTCTGCGGTCGGCTCCTCCGGCTTGTCGTTCTCGTCCACCATCAGGTTTCCATTCCCATAATCACACTCTGACTAAAGTGCGATCGCGTTTGGTCGCTTGATCGCGCTAACAGTTCAGGTGAAGTGTTAATGCTATTACAAAAGGTCGGTAGAAATCGATTTAAACATGGCGCTAATTTACTGTCAACAAACTTGTTTTCGCCCGGTCCTCGTAATACAAACTGTTAGTTTGCGGCCAGAAACGATGGTAATCCTTATGCAACCGGATTATCCAACCGACCGCGCGCCTTAGCGTGTCTAGCCCGTGGTTGAGAGTGTCCGATAAACTTTAGTTTGTCGTGACTCAGCGACAAGCTATAAAGCTTATCGGACATCAAACCGAACCCGCGTTGCAGCGCCCCAACTTGACGGTACAACTACCCAAACCCTATCATTGTTTGTTTAAAAAATCGGGCATTTAGCTGTCTATGTAAGGGTCAGGAGAACAATGAAACCAGAGATTCATCCAGAATATAACGAAATTACAGTTAGTTGCGCCTGCGGCGAGACTTTTAAGACTCGCTCCACCAAAAAGGGCGACCTCCACGTTGAAATCTGCTCCGCTTGCCATCCGTTTTTCACCGGCAAACAGAAGTTGGTTGATACCGCGGGACGCGTGGATCGCTTCAACAAACGTTACGGCAAGAAGACTCCCGTGGAGAACACCGCCACGACTCAGTGAACCATGGCAGACTTTCGTGTCGTTACTGACGCTGATTTCAGCAAGTAAGGTCGAGAGAACAGTTGATTTCAAAACGCCATTAGCAAAACTTCAGAATCAGACGCCGGCGAGTAGTCGTCGGTCGCTATCAGTGTCTCGACACGCCTGCGACCGCTGCCAACGCCGGCGTTAGTGTTTGTAGGACAGACATTCTTGTCTGTCCAAAGTTGAAAAACCGACAGGCAGGAATGCCTGTCCTACCCAGGAAGAAACCATTGAGCACAAACGAAAGAGACTTAATAGTCGGCGGTCAGGCAGTCATTGAAGGCGTCATGATGCGGACGCCGAATGCTTACGCCGTCGCGGTGCGCAAGGCGGACGGGACCATCGTCAATATTGCCGCTCGGCTACCAAAGTGGAGCGACAAGTATCCGCCGCTCAAGCTGCCAGTGCTGCGCGGCAGTGCCGTGCTGGTTCAGTCGATGGGCCTGGGGATCAAGGCTTTGAACTATTCTGCTAACGAAGCGTTTGGGGACAATCAGGAAGCCAACGCGAAGGAAGTTAGCGTTGCGCTTACGCCGGCTGTAATCGAAGGCGAGGGCGACTTTGCCGGACTGACCGGGGCCGTGCCCGGACTCTTCCCGGTGCCCACCCAGCAGCACGCCAAGGATGAAATGAAGAAGGGTGGCACTGCGGCTGCGGCCGGTTCGATTATTTTTGCGATGATTTTCAATATTCTCCTGTTCGTTGCGGCGCCGCTGCTTTTGACGAATGCGCTTTTTATTGGTGCAGGTTGGGCGCCTTCTCCGAGCGTTAGCACTGCGATCAGCATCCCGGCGAGCGGTAGTCAGGAAGTAAGTCCGACAAACTCAAGTTTGTCGAAGAACGACGAGTGGTACTCAAGAGTCTGGCGCACGGTCAAAACGTACCTGCATCCGGTTAGACCGTCGGTTGGTTTTAATCTTATCGATGGCCTGATTCGCATGAGTTTTTTCCTGATCATGATATTCAGTTTCTCCCTGCTAAAGGACATTAGGCGGGTTTTTGAATATCACGGCGCGGAACACAAGACTGTATTCACGTGGGAAAAGGGTTTGGCATTGACGGTTGAAAACGCGCGGCCACAACCGCGCCAGCATCCGCGCTGCGGCACAAGCTTCCTGATGGTGGTGATGCTGGTTTCGATTGCGCTCTTCTCGCTGATTAAGTTTGACTCGCTCGTCTATAACTTTCTGGTGCGTTTGGCGTTGGTTCCGCTCGTAGCCGGCCTCTCGTATGAAATTATTCGTCTCTCCGCAAAGAAGGAGAGCGGTTGGTTTTTCAGATTGATCACGCGTCCCGGTGTTTGGCTGCAAAACATCACAACGCAGGAGCCGGATGATGGACAACTAGAAGTCGCGATCGAAGCTTTGAAAGAGTCGCTGAAGCTCGAACCGCAAACCGGAGAAGCAGCACTGGCGCCGTTGTCTTGAGGAAACGTACGTCCGTTTAGAAACGGCACTTGTGCCGCCAGGCTGGCGCCGGACAAGTTCGGAATGTAAACAGAGCGGAGTTGGGGTGTGTATGTTAGAACGACTTGAACAAATCGAAGCTCGTTACGAAGAACTCGCGAACGAACTGTCCACGCCGGAATTGCTAGCCGACCAGACGGCTTACACAAAAGCGGCGAGGCAGCATCGAACTCTAGGCGAGATAGTAGAAAAGTATCGGACGTGGAAAACGCTAAAAGCGGAATTGGCGGGAGCGCAGGAGCTCGCGGACAGCGCCGACGATGAAGAGATGCGCGACATGGCCCGGCTAGAGGTTGAAACACTACAAAAGAAACTTGAGAGAACCGACACCGAGTTAAAGGTTCTACTGATTCCTTCTGATCCCAACGACGAAAAGAATGTGATTGTGGAAATTCGCGCCGGCACCGGAGGCGATGAAGCGACACTCTTCGCAGCGGAGATGCTCAGGATGTATAGCCGCTACGCCGAAAAACAAGGCTGGCGTTTTGAAGTTCTCGATGTCTCGGAATCCGGAATTGGGGGAATAAAAGAGGCCATTATTTTGATCGAAGGCGATAAAGTCTATTCCAGGATGAAGCACGAATCGGGCGTTCATCGCGTGCAACGCGTACCACAGACGGAAGCGAGCGGACGAATTCACACGTCCGCGATCACCGTAGCTGTACTGCCTGAGGCGGAAGAGGTCGACGTAAAGATCGATCCCAAGGACCTGCGTATCGACACTTTCTGTTCTTCAGGTCCTGGAGGCCAGTCAGTTAATACTACT
Organism: Acidobacteriota bacterium; assembly: GCA_046726155.1. Lineage (GTDB taxonomy): Bacteria > Acidobacteriota > Blastocatellia > Pyrinomonadales > Pyrinomonadaceae > PSRF01. The sequence continues at coordinate 14,921 of JBKOZZ010000105.1, forward strand.
TATTCCGCAGTGCGCATCACGCATGTGCCCACGAATGTTGTCGTTTCCATGCAGGACGAAAAATCTCAGATCAAGAACCGCGAGAAAGCAATGCGGGTGTTGCGAGCTCGCTTGCAGGAACTCGAGGAACAAAAACAACATGATGCAGTTGCCAGCGAGCGTCGTTCCATGGTGGGTTCAGGCGATCGCTCGGAAAAGATCCGCACCTACAACTTCAAAGAGAACCGCGTTACCGACCATCGCATCGGCCTTACCATTCATCAGTTGGATCTGGTGATGGAAGGTAACCTCGATGAAATCATTCAGGCCCTCATCACGCACGACCAGGCAGAAAAACTAAAGAATGAGGCTGTAGCCGCCTAGATAGTTTCGATTCCCGAGTTTCAAATTTCGGGTTCATCAGATTTGAAACTTGAAACCCGGAACTCTAAACTCGGAACTGTGTTATCGACTCACATCGTTATCATTCGGCACGGCCAATCACAGGGAAACGCCGAAGGGCGTTTCGGCGGCCACACTGATACGCCACTCTCGCCGCGCGGACGAAGACAAGCGGAAACTACTGCCAAAGCGCTCGCGTCAGAAAAGTTTGATGCAATCTATTCCAGCGACCTGCCGCGCGCGATTGAAACCGCAACCCCACTAGCCAGGCTAACCGGCGTTCCCCTTGAAACTACTGAAGCCTTGCGCGAACGCAGCGTCGGAGTAATGGAAAGTTTGACGTTCGAAGAAGCTGCTGAGCTGCACCCGGAACAATACCAGGCACTCCTTCGCCATGATTTCGAGCATGTGTTGTTGGGCGGGGAAAGTTACCGGCAGACGCTCGATCGTGCTTCGCGAAAACTCGACGAAGCAATTGAGCGACACAAAGGCGGTCGCCTCGTGCTCTTTGCCCATACCGGCACCATTTGCATTCTGATACTCCATTTGCTGGGCGCACTTGATGCGCCCGAACTGAAGCCTGTCTGGATCGTAACTGCAAACTGCGGGATCGCGCGTTTTCAGGTTCGTGACGACGGCTTCGTGCGCGTCCTCGCGATCAACGACACGCGCCACCTGGTTGGAATCTAAACTTTGTTAGCCGCGGACAAACGCGGATGAGCGCGCTCAGCGTCAGTCCAGTCGCATAGAATCCTTCGATCTTCTGCAGAGAGTTTTGAGCCGGGGTGCAGCGGCGTATAACTGCTCAGCGGCATCGCTCCAGCCTTCACTTCCCGACAGATTTGCTTGAGCAATCCGTCAACATCACGCTGGGTATACCGGCCCCATTCCGAGAAATTTAGATTCTGGCGTCCTTCATCCACGTGGCCGATTACAAACCAAGAAACCGGTGCAACATTTGAATACCACGGCCAACGCGTCTTGTTTGAATGGCAATCGTTACAGGAACGAGCAAGGATGCCGGCGACTTGCGGTGTTACCGGCAGGCGGTACTCAATTGACTGTGCTGGATCTATGGCCGGATTAGTTTTTGCCGGTCCGAAAAACTGTGAAACTACCAAGCAACAGATGCCGGCAATCGCAACCCAGCGAAGAATTCGAAATGCTCTTTTCATGCTCGCTGCCTTTTGCCGCTGCACAAATCCTTACTTGATCATTTCAACTCTTGAGACTAACGCCCGCTACAATTCTTAGATGGTCTTCGCCGACCAGTTCATCGTCAGCTTCACTTTTTGCCTTGCAGCCCTTGTACTTTTCCGAGCCCGCGCGTCCAGAAGTTGACCCAATTCTTGTGCAGAGATGACTCGTTGTTCCACGCCGTCTCCAATTTATCTCGCCACTGTTGCAGCATCTGCTCATCAAGCTGCAAAACTCCTTCGCGGGTGACGCCGTCGGGAGGCGGCACGAGCGCCGCCATGCGCTCATAGACGCGCACCCGATCGTTTCCTTCAACGCGACCAAGCAGATGCCACAACGTCAAGGTGTCGCGCGGCCGGGCTTCTCGCAATAAGGTGTCCAGCATTGCAGTCTTCGATACGCTCGGCTCAGACGCTTGAAAGTCAAACTCCGCGAGCGTGAGGCGAAAGTTCTGCGCCGCATCCTCGAAATAGGGTGTGCCCGGTCCAATGCCCGGACGAGTCAGGCACGCTGCTCCCGCCGGCACCATCGATTCACGATCCTTCAACTGCAACGCGACCCAACCGGAGGTCACGTGCAACAGGCCCGCACCCTGGTCGTCAACTTCCAGTGTGTAAGCGCAGCCCAGATCTGCCGCCACTCCGGCCGGGGTGTTTACAAAAAACAGTCGCGGCGGCGCCCAGATCCTCGCACTCATCTTGCCGCGTTCGAGTTCCAGCCGGTGTTCGGTAGGTCTTGTTTCCACCAGACGCACTCGCGTATTCGGATCGATCTCCACCTGGCCAATAGAGCCAACCTCAATCTGCGCGCGCGAATCGCCGTCAGTCTCTAACCATTGACCAACGGCCAAGCGTCCTTTTTCGTTCATGCGCGAAGAACCAATTCGGGGGGCGCCATTGAGCCGGGCCACTTCCCAAAAAGGACGCGACTCGCGCAAATAAAACCACAAGGCTGCGAAGCCGGCGACAATAAGGAGTCCCGCTGCCACGCCTGCAAAGCCAGGCTGCCAAATCTTGAAAGAAAATACAGACGGCTTACGTGCTGCATCCCTGCTCATCTCAGTTTCCGTTTCGAGGCTGGATTGCAGGTCGAGCCACAGTGAGTCAGGCGCAGAGAGTTGTGGTAAATGTTTGGCGAGTTTCACCCCCAGTTTGATCTCTTCAAACTGCGCGCGGCAGCGATTGCAACGAATCAAGTGTTCCGCAATCTGCCGCGACTGATCGCTTGCTACCTCGCCATGGCAATAGGCCGACAACTCTTTGGTAACGTGCTTCGAAAACATATCCGGTCTCTCCAAAAATCAAACCACGAAACGGCACGCGAGGGGGCGGGCCGTGACAGGCACGCCTGCCTGTCCTAAAACAACTTTCCTACTCGACAATTTCATTCCGCAGATGAACTAACTTCCGAGCCAGTGCCTGGTGACCTCGATTGAGGCGCGATGCTACCGTGCCCTTCGAGCAGCCCAGCACGCTCGCGATTTCCTCGTAAGAAAGATCCTCGACGTATTTGAGCAGGATCGCCATACGCAGTTTTGGCCGTAGAGTCTTGATCGCCGCTTGCACAGAATCGGCAATCTCCAGCTTCGCGTAACGCTTCTCCTGCGGTCGTCTCTCTTCAACCTTGCTCATCGCGGCTGGCTCTCCAAACGGAAGAAAACGCCGGCGCTTCCGTTGTTCGTCGATGCAGGCATTAACTACGAGTCGATAGAGCCAGGTAGTGAAAGCCGAATCACCGCGAAACTGGCCGATGCTTGTCATCAACTTGAGAAAGATTTGCTGCGAGACGTCGCTTGCCGCCGTTTCATCGCCACCGAATGAATAGACCGCGATTGAAAACACGCGGTCTTTGTAGGTCTCAAACAGCAGACGGAAAGCCTCCCGGTCGCCTGCCTGACAGGCTTCAATGACGCGCTCGTCAACATTTGGGTCTGCCATTACCGCGCGCTGCTCCATCCGGCCCCTCCGTAATCGCCTAACAAACGTTAGACGGAGAAGCTTTCGACTTTCTTCCAACTAAATTGCCTATGAACAATGGGAAGTACAAAGGCGCAAAGAATACCGTGGAAAGGTTTCTTTGCGCCCTGTAATTTGCGCTGGCGCCGTATTGCGTCTACTGAAGCTTGTTTTATCGTGTGACGCGCACAATCATCTCGGTTCCTGACTCCAGTTTTAGTTCTTTACTTCCCTGCACCGCGAGTGAGCCCGCGCCGCCCGCGCCACCGAGTATCAAACCAATCGCCGCGCCCTTACCGCCACCGACAATTCCGCCAAGAACAGCGCCGGCCCCAGCCCCAATTGCCCCACGCTTAACTGTCTGCTTCGTACGGCTGCCGGATTCGATTCCGCCTTCGTTGTCTGCCGTCCCAGACTCGCCGCCATAAACGCGCGTCACGTAGCCATGCAAAGTGCCCCTGCGACCATCGCTCAGGCGGATCGAATCAAAGGCCAGATTCATACTGGTTCGACCTTTGATCTTCCCTGACTTCTGAATCGAACTGATGTGGCCGGTGATCGTTGCTTCATTAAAGCGAACCGGATCAAGCACCGTCGCGGTTAATCGATCACCAATGCGAGACTCTTTGCTTGACAGCGTGTCTTCAAGACGGACTTTCAAGTTCGTGCCTACCGGCACTAAGGGCTTAACCGTCGATTTGGGAACGGGACGCTTGAGCCGGGGCTTAGTTTGCGCGTGAGCCATTAGCGGCAGGATGAGCAAAACCATCGCCGTCACGAAAGAAATCAATCGCTTCGAAACTCTTAATTTCATTACTGAACCTCCGCGGCGCCGCTGGAAAGCACGCCTTAAAGTGAAACTGCTTTGGGTATTTAAACACGAGGGCGTCAAAAATCTACGGACAAAGCGAGTCAAATACGGGGGCCACTAAACAACGCCGGTCGCAATCGGCTCTGCCTCTCGGCGCTCGGCCGTGAGATCATCCGGATCTCCCAGCTCCTGCTGTCGGTGCACAGTGCCATCTGATTCAAAGATATAAGCCGAAGGCGCTTCGCGCATGATAATGTCCTGCAAGCGCATCAGCCCGTAAAGCAGTGCTTCCGGACGCGGAGGACAGCCGGGAATGTAAACATCCACCGGGATACAGCGATCGACGCCTTGCATGGTGGAGTAAGAGTCAAAAGGTCCACCGGTCGAGGCGCAGGCGCCCATCGCGATCGCCCACTTCGGTTCCGGCATCTGCTCGTAAACTCGACGCACTACCGGCCCCATCTTCAAGGTAACTGTACCGGCAATAATAATTAGATCGCTTTGTCGTGGACTCGGACGAAAGACGCCGGCCCCAAAGCGGTCGATATCAAAGCGTCCGGCCCCAGTGGCAATCATCTCAATGGCGCAACAGGCCAGCCCAAACGTCATGGGCCACAACGCCGACTTACGTGCCCAATTGACGCCAAAGCTAACCGGCTTTGTGTTCATTATGGGGGCCGCGATGTTACGCCGAACAGCGTTCATCAGCGAATCAAATCTGGTAAGTAGAAAACCTTCTTCGTGTTCAGCCATGACATTCAAGGATGAAGGATGAGGGATGAAGGATGAAAATCTCTTGACTCATCCTTCCGCCTTCCGCCTTCATCCTTTCCTTAAGCCCATTCCAGCGCGCCTTTGCGCCAGGCGTAGTAATAACCAACAACCAGTATCCCGATAAAGACAAACATCTCGATAAGCGCAAACTTGGTGAACGAAAAATCGTCGCCCATAAAAATAATCGCCCACGGCAATAGGAAGATTGTCTCGACGTCGAAGATCAAGAACAACATCGCGACGATGTAGTAACGCACGGTGAATCGCGAGTGGGCGTCTGTGGTCGGGTCAATGCCGCATTCATACGGCCGCATCTTTGCCTTGCCATAAACCGCGGGCCGCAGGAACCGTCCCAGAATGATCGGCAACACCGGAAAGACGATCGCCACGACGAAAAAGATCATCACCGGCCAATACGCAGTAACTGGTGCACCGATAGTTTGCGCAGTCGTTGTGGTTGCCTGGAGCAGCATTCAGTTCTGGCGTGGGGCGACTTGACGCCGCGTTCGTTCCCTTTCGGAACTTATTGAATTTGCACTCGCTTATTCACAAAAATCTTAAGCGTCGCGAAGATCAATGTCAACGAGGACTCTGCCAAGCAGTTCAGAGTTCAACGTTCAGGTTGGGGCTGTATGCAGCAAGCCGAGCTTGAACTCTAAACTACATGCTCGTAGTGCTTCGCCCATCGGAGATCAGCCGCCCAGTTCCAGGATCCTGGCCCGCGCTTCTTCGATTAGCTTTCTTAGCCCAAACTTCTGGGCGGGATCGGCAGCCGCTGCTTCTTGTCCCTGAAGGAATGTCAATTTTTCCTTCCAGACTTTTAGCGCGGCCGGAGAGCTGGTCGACTGATCGCGCTGAGAAGCTTTTATGAATTCTGTCCGAAGTTTGTCCATTTGCTCGATAGCGCGAATCCGCGGGCCATCGACCAGGTCATTAATCTCATCATCAATTCCCTTAGTGAACCGCTTCGGCGCCGGCAAGCTCCGTAGAAATTCATCCTTGCTCACAAAATCTCGCAGCTCGGAGACCTTGACCGGCCCCCGAAACAAATAGGTGGCCATTGCCAGAGAGTAACCGTTGACCTCATCCATTAACTTCTCGTACGTCCGGTCTTCGGGTACCTGGTCGGCAACGAAAGGTGCGTAGCTGCGCAAAAGTTCAAGCGTTTGCATCGCCGCCAGCAGCCTTCTACTCCATTCAAAAGTGATGCATTCTCTCAGCGGCTCAAACCGAAAGGTCCCTCTGTTGAATAGCCCGTTTAACTCAAGAACCAAAGCGCGCATAGTTAGCGGACCCTTTTGCAATAAGGCGGCTGCCACGCCGGCCACGATCTCATCGATGTAATCGCGGTGGGGTCCGCGGCGATCAGGCGACCGCTGAGGAATGGCTCTTTCATTTAGTCGTGTTTCATCCGACCTTGGGCCGGTGGAATTCGCCTGGGGCCTGGAACCGGTAATGCCCCAGATCAACCTCGCCAAGCCCTCCTCATTGAAGCCGGCGCGCAGGTCAACCCACGTGCGGTTTTCGAGGAACATCGGTAACTGTGGCTTGGGAGGAGATCCCGGCAGCAAGACGGGGATGACAGGACGCTCATTGTTGACGGCCAGGCGAAGCGCTCCCTGCATTTCCTCATCTTCCCAGGGACCAAGGCCATCATTACCTACGAGCACAGCCACGCTTGCTGATCTCGTGATTCCTGCCTCGAGTAGTCGCTGCCAGGGAATACCTGGACGCAGTTCGTCTTCGTCCAACCAAACTCTCAACTCCTTCGCTGCGAGCAGTCGCTTCAGTTCGCGCACTGTGGGCTTGTCGTTACCGTTGTGGGAGAGGAAGACGTCGAAATCCATAATTCTTGAGTGGTTGATGAACGGCAGATATTCTGAGGCTGATTTGCGCCAGTCGGCCGATGCGGCGCGTAAGAAGCGCTATCCAAAAAGAGCGAAAACGGGCGCAGTCTATCATGATCTTAAGGGGAAACTTATTAGAAATGTCGCGCACCAGTGAAGACTGATCAGTGAGCTGAGCCTTCCGTACTTCCGGTGAGAAGTGCGATTGCGTGATGCAAGACGGGCGCGATTATGGCGAAACTTTCGCGGACGGCTTTGGGTGAGCCGGGAAGATTGATAATCAGTGTGCGGTTACTTATACCGCACACGCCCCGCGAAATCATTGCCATTGGCGTCTGCTTAAGTGTTTCGATACGCATTGCTTCCGCGAGGCCGGGCGCTTCGCGCTCGATGACTGCGAGGGTGGCTTCAGGCGTGTTGTCGCGCGGACCGAAACCAGTGCCGCCGGTTGTGACGATGAGATTTACATCGCTCCGGTTGGCGTATTCGAGTAAGGCATCAGCGAGTGGATCGGGATCGTCGGAGAGAATTTTTGTGGCAACAATTTCAGCCCCAAGCTCGCGCAGCAGTTGCACCAGCGCCTCGCCCGATGTGTCTTTGCGCTCACCGGCGAAACTTGCATCGCTGACTGTGATCACTACTGCCTGAAGTTGGGTTGGCATTGCGTGATACCTACCTGTTACGGCAGGTCGTACTTAAATGGCGTTGTTACCCACCCGCTACCGAGAAGAAGGGCGTGTGAAAACTCAGGCTCAACTCCTTGGAGTGCGCCGGCCTGGCGGCGCTTTGGCCGGCGGCGGCCCCGCGCCGCTTTGTTAACCAACCCTTCAACCACAAAAAGATTTAGACATCTCACATCAGACCAAAGCGCCGCCAGGCCGCACTCCAAGGAGTTGACGCTGAGTTTTCACCCAGTCGCTGCCGCCTCGCGGTCCGCATTTACCATCTATGCAGGCTCATCCGGTCGGCTCACTCCAACTAAGATGCTACTTTGTCGCCGGCCTCACGAGGCTTCAACAGGGTGCGCGCGTTGCGCTGCAGGCCCGAAAGCTTGGCGCGCTTCATTGCACTGTTACGGTAGCGCTCAGCGTAAGTTTCCGGCGTCAGCTCGAGCACATCCGAAAGTGCTGCGTTTGCGTTTCCCGCGCGCGACTGAAAGCGAGGTTCGTCTGTGATTTGCTCGAAACGATTCCAGGGGCAAACATCCTGA
>JBKOZZ010000106.1:0-10565 GCA_046726155.1 Acidobacteriota bacterium
CGCTACATCTCGCGTTGTCTGGAGCACACCCAGGGAAATGTGACCAGGGCGGCGGAGATTCTAGGCATGCACCGCCAGTCGCTGCAACACAAATTACGCCAGCTCGGTCTTGGCCGCCGCTACGTTTCTGTCGCTACCGACATGCCGGAAATTTCGGACGAGTGATGAAGATCATAGACAGGATTTACATGATTAACAGAATGGCGCAACAATGCTGTTGAGCTGTCATCTTGTCAATCTTGTTAATCCTGTCCGCCGTTTTGGTAAATATGGGGAGAATATGAAAGCACGTATCGACGCAATCATTCAGCGTGATCAAGCCGAGTATCTTGACCAGTTAATCCCGCAGACTGATCCACTGCTGCGCGAAATGGAAGAGTATGGATCTCAACATGGCGTCCCGAGCGCTGATCGTGAGGTCGCGTTGTTTGTCGAGATTACCGCTCGCGCCATGAATGCAAAGCGGGCCCTCGAGATTGGAATGGCGATCGGTTACACAACGATTCACCTTGCTCGCGCGGTGGGCGACGCCAATCAGGGCGGCCTGGTTGTTACCATTGATCCCAGCGACGAGATGATTCAAGCTGCTGAGGGTTATCTCACGAGGGCGGGCTTGCGCGATCGCGTGCGCATCGAGCGCGGGAAAGGGCTGGAAGTTATTCCGCAACTAAAGGAGACTTTCGACCTGCTGTTCATCGACGCGGTCAAGGAAGAATATTCAGACTATCTCAGATTGTCCTTGCCCCGGCTGCGTCGCGGCGGTGTGGTGATTGTTGACAATCTTCTTTGGGGCGGCCAGGTCGCAGGTGAAATCCGTTCACCCGATCAAGAAAGCTCCACGAACGCACTGAGGGAGTTTAATAAATACTTCGTTAACCATCCCAAATTGCGCGCCGAGATTCTTTCGGTCGGTGATGGATTAGGCTACGCGGTCAAGACTGGTGAGGGTGGTCAGCACAGAGGGCACAGCGGACCACAGAGCAAAGCTTAAGCGAAAGTCTTTGCGGCTTTCCCGCCTGATATGCGGAAGGTCTTTGCCCTTCCGACCCCTGCCGTTTGGGCTACGTCCACAAACGGGGGCGCCGCAGAAATCCAAGTAGTTCAGAGTTCAACCTTTAGGTTGCTGATCGGTAACGCGCAAGCTAAAGCTAGTACTCTAAACTGCAGGCAAACTAATGATTCTCAATGACAACGAAGAGACGCGAATGGAAGCGGCTCGAATTATCGCAGACGGCGGAGTCATTGCTTACCTCACTGACACGTTTTATGGACTAGGCGCTGACCCACTTAACCGCAAAGCAGTGACCAGAATAAGAGAACTCAAGGGCAGGGAAGACGATAAGCCCATCCTGCTGTTGGTTTCAGATGAGAGTGAAGTTAATCGCTTCATTGAGCAATCCGGCTTTTACAAGATGATCGCTACCGGCAAGTGGCCTGCTCCGCTTACGTTAATTGGTGTCTCACGCCCGGAAGTGCCAATCGAGTTAACTGCTGGAACGAATAGTCTCGGCGTTCGCTTGCCGGATGACGAAGAGGTGCGCTCGTTGGTGCGCGCTTGTGGCGGTGCGTTGACCGCTACCAGCGCGAACGTATCGGGACAGCATCCTGCGCGCACCGCAAAAGAAGTGGAGAATTATTTCCCGACGGGAATTGATTTGATCATCGACGGTGGTGAGGTGACTGCGACACAGCCTTCGACTGTTCTGGACCTAAGCGGAGCAGAAGCGCGTGTGATCCGCGAAGGTGCGGTCACACGTGAGGAGCTGAAAGAGTTTGGCGTGCGTTGACTTACAACTGCCTCGCCCGTTTCACAGCGGAAGAGCGGGGCAAGCCCGCCTTCCTGACCCTGAGACTCCTTAGCTGGTTCGATTTATTTACGCTTGAAAGCCCTACCAGGAAGGATTCGAAATTCGACTGTAATGATCTCAGGGTCAGGAAGACGGGCTTGCCCCCGCTCTTCCGCTGAGAACTTCCAAGGGATTTCGGCGCTTCCAGGCTGCCTACTTTTCGATTGTTACATTCTTGATGAAGCCCCAGTCGCCGCTGGCATCGACCTTAATGTTCCCCACGTTCTTCTGGGCAATGACGATGTTAGCCTGATACCAGAGCGGCAGCACCGGCACGTCCCGCGTGACGATATCCTGGATACGCTCGTACAACAGCTTCGCCCTCTCACGATCAAATGTGTTCACGGCTTCGTCGATCAGGGCGTCGAGTTCTTTATTGCTGTAGCGACTGCGATTTCGCGCAGCGCGCGTTTCAGTCGGTATCTCCGAAGTAGCGAAGAGGTCCTTAAAGAAGATCGGATCCTGATTGCCACCTACCCACTGCCCGTAAAAAAGCTGAAAGTTACCGCGGCGCAGTTCGTCAAACAACGTGTTTAGTTCGGCAGTTTCAATATCCACGGGAACGCCCACATTTTTCAGATAGTTTTGAATTACGCCTGCGTAGTTTTTCGCGGCGACGCTGCTGCCCGACACTTTGAAAACTACCGGTTTCGCAAACCTCATCTGCGGTCCATCGCCGTCCGGGTCTCTCAAGCCGGCTTCGTCCAACAATTTCCTGGCCATTGCCGGATCGAATGAATATTTTTGCCCGGCGTGATAGGCCCAGGACTCTTCCGGCAGGATCGAATGCGCCAGTTTCCCCTGACCCAACAAGAGGTCGCGAATCATTCCTTCGCGATCGACAGCGTAAGCAATCGCTTGCCTGACGCGCACTTCATTGAGCGGCGCCTGCGTGCAATTGAAGGTAAGCAGATTGAGATTTGAGCCCGTAAACTGGATCACTTGTAACTTAGGATCCTGAGCAAGCAGCTTGATGGCATCGGGCGACAGGCTCGTGGGCAGCGGCGCAAGCTCCACGCGCCCGGAACGAAGCTCGGCCTGCAACGCGTTCGTGTCGGCGATTACCCGGACCCGCAGCGAAGGAATATGCGGCGCGCCGTCCCAGTAATCGGTGTTTGCCTGAAGGTCAACTACCTGTTGCGAGCTGTCATAACTAACAAACTTGAATGGGCCCGTACCAAGCGGAGAATCTTTCTGCGTTGCGTAACTACCCTGCGGAATAATCGCCACCGGAACCAGGTTGGGCAGCAGGCCGGTCCATGGTTTGGTAGTAGTCACTACAAGCGTCCGCGCGTCGGGCGCCTCGACGCTTTTTATGTAACTCCTGCGTTCAGCGCCGGTGCCTTCGTAGAAACTGGCCGACTTCGCAAACGTGCTGGAGAAAACCAGATCCAGCGTGTACTTCGCATCCGCCGAAGTTAACGGCCGGCCGTCGTGAAACTTCACCCCATCCCGCAGAGTAAATGTGAAAGTCAGGTTATCGTCGGACCGCTTGATGTCTGAAGCCAACTCGCCCACGTAGTCAAACTTTTCATCTTTCTTCACCAGCGAATTAAACATCAGAGTACGCACTCGCTCGCTAGCTGCGTCCACCGACGGCGAGCCAATGGGATCAATGGTACGGATGTTGTCGCCCAAAGCGATTACGAAGGGGCCGCCGCTGCGGTTACGCCGGCAAGCAGTCGGTATTAACACCGCCATCAGAATGGCCTGAAGCAGGCAAGCTATTTTGCGCGTGCTCATCCGATTGTTCCTCCGTACTTGTAATTCAGCGTGGCGTTGAGTGCGGTCGTTTCTTCAGATAACGCCTTAAACTTTTCCTCATCGAAAGCGGGTGGTGATTTCGTGATCGCCTTCAAGGCTGCAATTCGCTTGAGCGATCCGCGCAGGCGATCCTTGGGAAGTTTACCTTTGCGTGCCACCCCAAGCAGCGATTGATAGCCGCGTCGAATAGTCTCCGGGTGAGCGCATATCAGCATCATGTCGTTTCCGGCCAGGAACGCGCGCACAACCGCCGCTTCAATCTCACAGTGCTTGGCAATCGCGCCCATTTCGAGATCGTCAGTCAGTACGAGATGTTGATAACCAAGCTCAACGCGCAGAAGGTTAGTAACGATGTTATGGCTGAGCGACGCGGGCTCCAACAGGCCGCCGGTAAGGCCCCTGCTGATGTCGATATTGGGAAAGCCGCCATGACTTACCATCACACAGCGGACGCGATCGTCCTTGCGTTGAAAAAGTTCTATGTAGGGAGCAAGGTCCTGGGCCATCAGGTCGTCGTGCGTAAGACTCACCATGGGCATCTCCTCATGAGAATCGACTTCGCCGGCGCCGATGCCGGGAAAGTGTTTGAGACAACCCACTATTCCAGTCTCCTGCAAACCTCGGAGGTAGACCGTTGTATACCCCAGCACTTCGCCCGGCGAGCGACCGAAAGAACGCGAGTAAAGTCCATTTGAAAGCAGATCACGCTCGTCAGTCATAATTGACATAACGGGTGCGAAATTCATGTTAAAGCCCAGCAGGCGCAGCGCTTCGCCTGATATTCTCCCGAGCGCGCGCGACCCGGCCAGATCGCCGTGTTGGCGAATTGTTCTGGCTGAAGGCATTGGCGTAAAAATCCTGCGCAGCCGATCAACCAATCCTCCTTCCTGATCAACCCCGAACAGCGGATCCGTCGGCAACATTTCACGCACGCCATCGAGCAATTCACGCAACTGCGGCGCGCTACGGACGTTGCGCCCGAAGATGATCACACCGCCGGGCTGAACTTCCTGAATAAGCGCGCGCGTTTCGGCATCGAGTTCCGTGCCGGTCAGGCCGATATAAAAGAATTGTCCTATTTGCTGTTCGAGAGGGAGTGATAGAAGTGATTCCAATGACATGTTCAAACGAAGCAGAGACCCCTTGGTCTTCGGCGTAAGTGCCTGCTTATATGACTTCCGAAATGAGATGAAACATCGGTTTAACTATAAGACAAAACAAAGGCAGCGGCCAACGAGAAGAGTTAGTCGCCTCTGAGAAAAACCAACTCAATCCCCGGTACTCTCAAGACCAAACCCAGAAGCGGGGGCAAGCCCGCCTTCCCGACCTTGAGGTTATTGTAGTTGAGCTTTGATTCTTGACTGAAGGGCCTTCATGACAGAATTAAGTGAGCTGATCGACCAGCTCTCAGGTCGGGAAGGTGGGCCCCCCGCTTCAAGTTGTGATAGTAAGTATGCTGACCGGAAGCGGGATACTTATTTATCTTTAACCTCTTATCTAGTATAAATCGCTCATGCCACGCGAAATCACCGACAAGGAAGCAATTCTATCCGCTTTGAAATCTCTGGAACTCACCTCCGAACTATTCATCGAACAAAACGGCAAACTGAAGAACGCCAACGATCTGGAAGTGATTGTTGAAGGGAAACAAAACGCCAGTGGCAAGCGCGTCGGACCGTATGTGCGATTACTCGCGTATGACAGTGGCGAAACGATCATGCGGCAGGGCGAATGGGGCGGAAACACGTTTTACCTGTCCGTGGAGGGCGCGCTTGACGTTTACATTGGCGAGACGCGAGGCGAGCAGCGCAAGATCAGCCGGCTGGCGCCGGGCACGTGCTTTGGCGAAATGGCCGTGCTTGCCGGAGTAGAGCGAAATGCGACGGTGATTGTACCCAAACACGAGACCGCGATCGTGCTCGAGGTGACGCGTCCCGCCCTTCGTTTGCTAAGAAAACTTCCAAAATTTGGCCAGGTGCTTGATGAAACGTACCGGGCCCATGGACTTGGGCGCGTACTGGAGGATTTGACTGAGGAAGGTCGTGCGGCGAATGAAGCAATAGTTCGAAAGCTGCGCGAGATTGGCAAGTTCATGGTTTACGGAAAGCATCACGTGCTTTGCCAGGAGAGTACAGCTATCGAGCATATTGTTTTGATTAAGAGTGGCTGGATCAGGCGAGTGCGCGGCGTCCCGCTAGATCCGGCATCGACAGGCGTTGCGGTCGGCATGGGCCAAACGATTGGCGTGGACTTTCTGGGAGCCGGAAATTGTCTTGGACTTGAAGGCTCAAGTGGAAATGTGACCTGGAACTATAGCGCCTCGGCAATGGCGCGAACCGAAGTGTTGGAGATTCCCTTAGCGCCTTTGGTGGCAGATCCCAAGTTGCGGGAGCAAATTGTGGCGGCCTTCGCCGCGTTTTCCACCGTAGACGACAACCCGCCCTCCATCGAAGCCGTCGAGGATCTGCGCGCGATGGCTTCCGCGGAAGCAGAGATAACGACGGGCATCATCGACGGTGCGAACCTGCTGGTCATGGATATGGACCTCTGCGTCAGATGCGGCAATTGTTCGCTTGCCTGTCACAAGGTTCATGGACAGTCGCGTCTGTTGCGTCGCGGCATAAGTATTACGCGACCGGTGTCGATTCGCAGTGAAGCTATGCAGCACGTGCTTTCGCCTCAGGTGTGCATGCATTGCAAGGATCCGGAGTGTCTTACTGGTTGTCCTACCGGGGCGATCTTCAGAGATCCCCGTGGATACGTGGATATTGAACCGGCGACCTGTATCGGTTGTTTCGATTGCGCCACTCAATGTCCCTACGATGCGATCTCGATGGTGCCAAGGGACGGGAAGCCGGTTGTGACTTTCGATCTGATGGGCACACTACGGAAGATGTTTGCGTTGACAACACCTCCAGCGGCAACGCATGAGCTAACGCCCGCGGATGATGTGGTTGCGATTAAATGCAATCTTTGTGAACACACCCCACTCAATCCTCAAGGAGCATCCCGGCAGGCATATTCATGCGAAGAAAACTGTCCAACCGGCGCTCTGTTGCGCGTCGATCCCGTCAAATACTTTACTGAAGTTGAAAAGACGCAAGGGTTAATCTTTCGCGACCACACTCAGGCTTTCGGACGCAACATTCACAAGAGTGATCCGGCGGCCAAAGCGCTTCACATAGCCGGCGCCACGCTGATTTTCATAGCGGCTATCTCTACGATTTGGGGCTTGGCGACGCACGGATTTGATGGGCTCCTGACGGGGACGTGGTTGACCATGAGATGGGCGACGGGCATCACCGGGCTATTCGGTATTGCCGTGGTGATGACATACCCGCTACGTAAGCAGGTCTATCGGCGGCGCGCGGGCGCATTACGTTACTGGATGCTGGTCCACGTTTACATCGGCGCGCTTGCGGGCTTGTTACTGATGCTGCACACAGGCAGCCACACCGGCGGTCTTTTAACTACTTCCCTTTATTTTGCCTTCGACGTTGTGATTGTGTCGGGTTTGTTTGGTATCGCGGCCTACATTATCGCGCCGAGAATTCTGACGAGCATCGAAGGTGAACCCTTGCTGATCGAGGATCTGGTCGCGCGGCGCGAAGAGTTGCAACAAGATCTCGACGAGATAGTGAAAGACAGTGAAGGTTGGCTAAAGGAAGAGATCGAGGAAAGAGTAGTCAAGCGATTTCGCACTTTTCCCTTTCTGATGCGACAGTTCACGCGCCGCGAGGCGCTCACCGCTTTGCTGGCCGATGCGCGCAAGCCATTCAAAGAACGTTTGACACGACTGGCCACCAACGAGGAACGAACGTTGTTGCAAAGCGCCGTCGAAACAGCGGTCACGTTGCGGCGCGTGGACGCATTGATTTACCTGCACAAGACTCTGAAGATCTGGATTGCACCGCACGTAATCTCGACGTCAGTGATGCTGGCGCTCATGATTGTGCACGTTATTCAGGTTGTCTATTTCGCGGTGAAGTGAATACAGAAAACATGAGGTGTTTTCGAACAGTCTTATTTCGAGTTGATTGGTTTAATGAGCCAGCGGGGGCAAGGCGGGGTCCCCAGCGGGGCAGCCCCGCTGGGGTGCTAATCCCGCCTTCCTGACCTTGAGGTTATCGGACTTGAATTCCTATTCGCGATTGAAAGGCATTCCAGGGAGCCGTAACTAAAGGTAATCGAGCAACTCTCAGATCGGGAAGGTGGGCGTGCCCCCGCTGCCTGGCGGGGATTAATTGGAATAGATGGCCCAGGAAAACAAATACATAATCATTCGCGAGGATCTCGTCCAGGATCCTGTGACTATCATCACGGACGGTCTCCTCATCGGACGGCTGCAGGAATGCGCGCTCCTGCTTAATCATCCGGCTGTGTCGCGAGCGCAGGCGGGAATCAAGTTGGTCGAGGAAAGTTATTTTCTATTCGGCCTGCGCCCGTCCAATCCCGTAAAGCTCAATGGAAAAGCCGTCGGAGAAAATGAAGCACTGGCCCCGGGCGACCTTGTGGAAGTCGGACCATTTCTGCTGGAAATAGATTTCACTGACGATGCGCTGGTCATCAAAGTTTCACTCCAAATCGGCATGGTGGTGGAGACTACGAGCTCGAGTAGTCCCAATCTTGGTACTGCCCAACTCTCGGCCGTTCCCATTCAAGGTGGGAAGAAGGCACATGCAAAAACGCGCGCGGCCCCACTCCCCGGCGATAAAGCCCTCGACATTTTTTGGGATAAGCGAATTCGCGAAGCCGGCAAGATGGTGCGGCCTTCGCCGCTGTTTCCGAGGAGTCACCGACGTGCCGGCAAGGCACAGTTTAACTGGACACCAACTACCGATTTGAAGACGCATTGGCGCGTCTCGTTTTTTCTTTGGGGCGCGATCGTGGTGGGCCTGCTTTCCGTCGCTGCCGCTTTCTGGTACGCAAGTGCCTACTCGCCGGCGCCGGTGTCACGCGCCCATGCGAGATCGGAGCTCAGTGTCTTCCCCCCGATTGCCGTAAACGCTAATGCAAACTCCTGCACAAATTGTCATTCCTTCTCCGGAAGCATGGAAGTGAATTGTTCACAGTGTCACAACGCGGAGGCTTTTGTCGCAACCATAATCCAGCCCCATGTGGCCGCCGGTATTAGCTGTGTTTCCTGTCACGCTGAGCATCGCGGAGCGGCATTCAAACCGGCTGAGGCTGCGCTGTTCGCTTGCACTGACTGTCACAATGATGTCAACAGGAATTCGTATAACGGTCGCAGAGTCGGCACCCCCCATGGAGGAACGTTTGGATACCCCGTTGTGAATGGAAAATGGAAATGGAAAGGCTTGGACGATAATGAGTGGGCTCTGAAAGAGACAGCCGTGACGCGGATACCAGGCGACACTGAGGAAACATGGCGCAGCAAACAGTTTCATGCTCTTCATATACAACGCGTGCGCGCAAATGGCTTGCAGGGAAATCCGGAGGGCGAATTGTCTTGTTCGAGCTGCCACAAAACCTTTAATCCGATAGATCGCGAAACACCACGCACTACCTGCAGCAACTGTCACAACGGCCAACTCGAGTTGGGAACAAATCGAGTCATCATTGCCAAAGACAAACCAAACTGTATTTCCTGCCATGTTCAGCATGTTAAAGATAAGCGACACTGGAATGCGTCACTGATGGCGCATGTCTCTGAAGCAAAATAGCTGGATGAGTTAGAAGCAGGAGCAGGCGGCAGGAGCAGGCGGCAGGAGCAGGCGGCCCCCGGGACTATGCACTTAAATGACAAATGACAAATGTCAAATGTCAAATGGAAAATGATTTTCCATTTATCATTTCTCAAATTTCATTTGTCATCTAAGATCGCCACCTGGTCCTGCCTTTAACTAGCTGACAGGCTTGTGACAGGGGAGGCAATCGTTTGATCCCGCGACCTTGCCTTTGAGTGCGGGTCGCGCGGCGATCGCTTTATCATGACAGATGTTGCAGTTTGTGTGATAAGCCACTTCGTTTGTAAGTTTGGTCGGTGTGGTCTTGCCCGCGTAAGTGACAACCGGAATGGTTGCGCTATCGTCACCGGCCTGTAGATGACATGCCCGGCACATCTTCACGGGTTTCGCGTCAGCAGCTTCCAGCAATTTAGCAGTTAGGGCAACATTCCTCTCAGAAGTCTTCAGCGGCGCCTGGAGTACCGTCGCGGGCTGATCCGTATGATGGCATTCGACGCAGGCGATTACGGTCTTACCATCGATGCTGTAATTTTTCGTCGCGTGGTTCTCATGATTAAAGGGCACCTCGCCATATTTGTCTGACTGACTGTCCTTGCCCAGCACCACCTCCTTGGGCTGAGTCTTGCTCTCCTTTGGGATTTCCTGCACCGGCGCCAAGCCCGAACCGTTACCAACAACAATTACCGCGAGACAGCCCAGCGCCAAAATCACAATCAATATTTTTTTCATCAACCTACCTCAAATGGAAATTTTAGGAAGCAGTGCCATGGAACCAGCAGGGGAGGGCAAGGGATTTTAATTAGCGATCTGAAACGTGTCAATGTAAATGGTCAGAGGGTACTGATGCAGTTTCAAGCCGGAAGTTCAGAGTTCAGCCTTTAGGCTGCCCCTTCGGCACGCAAGCTAAAGCTTGAACTCTAAACTGCACCAGTGCCGGCCAGAGACTGCTGATCCAGTCTTCCGCTTGAAGTTGGATCTGCGCGCCAAGTATCTGCGTTGCGGAGATGTTTGCATCGGTCTCTGACCACCGATGCGCGGCAAGTCTCTGACTTGCCGGGAGATTGCCCTACCTCCCTAAAGGTCTATGACCTTGTAGAGGCGGTCAGAGACCGGAAGTGGTTGAAAGGCACACCGGCAAGTCAGAGACTTGCCGCGCAGCGGCCGTCAGAGACCGGAAGAAGTTGATAGGTACTCCGGTAAGTCGGAGACTAGCCGCGCATCGCCGGTTAGAGACGTGCCGATTTCC
>JBKOZZ010000107.1:0-6332 GCA_046726155.1 Acidobacteriota bacterium
GTCGGTAGCGACAGAAACGTAGCGGCGGCCAAGACCGAGCTGGCGTAATTTGTGTTGCAGCGACTGGCGGTGCATGCCTAGAATCTCCGCCGCCCTGGTCACATTTCCCTGGGTGTGCTCCAGACAACGCGAGATGTAGCGGCGCTCAAACTCGCGACGATCCTCACGAAAGTCGGCTGTGAATGGAACCGCAAGTCCAGCTTCAGCGTCGCCTTTACTGGCCGGCAACTCCTTTTCCTGCCCAGAAGTAATTTCGTCCGGCAAATCCTGCGAACGCAGCTCTTCGCCTTCAGCCATAATCGCCGCCCGATCAATCGTGTTCTTCAGTTCACGAACATTCCCTGGCCAGTCGTAATCAACCAATCGACGCAGTACGCTTTGGCCAATCTGCCGCAGCGGCAAGCCGTAGCGCTCTGCCGCCGCACGCGTAAAAGTTTCGGCAAGTTGTGGGATGTCTTCGCGTCTCTCGCGCAGTGGCGGGATGTCGATTGTCACAACTCGCAGGCGATAGAAGAGGTCAGCGCGAAAATTTCCGGAAGCAATCTCCTGTTCGAGCGGACGATGCGTGGCGCTTACAATGCGCACGTCAACAGGGATTGACTCGTTGCCGCCCAGCCTTTCGATTCGCCTTTCTTCCAAAGCGCGCAGCAGTTTCGCCTGCACGTTGGAACTCATGTCGCCAATCTCGTCGAGAAAGAGAGTGCCGCCGTTTGCCTGCTCGAATTTCCCCTGGCGCCGCGCTGCGGCCCCTGTAAAAGCACCCTTCTCGTGGCCAAACAGCTCCGATTCGATCAGCTCGGAAGGAAGCGCCGCGCAGTTAACTGCAACGAACGGACCTTTGCTCCGCGCGCTGTTTTTTTCGTGAACTTCGCGCGCGACCAACTCCTTGCCGGTGCCGGATTCGCCGCGGACGAGCACTGTGGCATCTGTCTCAGCCACCTTCTCAATTATTGCGCGCACGCGCTGCATACTCGCTGAGTTGCCGATTAGAGCGCCGCGTTGCGAGGCTTCTACTTCTATCCGGCGCCGCAGCGAAATGTTCTCGCGCCTGAGAGCAACTGTCTCCGCCGCATTCTTAACGACCAAACGCAGATCGTCGACCTCGAAAGGTTTCGAAAGGTAGTCGTAAGCGCCAGACTTGACTGCCTCAACGGCCATCCGTTCCGAGCCGTGGGCGGTAATAATAATGACAAGCGGGCCGCTTTCGTTCGAGTCGCCTGAGTCTCCCGAGTCTGTTGGGTCCTTCGACTCCTTCAACTCCTTCAGGAAATCCAGCCCGCTAATTCCCGGAAGATTCACGTCAAGCAGCATCAGGTCAGGTTCCTGCTGCTTAATTAGTATCCGCGCTGCCTCAGCGGAGTCGGCTTCCGAAACACTATAGCCAAACGTCGTCAGAGCGCGCCGCATGCCGTAGCGCGACGCCTCCTCGTCATCCACAATCAATAATCGCAACTTGTCTTTTTTCACCCTTCCGGTCAGTTTAGAACCTTACCCGTGAATTTCCCTAGCGTATCGCGTGCCAGAGAGAGTATGGTTTCCCTCAATGGAATCGGTCTGTCTCGGTGAATGCTGACATTTGGACTTTGCGCCTGATTGATACTGAAATATAATGCGGGCCCTGTTCAGCATTACCCGTCCTTGCGATCAGAGAGGGTGGCTTGCAACTCCCACGGCGCACTCAAAGTGAACCGATGTAAGCAAGTCCTTGTAGTTAATCCAGAACCCATCAATGAATTGGTGACTCTTCGTGAAGTTAATGGCGCTTGGCACTCAATGACTTCCGGTCTCAATCGCAGGCGACACCTTATCGAGTCTATTGACGAATGAAGATCGGACCTGATTCCTTCTTTCTTGGAGTCAAAGCTTTGGCGAGTTTGCTGGTGAAAGATATTGCTGCTTTGCGTCATTATAGAAGAGAGATCAAACGAGAGGTCGCGCGGATCAAGTTTCCCCAGCGAGACTGAAATCTGACCCTCGTGCATACAAATGGGAACTGTCGTACTTTGGCAAATAAATCGAACTCCCTTATGAAAAACCCCCGGGCCGGACAGCTTCGAATAATGATCGTCGATGACCATCTGATGGTGCGCGCCGGATTACGCATGCTTTTAGAAGATGCCGGCATGGAAGTGGTCGCAATGGCCGCCAATCGAGCGGAAGCGCTTGATCTCGCAGCTCGCGAAGAGCCGAATATGATTCTGCTGGATCTAGACCTCGGGAGCGAAGATGGGCTCAGCTTTCTTCCTGAACTACGGGAGTCGGCAAAAAATGCTCGAGTACTTATTTTGACGGGGCGCAAGGACCAGGAGGCTCATCGACGCGCTGTTCAGCTCGGCGCGATGGGCGTTGTTTTGAAAGATCAGGCGGCCGAGATTCTGATCAAGGCAATCGAAAAAGTCTATGCCGGGGAAGTTTGGCTCGACCGCACGACGATGGGCAATCTACTTAATGAAATGACCAGAAAAAGGTCAGACAACGGCGATCCCGATAAAGCGAGGATAAACAGTCTCACCGACCGAGAGCACCAGGTAATCGCCCTGATTGCCGAGGGCCTCAAGAACAAACAGATCGCAGGAAGATTATTCATTAGTGAAACCACGGTTACACATCATCTCAGCTCCATCTTCTCGAAATTAGAAGTTTCAGACCGTCTGGAACTCGTGATTTATGCTTTTGGCCACAACCTCGCTCGCCTGCCCAAGTAAATAAATCTACGGCGTTCAGCAGCTCTCTACTTGCGGTTCAGTAACTGCAATCTTCATTTCAGTTTTGATTGACCTGCTAAAAGATAACTTCTGGAGCTCCCGCCTCAACTCCCTGGAGTGCGTCAACTCCTTGGAGTGCGGCGGCCTGTTGCCGCTTTGGCCCGCGGCGGTCCACGGCCGTTTTGCTGACGACCATTCAACTAACAAAGTTCGCAAACGCCTGGGGTTGGCCAAAGCGACGCCGGGCCGGCGCACTCCAAGGAGTTGAATCCGCAGCCGCACCGTTGTCTGGATCCCTGCTCTTAATGCATCGTACTTTTGTCGCTATGCCGACTTGTGCTCGGCGGCTTCTGCGCTTTTCCTTACCACAACTGCTCGCAGGTGAGCAGATGTAGACGCCTTTATTACCACCAACCAAAATCAAACACCATTTCGCAGAGTCGCCAAAACGTTTTTTAACTCAAACCGCCCCAAGCATTTGCTCTCCGCAGATCCTCGAACGCCAAGCCAGCACCTCAATTTGAAATTCTTTGGCTCGGTCTTTGCACAGCGCAAAGCACACACGAACGCGCGTTCCTGGCGTCACTTGTTCCGTTCCTCGCGAAAGGAACGGGCTCACGTTTGTGGAAGGGCACCTTCTTCGCATTGTTTTGAGGTGCAACTTGATTAACGAACCGAGGGTTTAAGCCGACGATTGAGAAATCAGCGGCTTGAGGTACCAGCTAAGGCTTATTTAGTTTCCTTTCCCGTGCGGGAATCCTTCTCGTCAACCCGAGATTGCGATTCTGCGATAAGGCATATAGAGCCGGCCTACGCCCAGGTTCACACTTTCATAGCTATGTCGCCATGGAAGCGCGAACGTTGACTGCAGCCTTTCCGGTCTCCATGGGAGACCGCTAGAGGTGGCTAAATCTTTTTGCGCCTGCCGGGCTGATTAACTGTCAACATCTTTTATCTCTGGAGTCCCAAATGCGAAAGCCATCCACCTCCCACGTTCACTCTTTCTGTCGTCTATTGCTGGCCGACATAATCAAACTAAAAAGGAAGCCGGCGCGATCATTCGCGCTTGTTTGCTTGATTGCCGTGGCCGCGACGGCGCTCGCCTCGGCTTCGTCGTCGCCGCAATTGCTTGGCAAAGCAGCCGCAATTATCGGCAAGCCCTCGCCTTCAGCTATCAAAGCCGCGCGAGTGAGTCCGGTTTTGAGTTCTACCATCATGGCCATCGGGCCGCAGAACCCGAGCTCGATAATGACGATCGAACGGCGTGGCCACACAGCTACGAGGCTGTCTGACGGTCGCGTGTTGATTGCCGGCGGTGAGAACGCGAGCGGGGTGCTCAATCAATCTGAGATCTACGATCCAGCGACGGCAACATTCTTAGCGGCGGGCAACATGGGCACGGCGCGGGCTGATCATTCCGCGACAGTGCTGGCGAATGGCAACGTTTTGATCGCCGGCGGGCGCAACGCGGAAGGCTCGCTGACGACTACAGAAATCTTCGACCCGACGACGGGTGCTTTTGCATCCGGTCCGGCAATTAGCGTCGCGCGTGCAGGGCACAGCGCGACGCTTGTTGCTGATGGGCGTGTTCTGATCGCGGGGGGCGATGCAAACGGCAGCGCAGAGGTCCTCGATCTTTCTTCCGGCAGTTCTAACGCTGTCGGCTCGATGAACACTGCGCGCTCAATGCACTCAGCAGTGTTAATGCTGGATGGTCGTGTCCTGGTTGTTGGCGGACGTGACACCGGCGTTGACCTCTCTTCCGGTGAAATATTCGATCCTTCCACTGCAACATTTATCGGGGTAGGCGGAATGGAAGACGCGCGCGTGCGTCCACTGCTGCGCGTACTCTTTGACGGCAAGGTGCAAATCATCGGTGGCAACGATCATCGCTCGCTGGAGATCTATGACCCGGCAGCGGGTATCTTTGGCGCCCACGCTCACACTCCTCCAGACGGCGACCTTCACGCCGATCTAATCAACGAAATCATGGCGTCGCCCACGCGCGCCGCACTGCTGACCGGCGGACAAACGATTACGGAATTAACTGGACGAAACCAGGCGCTCGCTACGGGCGGCTTCGATGTCAATGGCAATGCGACCAGCGCCACGACCGTTTATGCGAGCTCCAGTGCGAGTGTGACTACTGATGTGCTCGATTACCCGCCGGGAACTCCGGTGATCATCACTGGCCGCGGTTTCCAGCCGAACGAAATTGTTGATCTGACCTTTCACGAAGACCCGCACACCCACACGGAGAACGTGGGTACAGTCCAAGCCGATGCTAACGGCAACTTCACGTATGACCAGTACGCGCCGGAACCACATGATGTCGGTGTGACTTACATTTTGGCTGCGAAGGGTCAGTCTTCCGGCTGGAGCACACAGACGACATTTCATGATGGGAACGCGACAGTCACCGGTTCTGTTAAGAGTACCGCCACAGGAAACCCTCCGATTAACGGGGCCACGGTAAGCAACAGCTGTGACGCAACAATTACTACTACGAATGCTAGCGGTGTGTACTCACTAAATAACGTTAACTTTCCTGGTACCAGTGCTACCTGTAACATCACTGCGTCTGCGCCGGGATTTTCTCCGCAAACTATTACCGGTGTAAGTGTGTCGAATGGTGGAACTGTTACCGTAAACTTCACGCTGACGCCTTCATGCACTGCGTCGGCAGTTACAACTCAGCCATCAAACCAAACCGTCACTTACGGTAGCAATGCGACGTTTAATACGTCAGCCACGGGCACGCCCACACCAAGTTTGCAATGGCAGGTAAGCACCAATGGCGGCGGTAGTTGGAGCAACGTCGGTGGTGCGACCACCTCACCGCTGACCATCACGACCCCGACAGTTTCGCAAACAGGAACACAGTACCGCGCCGCCTTCACGAACACTTGCGGCACGGTGAACTCCAGCGCTGCCACTCTGACAGTGAACCCCAAGACGCTGACTGCATCGATCATCGGCAATCCGACTAAGACCTATGACGGCAACACCAGCGCGACGCTGACGTCAGCCAACTTCAGCCTGTCGGGTTTGGTTGGTAGCGATAGCTTCACGGTAACCAAGACCACGGGCTCATATAACGATGCGAACGTGGCGTTGGCGACTACGGTCACGACCAGCCTCGCACCTGGCGATTTCACACCGGGCGTGGGCACGACGGCAAGCAACTACACATTGCCCACCACCGCCGGCGGCGCTGGGCATATCACGGCTGCGCACCCGACCTTGAGCACGACGGGCGGCACCTTCACCTACGACGGCAACCCGCACGCGTCCACCGGCACAGCCCTGGGTGTTGACGGAGTGACGCCGGTAAGCGGCAGCTTCAGCTACACCTATACGCCGCCGGGCAACAGCACGGCGCCGACCGACGCCTCGGCCACTCCATATCAGGTGAGCGCAGCCTTCACGTCGAGCGACAGCAACTACGACAATGGAACCGCGCCGACCAACTCGATCACCATCAACAAGGCCGACGCCACCATCAACATCACTCCTTACAGCGGCGTCTATGATGCCAATCCACACAGCCTGACTGGCACGGCCACGGGCGTGGGTGGCGCTGACCTGAGCGCCGGTCTGAACTTCGGCGCCAGCTTCACCGATTAC